>DASRZY010000061.1:0-6577 GCA_035685905.1 Syntrophales bacterium
TGATTAAAATCACATCACTGTTTTGCATGTCAATCCAGTGATTCGTCATCGCGCCACGTCCGAACGACTCTGCCAGAGCCGGTACGGTTGCGCTGTGTCAGATCCTGGCCTGATGTTCGATGTACACCAGGCCCAGGCCCCTCAGGAATTTTTGATAAAGCCAGCACTCCTCGTTGTCCATGGCGGCCGAGCCGACGGAAGCGATTCCGTCCGTGCGGTTGACGAGCTCGCCCTTCTCGTTGCGGGCCTTGAAGCTGGCGTCGCGGCTTTTCTTGATGTTGTGGGCGATTTTTTCCAGGGCCCATTCCCACTCGACTTCCTGCCACTCCGTTGCGAAAGGCGCCCGGTAGCGGGGCTTGTCGAGCCGGTTCTTGTTCACGGCCATCTGGTAGATCGAGCCGCCCTTGGGACAGAGCGTGCCCTGGTTGATGGGGTTGTCGGGATCCCCCTCGGTGTTGATGACCTTACCGTCGCGGACGGACACGATGATGCCGCATCCGACGGAGCAGTAGGGGCATACGGTCAGGGATTCTTTTGTGAAAATCGTTTTGAGCTCTTTGGCGTGGACCCTGGAAGGGCTCAGGCTGATGCCGAGTCCGCTGGCTGCCAGTGTCGCGCCGGAGAGCTTGAGGAAACCTCTCCTGCTGACATCCATGATTACCCTCTCTCCTTTCTGAAACTATGGCGGGAAAACTCCCCCCTCTCCTCTCGCCCGATACGGGCAAAACAGGCATGAACGGGTGTCATGCCGGGATGGAAATGAAAACGGTCTCCGGACTTCCGAAAAAATGCCGACCGAGAAGCATTCACGCCCGATAGGCAACTTACGGAAGACCTGATAAACCGCGCACTCTATATCGTCCGAGCCGGGCAGTGTCAAGGTTTTTTTCGGTATAAATATCAATGAAATTCATGAATTATGTCAATTATGACATAGGTGTGCCGGGCGTCATGGAAGGGCTTTGTTAATGGAAGGTTACAGATTTGTAATGATTATATGTTTTGCAGTGCCTTGTCCGGCGGCAGGAGAAACCGACTGGAGAAGATCACGGGCTGTCAGCGGGAGCACCTGCCGACTCACTTCAGTCTTTGAAGTTCCCGGATAAGACTTTCCAGAGGCGGGCGTTTGTTGATGTCGTGGACGTCGATGTAGCGGATGATCCCCTTCTTGTCGATGACGAAGAGAGCCCTCTCGGATGTCCCGTCGGAGCGGAGAACGCCGTAGGTCCCGGCAACTTTTCCGTGCGGATAGAAATCGGAGAGGACCGGGAACCAGAGCTTTCCCATCTGGTTCGTCCAGGCAAAGAGAGTGGGGATGTTATCCACGGTGATGCCCAGAAGCATTGCATCGTATTGGTCGAAGAGGTCCTTTACGATGTTGTAGCCGGGCCACTGGTCTGAACAGACGGGGGTCCATGCAGCAGGGACAAAGGAGAGGACCACGTTCTTCTTTCCCCGGTACCGGCTCAGGGTTACTTTTTCACCTGAGACGGAGGGGAGAGTGAAATCGGGTGCCGGATCCCCCGCCTTGACCTTGAGCACGCTGTCCGTGGGCTTCAGAGGTCCCGTTTGGTAGATGTTGTCCTTGTAGGCTTCCGAATGGGTCTGGGACCAGGCGGGGATGCTCAGTGTCATCATCATAAGAGCGGCGACAATCAATATGGCTTTCTTCGGCATGGGTCCCTCCTTACAGGCCGGCGGACTTCTTGAGTGACTCCAAATAGGCCGGGATATCCCCCACACCCCCCAACTTCGAGTAGATAACCTCGTGAGTCCCGTTTTGATTGATCTTCACGGCGATGAAATAGGGCGTCCGAACCTCGCCGTACAAATTGTAGGCGGCGTAATCCGGGTCGGGGATCACCGGGAAGGGGATGCTGTACTTTTTCCTGAAGACTTCTACCTCATAGGCGGAGTTGCCTGCACCGACTCCCAGGATCTTGACGTTACCCTTCGCCTTAGGGTCCTTTTCAATCGCATCGTACAACTGGTTTACCAGGGGAGCTTCCTTCTGGCAGAAGGGGCAGTACATGCTGAGGATCTCCACGATCACCACGCGCGCCTTGATGTCCGGGATGCGAAAGGTGCTCCCCCAGCCCGAAAGACCGAGATAGCCCTTGTCGATTCGCTCCGACGGCAGGGGGAACTTGAACTCCGGCAGCTGCCCGCCCGGCTGCGGGGGACCGGCCGCCGGCAGGGTATTCGCGAAAGCCAGTGTGAGCAGAAGCAAGACAGGCCAAAGGAGATGTTTCTTCATGGTGTTCTCCAATGATCAATTGTTGATGGGTAAAAAGCCCGGGGGAATCGATCCGCAGGTTTGCATGCCGGTCTTGTTCATTCATAGCAGAAAAAACCGAAAGGGTCAAAGAGGGCCGGCGAGGACCACCGGGAATCCCTTTCCCGGTCCTCGAAAGGATAAGTTAACCTTGACATTCTGTCAAAAAAGACATAAGGCAGTCTACCGATTGATGATTGTCAGATTGTGCAAAAAGAATAGGTGCGGGAGGGTAAATTTTGTAACGCTTGAGAGCCGGGAGGGGACGGAAGTTTTGCTTGACTTTGGTGCAGAAATGACGTATTCACGCGGCGGTCTACCGTAATTCCTTTCTCTCTCTCTTTTGCTTTTGGCGGCCGGCAAACCCATTCAAATGCCGACTCGTCTCTGTCTGTTCATTTCCGAGCCAGCCGCAAACCGTGTTCTTGACAGTGATGCTCGAAGACCGTCAACAGAAGACATCTGCGCGCGGCAAAGGCAGTACTGCACGAGAATGACCCTCTTGCCAGGGGGCATTGGATAAAACGGTATCATAATGGATCTGTCGTGAAAGGGGGTTCTATGGGGAAAGACGATTACAGCAAAACGGTGAGCCGGCAGTATAACCGGCTGTTGGAGCAGTGCAAGGTCCACATGGACCGCTTCGAGAAGGAGTATCCCGAGCCGCGGGAAGACTTCCAGGCACTGCTGAAAGAGCGCGGGGTTTCGAGGCGGGATTTCCTCAAGTGGACATCCGTCATGACAGCAGCCCTCATGCTGCCGCCCATCTTCGAGCCCATGGTGGCCAGGGCCGCCGAGAACTTCAGCCGCCTGCCCGTTGTGTGGCTCCATTTCGCAGAGTGCACCGGCTGCAGCGAGTCGCTGCTGCGCTCCTCCTACCCGAATGTCGATGACATCCTGCTCGAGACCATCTCGCTCGAGTATCACGAGACGATCATGGCGGCCGCAGGCGACCAGGCCGAGAAATGCCTCGAGCAGGCCCTGCACGACTTCCCCGGGAAGTTCATCTGTGTCATCGAGGGTGCGATCCCGCAGGGCCTGAACGGCCAGTACATGCGCCTTGGCCCCAAGGGGGAGACGGGCATCGAGATCGGCAAGAAGGTCACCTCCAAGGCCGCGGCAACGATCTGCATCGGCGCCTGCGCCGTCTGGGGAAACATCCCTGCGGCAAGGCCCAACCCCACCGACGCGGTCGGCGTGAGCAAGGCCCTGGGCATCTCCACGGTGAACCTCGCAGGCTGCCCCCCCAACACGGTCAACTTTACGGGCACTCTTCTGTACTACCTGCTGTTCGGCGCTTTGCCGGCCCTCGATTCGCAGGGCAGGCCGCTCTGGGCCTACGGGAAGCGCATCCACGACTTCTGCGAGCGGCGCCCCCATTACGACGCGGGCGAGTTCGTGGACCAGTGGGGCGACGAGGGCGCCCGGAAGGGCTGGTGCCTCTACAAGGTCGGCTGCAAAGGCCCGTACACCTTCGGCAACTGTTCCCACCTGCGCTTCAATGACAGCATTTCCTGGCCCGTCATGGCGGGGCACGGCTGCATCGGCTGTACGGAAATCGGGTTCTGGGACACCATGGCGCCCCTGGAGAAACCCATCCAGGCGGCTACAATCGGTGGCGGGGAGAAGACCGTCGACGACATCGGCATCATGCTGACAGCGGTGACGGCGGCAGGTGTTGCCGCACACGGTGTGTTCAGCGCGCTGCGTCACGGCGGTTCTGACAAAAAAGACGAAACCCCCCACAATGAATAGGCCGAGGAGGTGAGCCATGGCAAAACGAATGGTTGTTGATCCCATCACGAGAATCGAGGGACATCTGAGGATAGAAGTCGAACTGGACAACACAAACACCATCAAGGATGCCTGGAGCAGCATTACGCTGTGGCGAGGCATCGAGACGATCCTCAAGGGGCGCGACCCGCGCGATGCGGGACTCATCGTGCAGCGCTTCTGCGGGGTCTGCACGTACGTGCACTATGAAGCGAGCATCATGGCCTGTGAAGATGCCTTCGGCATCAAGCCGCCGCCCAATGCGCGGATCATCCGCAACCTGATGCAGGGGGCCTGGTACCTCGGCGACCACATCATGCATTTCTACCACCTGCACGGGCTGGACTGGGTCGACGTGGTGAGCGCGCTGAAGGCCGACCCGAAAAAGGCCGTGGAGATCGCGATGAGCGCATCTTCCAATCCCTACAACTGCTCGGCGACACACTACAAGGCCATCCAGGATCGGCTGGGCAAGTTCGTCAAGTCGGGGCGCCTGGGGCCTTTCGCCAATGCCTACTGGGGGAACCCCTCCTACAAGCTGCCCCCCGAGGCCAACCTGGTGATCCTCTCCCACTACCTCGATGCCCTGGAAGTGTCCAAGGTGGCGGCCCAGGCCCAGGCCATCTTCGGCGGCAAGAACCCGCACCCGCAATCCCTGGTCGTGGGCGGCGTGACCTGCGTCCTGGACGCGATGAACCCGAGCCGCCTGGGAGACTACCTCTTCCGCATCAAGGCGGTGAATGACTTCGTCGCGCGGGCCTACATCCCGGACGTCGTTCTGGCGGCCCGGTATTACAAGGGCGAGGGCCTCGCCGGGATCGGCGGCGGCGTGAAGAACTACATGAGCTTCGGCGGGTTCGCCCTTGACGATTCCGGCACGAACTTCCTCTTCCCGAGAGGCATCGTGAAGAATCGCAATCTGGCAAAGCTTCTGCCCATTGACGAGTCGAAGATCACCGAGGAATTGACGCATGCCTGGTACGAGGGCGACAAGCCCCAGCATCCCTATGACGGGACGACCATTCCCAAGTACACGGGCTACGACAAGGAAGGCCACCTGAAGGGCGAAGAGAAATACAGCTGGTGCAAGGCGCCCCGCTATGACGGCGAGCCTGTCGAGGTCGGACCGCTGGCCCGCATGATCGTCGGTTACACCGCGGGCGACAAGCAGATCAAGCCTCTTGTCGAAGGCACGCTCAAGGCCACGGGGCTTCCGGCGACGGTGCTCTTCTCCACGCTGGGGCGGACAGCGGCCCGGGCCATCGAGACGAAGCTCGTCGGCGACCAGATCGAGGGCTGGTTCAACGAGCTCGTCGCCAATCTCAAGAAGGGCGACGTGCGGACCTGGACACCCTGCGATGTCCCCAAGGAGGCCCAGGGCCGCGGGATGACGGAACCCCCGCGAGGGGCCCTCAGCCACTGGATCCGCATCAAGGACCACAAGATCGCCAACTACCAGGCCGTGGTTCCTTCCACCTGGAACTGCTCGCCGAGGGACAAGAACAACAAGCGCGGCCCCTACGAGGAATCCCTCATCGGGACCAAGCTGGCAAAGGCCGATCAGCCGCTGGAGATCATCCGGACGATCCACTCGTTCGACCCCTGCATGGCCTGCGCTGTCCACATCATCGAGCCGAATGGCGAGATCCGCAAATTCAGGGTGGCCTGAGAGGAGGGTGCCATGGAAAAAATCGTACCCAAGAAACACTGGTCCGTGGCCATCCGCATCAACCACTGGGCCATGGCGTTGGTCATATTCGCCCTGATCGGGACGGGGTTTCTCATTGCCTATCCCATTACCGTAACAACCGGGGCGACCTGGCAGAAATTTTCCGTGGGGGAAATCCGCTTCTGGCATATCCTCTTCGGGGTCCTGCTGGGGTTCCTGTTCATCTGGAGGCTCTACCTGGCCTTCTTCTCCACCTTCAAGGCGGACTGGAAGGACTTCCTGGCCTTCACAAACATTCCCTGCACCATCAAGCAGATCAAGTTCTATCTGCTGATCGACAAGAAGGGGCCAAGCCACGAGGAGTGCTACGGCCCCATGCAGTCGCTTGCCTACCTGGGTCTGATGGGCATGGTATTCTGCATCCTCATCACGGGTCTGATCCTTATGGGGGCGGGCTACCACGCAGGTCTCACCGGCTGGATTTACACGATCCTCAAGCCCATTGAGAATCTCCTGGGGGGCCTGGCATCGGTGCGCTACATTCACCACGTGTTCACCTGGGGCTTTGTCCTCTTCATCGTGGTTCACGTGTACATGGCCTTCTGGTATGATGCCGTCCTGAATGAGGGGACCCTTTCCTCCATGGTGAGCGGCTACATGTTCGAGAAGGAAGATCACTGAAACGCCTCTGGCGCTTCATGAAAAGAAAAGGTAAAGGAGAGGGGGGAGATCGCATCTCCCCCTTTTTCGCTTAGAAGATGAACAAATAAACGAAGCTGAAGCAAGCCTCTGAAGCGAATAGACGGTTTTAGACCGCTCTGGTTTTTTAACAGGCTGTTCAAAAATGGCCAGCTGTGAGG
>DASRZY010000062.1:0-5518 GCA_035685905.1 Syntrophales bacterium
AGGTTCCGCCGGAGTATCCATGTGTTCCTTCCCGATACGATCTGGAGCTCAACCGGGTGCTCCCCCGACCCTGCGCGCTCACGCAGGGAACTCAGCACGACATCCACACGTGATGGGGAAGCACCGCTCTCCCCTGCCGGATTTTTGCCTGCAGGGCGCTCCCAGCCTGCCGGCTCCTCCATGGACCACTGGATCACTCCCTGTCCGGAATTGCTGATCTGAAACTGGCCCCGGGCGTGCTCGCCGGGCCCAATGACGCCGAGATCGATCTCACGGGTTGAGATCGAAACGTCAGGGGCCGCGGCACGGCTCTCACGGGCCGATGCCGTCATCCAGGTCCCCTCTGTGGCCATCGCCAGGAGGCCCATGAGCAGGACAACCACTCTGCTCGCAATCCGCTTCATCACAGGCTCCCGACAGTGTGCAGGGTGTCGACCCCTGCAGTGGCTGCTTCAAAAATGCTTGACAGGCGGACCGCTCGAGTATAGAAGGCTGACTTTGACATTTTGAAATCGAGTCCTACATTAGGGAATCCGGCGCATTTGAGCTGGCCCATCATCGCCACCCGTACGACAGAAGCCGAGGAACCCTGTCCCGTGGCAATCAAGGACGAACTGACATACTGGGTTGCTCTCCGGTCCATTGAGGGGGTCGGCAATATTGCGTACCGCAACCTCCTGTCCGACTTCGGCTCGCCGGATCGCGTCTTTGAAGCGACCCTGCGCGAGCTGGAACAAACGGCGGGATTAAACCACAAGACAGCCCGCAACATCAAGGATTTTCGGGGTTGGGAGCAGGCGCGCTCCGAAATCGGCAGGGCGGCGCGAGCGGGTGTATCCATCATTACGGTGAAGGACCCTGTTTACCCGGAGCGGCTGAGGAATATTTACGATTACCCCCCGCTCCTCTATAGCAAAGGAACGCTGCAGGCCGATGACGTCCCTGTAGCCGTTGTCGGGTCCCGGAACGCAAGCCCCTACGGACGTTTTGTCACGGAGAGGCTCTGCCGGGAGCTGGCCCATCGCGGTGCGACCATCGTCAGCGGCCTGGCCCGGGGGATCGACACCTGTGCCCATCGCGGCGCCCTTTCGGCCCGCGGACGCACGATTGCCGTGCTGGGTTGCGGCATGGACGTGATCTACCCGCCGGAGAACCGGAAACTGCGCGACGGCATCGTTGAAAACGGCGCCGTCGTGACGGAGTACCCCTTCGGTACAGAGCCCAACCGGCCGAACTTCCCCGCCCGCAACCGCATCATCAGCGGGATGTCCCTGGGGGTTCTCATCGTCGAGGCGGGCGAGAAGAGCGGCTCGCTCATCACCGCCCGCTGCGCCCTCGATCAGGGGCGCGAGGTCTTTGCGGTGCCGGGGAGCATCGACCTGCCGGGCTCCCGCGGGACAAACCAGCTGATCCGGCAGGGGGCAAAGCTCGTGGAGAGCGTCGAGGACATCCTCGAGGAAATTCTACCCCAGCTCGGAAACGCACGCGCCGGCTTGCGCACAGCAAAGGAAATTCCGGTTCCCTCACCGGCGGGCCAGACCACGAAGGCCCCCGGGCGGGAGGACCTGACGGAAAAAGAGTCGCGGCTTCTTCGCTTCATTACAGAAAAGCCGCTGGATGCCGATACCATCATCAACCGCTCGGGCCTGGCGGCAGCCGAGGTCCTTGCGCTGCTTTTGTCCCTTGAGCTCAAAGACTGTGTCCTGCAGCTCCCGGGAAAGCTTTTCAAACTGAGGGATCATTGATGTCGAATGCGCTGATCATCGTCGAGTCTCCCACGAAGGTAAAAACGATCAAGAAATACCTGGGCACGGAATTCGATGTCCGGGCTTCTGTTGGACACGTGAAGGACCTGCCGGGCAACACCCTGGGAATCGACATCGAGCACGATTTCAGCCCGACCTACCAGGTCCTCGAGGCCAAGAAGAAGGTCATCACCGAGCTGAAAAAGGCCGCCAAGTCGGCCGACACGATCTATCTGGCCCCGGACCCCGACCGGGAAGGGGAAGCCATCGCCTGGCACATCGCCGAGGAAATCGGGACAAAAGGCAAGCAGGTCTACCGCGTGCTCTTCAACGACCTGACAAAAAACACGATGCTTGCGGCGATCAAGAACCCCCTTCCCCTGAACATGAGCCGCTACGAGGCCCAGCAGACGCGGCGCATCCTCGACCGGCTGGTGGGCTACCAGATCAGCCCCATCCTCTGGGACAAGGTGAAGAGGGGGCTTTCGGCCGGCCGCGTTCAGTCCGTCGCCGTGCGAATCGTCTGCGAGCGTGAAGAGGAAATCCAGAACTTCAAACCGGAGGAGTACTGGACGATCGCGGCGTCCCTCGAAGGCGCCAACCCGCCTCCCTTCGAGGCCAAGCTCGCGAAAGTCGGTGGCAAGAAGGCCAAGGTGACCAACGATGCCCAGGCCAAGGGGATCGTCGAGGCCCTCCGGACAGCAGCCTTCACGGTGAGCAGCATCGAGAGCAAGGAGACGAAGCGAAACCCGCTTCCGCCCTTCACGACGAGCAAGCTGCAGCAGGAAGCCTCGCGCTGGCTGCACTTCTCGCCCAAGAAGACCATGATGATCGCCCAGAAGCTCTACGAGGGCATCGAACTGGGCCAGGAAGGACCCGTCGGGCTCATCACCTACATGAGAACCGACTCCGTCCGAATCGCCGGCGAGGCCCTGACGGAAGCAAGGACATTCATCCAGGACGTGTACGGCAAGGAATTCCTGCCGGCCAAGGCGAAGGTGTACGCCACCTCCGAAAAGGCCCAGGACGCCCACGAAGCCGTCCGCCCCTCGTCGCTTGCCTACAGGCCCGCAGAAATCAAGCAGTACCTCTCGAGCGACGAGTTCCGGCTCTACCAGCTCATCTGGAACCGCTTCGTAGCAAGCCAGATGAACCCGGCCCTTTACGACCAGACGACCGTGGACATCACGGCGGGAGAGTTCCTCTTCCAGGCCCGCGGCATCGTTATGAAATTCGCGGGATTCACGATCCTCTACACCGAGGGGAAGGACACGGACGACGAAAACGGAAACGGGAAGACCCTTCCGAAGCTCTCCGAGAACGAGGTGCTGAAGCTTCTGGAGCTCAAGCCCGACCAGCATTTCACGCAGCCCCCGCCCCGTTTCACCGAGGCCATGCTGGTGAGGGAACTGGAAGAAAAGGGGATCGGACGGCCCAGCACCTACGCTGCAATCCTCAGCACCATCCAGGACCGGAACTACGTGAAGCTCGAACAGGCGCGCATCCATCCCACCGATCTCGGGATCCTGGTCAATGAGCTGTTGGTGAAGAATTTCCCCAAGATCATGGACGTGGAGTTCACGGCATCCATGGAGAACCAGCTCGATCAGATCGAGGACGGCAAGCTCAACCGCATCGACACGCTGAAGGAGTTCTATGCGCCCTTCGAGAAAGACCTGAAAAACGCCGCCAAGAAGATGCGCAACGTCAAGAAGGAAGGCGAGCCTTCGGAAGAGGTGTGCGACAAGTGCGGGGCCCCCATGGTGTTCCGCTGGGGACGAAACGGGCGATTCCTCGCCTGCTCGAAATACCCGGACTGCAAGAACACGCAGAACGTGAACGGCAACGGGGGCACCAACGGCCAGGCCGATGCGAAGCCCCTCGACATCGCCTGCGTCAAGTGCGGCAAGCCCATGGTGCTCAAGGAAGGCCGATTCGGGAAGTTCCTCGGCTGCTCGGGCTACCCGGAATGCAAGAGCACGATGCCCTTCTCGACCGGCATTGCCTGTCCCGAGGAAGGCTGCAAGGGAACCCTTGCTGAGAAGCGGACCAAGAAGGGGAAATCCTTCTTCGGGTGCACCGCCTACCCCAACTGCAAGTACGCCACGTGGGATCGCCCGATCAACGAGGAATGCCCGCAGTGCGGCTCGAAGTTTCTCGTGGAGAAATACAACCGAAAGACCGGCCGCGCGAAAGCCTGCCCGAAGGAAGGCTGCACGTTCAAGGAAGCCATCCCCGGCTAGGCCCCTGCTCCAGTCACGAGCCGCGATCCGATGCTCCGGGGCCTCATACCGGATCTGCCCGCATTTTACCTTCCCCGGTCTGACAGCTTATGAGCAGTCAAAAACCAATCGTCATCATCGGCGGCGGCCTTGCCGGCTGCGAGGCGGCCTGGCAGCTCACGAAGCGCGGCCACGTGGTCGATCTTCGCGAGATGAAGCCGCAAAAACGATCTCCCGCCCATCGCTCGCCTCACCTGGCCGAGCTCGTCTGCAGCAACTCCCTTCGATCCAACGAACCCTCGAGCGCCGTGGGCCTTCTCAAGGAGGAGATGCGAAGGCTCGACTCCCTCGTCATGGCGGCGGCAGAAGCCACGGCCGTGCCTGCGGGCAAGGCCCTGGCGGTCGATCGAACCCTGTTTTCCGAACACATCGAGAAGACTCTCCTGGCTCAGCCGGGGCTCCGCATCATCCGGGGTGAATGCACGGAAATCCGCGCGGATGCGCATGTGATCATCTCCACGGGCCCTCTCACTTCGGATCCCCTTGCCGGTGCGATTGCCCGCCTCGTCGGACAGGAGTCCCTCCACTTCTACGATGCCATCGCGCCGATCATCGACGCCGGATCCATTGACCTGTCGCGCGTGTTCCGGGCTTCCCGGTACGACGAGGGGGCGGGGGATTACCTGAACTGCCCTCTCGATGAAGAGCAATACGGACAATTCCGCCAGGCCGTTCTCGAGGGCCGCGGGATTGCGGCAAGGCCCTTCGAGGACGAGACGTATTTCGAGGGGTGCCTCCCCATAGAGATCATGGCAAGGCGAGGGGAAGATACGTTGCGCTTCGGGCCCATGAAGCCCGTGGGTCTCGTCGATCCGCGGACGGGGCGGGAGCCGCACGCCGTCATCCAGCTTCGACAGGAAAACCGCGAGGGGACCATGTACAACATGGTGGGGTTCCAGACCAAGCTTGCCTGGCCGGAGCAGGAGCGGATCTTCCGCACGATCCCGGGGCTCGAGCATGCCGAGTTTCTGCGTTTCGGCAGCATTCACCGGAACACCTACATCAACTCGCCCATGCTTCTGACGGACACCCTGCAGCTTCGATCCAACCCGGATATCCTTTTCGCCGGCCAGATCACCGGGGTGGAAGGATACGTGGAGTCAACGGCCACGGGGCTGCTTGCCGCATTGTTCCTGCACCGGCTGCGTCTCGGCCTGCCCTTCACCGCACCCCCGCGCACCACGGCGCTGGGCGCTCTCCTGCATCATGTTTCCAATTCCTGCGGAAAGTCGTTTCAGCCGATGAATGTCAATTTTGGTCTTTTTGAGCCGCTGGGTGGGAAAGTAAGAAAAAAAGATCGAGGCGAGCGCTACAGGGAAAGAGCGCTCACCGATTTGGAGGAATGGAAGCGTCGCTCAGGCGACACGCCGTAATTCACGCGCCCGGGCGAAGATGGGGACGATCACATCGAACATAAAGAAAACAATCCGCTCGGCCCTTCGAATTCTTGCTATGGCCCGTTTCTTCGTCGTCATGGCTGTCTCCCTGTCT
>DASRZY010000063.1:0-4293 GCA_035685905.1 Syntrophales bacterium
ACCGATCTCACGGCCAGGTCCCCGATGGCATCCGTTCCTTTTCCGAAAATCTTCGGGGCGGATATGATGATGATCCGGTCGGCAAGCCCCTCCCGAATGAATGATGTGAGCACACCGGCCCCTCCTTCCACGAGAAGCGACGACACCTGGCGCCTGCCGAGTTCCTGGAGAACCGCCCGGAGGTCCACCTTCCTTTCCCCGGCAGCCTTGACCTCGATTCCCCTGTCGGAAAGAGCGGCCATCTTCTTCTTGTTGTGACCTGCTGTCGTGAAGACAAGAGTTCTCGCCCTGTCCTGATCCTGCAGGACCCGTGCCTCCAGGGGGATTTTCAGTTTCGAATCCACAATCACCCTCAGGGGGTCTCGTCCCCTGACAAGGCGGCAGGTGAGTTCAGGGTCATCCTTCACAACGGTGCCCGAGCCGACGAGGATGGCCTCGTGAAAGCTGCGCAGGCGATGTGCAAATACGCGGGACGGCTCCGAGCTGATCCACCGGGAATGCCCTGTTGCGGTTGCGATCTTCCCGTCGATGGATTGGGCGAATTTCAGCGTGACAAAGGGGATGCGGGTCCGGATGTACTTGAAGAAGACCTCGTTGATCTCGCGACACTGATCTGCGAGCACGCCGGTGCGGGTCTCGATGCCGTGCCGTTTGAGCGCAGCGATTCCCCGACCCGACACGAGCGGGTTGGGGTCGACGGTTCCAATGACGACGCGGGCCGGGTTTTCCTTTATCAGCCTCTCGACGCAAGGCGGGGTCTTCCCGTGGTGCGAGCAGGGCTCGAGGTTGATGTAGAGGGTGGAGCCCCGAACCGATTCCGTGGCATTCTCGATGGCATTGATCTCGGCATGGCTCTCTCCGCAGCGCCGGTGATAGCCTTTCCCGATAATGCGGCCGTCCCTGACGATGACCGCCCCGACCAGCGGGTTGGGGCAGGCCCAGGGTGCCCCTCTCTTCGCCAGGTTCAGGGCCATTTTCATGTAGTGCTCGTCGGTCATTCTCAACTCCCGTCCGTGAATCGGTCGTCCGTGCCGGTTCTGGAACAGCCCTTGCACTGTAACCGGCCCGACGGGAGCTTCACTATACAAAATACGGGCTGCCCTGTACAGGTTGAAAGTGCCTGTCGCCTCCGACGGTGAAAAAAGACGGTTGGATCATCGACGCATCTTCCATCGGCATCCCGGTTGCCGTTTTTCCCTACCGTCATTCCGCCGGGTTGTGGTATAAAAGAAAAGTTTATGTCGTCGGGACAGATTGGAGGATTTCATGAAGGGTATCGTTCTCGCAGGCGGGCTTGGAACCCGCATGTATCCCCTGACCAAGGTGACCAACAAGCATCTTCTGCCCGTCTACCGGGAGCCGATGATCTACTATCCGATCCGGTCTCTCGTCAATGCCGGCATCGATGAGATCCTCATCGTCACGGGCGGCAACAACGCGGGGGACTTCCTGAGGCTGCTGGGTAACGGGAAGGAATTCGGCCTCAAGCACCTCAATTACACCTACCAGGAAGGGGAGGGCGGGATCGCTGCGGCCCTCGATCTGGCGGCACACTTTGCCGACGGGGACAAGATCGCCGTGGTGCTGGGCGACAACATCATCGAGAAGAATTTTCGCAAGGCCGTGGATGACTTCAAAAAGATGGAGCGGGGGGCGAAGATCCTCCTGAAGGAAGTGACGGACCCCCAGCGGTTCGGCGTGCCGGCCTTCGAAGGGGACCGCATTGTGCGCATCGACGAGAAGCCCAAGCAACCGGCCTCCAACTATGCGGTGATCGGTATCTACATGTATGATGAAACCGTCTTCGATGTGATCAAGACGCTCAAGCCCTCCAACCGGGGGGAGCTGGAAATCACCGATGTGAACAACCACTACATCCGCGAGGGGAGCATCACATGGGATGTCCTCGACGGATGGTGGACCGATGCCGGGACATTCGAGTCTTTGCTCTATGCGAACGAGATGGTTGCAAAGACGGGTGCGAACAAACGCGATTGATGCAGGGACGAGGGACACGGGTGTAGGGACCGGGCACAAAGGAAAAGGAAAAGAATCATGATCGAAGGCGTGAAGGTCAAGAAACTGAGGGTCATTCCTGACGAGCGGGGAAGGCTGATGGAGATGCTGCGGTCTGACGACGAGTTCTTCGAGACGTTCGGCCAGGTCTACATGACGACGGCCTACCCCGGCGTTGTGAAGGGATGGCACTACCACAAGCGTCAATCCGACAACATGACGGTCGTGAAGGGAATGATGAAGATCGTGCTGTATGACGGCCGCAAGGATTCCCCGACATGCGGCGAAGTGAATGAATTTTTCGCAGGTGAGCACAACCCGATTCTGCTTCATATCCCGCCCTTTGTCTTCCATGGTTTCAAGTGTGTCTCCCTCGAGGAGGCTTTTGTCATCAACGTGCCCACGCACGTCTACCGGTACGACGATCCCGACGAGTACAGGGTCCACCCGCACGAAAACGACATCCCGTATGACTGGGATCGGAAGGACGGGTGAAAGGCAGGCGTACGCTCCAGTACGCCTCGTCATCGGAATGAAGGGGGCTTTGCATCTGGCCTGTTTTGAACGGCCTTTTTTGTTGATGGCCGAGAAGTCGTAGGCTGACTCTGGAATGAATGTGTTTCTGGACATTATTGCTTTTATCTTCGGGGCTGCAATCGGAAGTTTCCTCAACGTCTGCATCTGGCGGATCCCCGAGGGGAAATCCATCGTTTTCCCTTCCTCTCATTGCCCGAAATGCGGAAAATCCATCCGCCCCTTCGACAACATCCCCGTTCTGAGCTGGCTGACCCTGCGGGGCCGGTGCCGGGATTGCGGCCAATCCATATCAATCCGATACCCCCTGGTCGAGCTGCTGACGGCGCTGCTCTCGCTGGCGCTATTCTGGATGTACGGTCCCAGCCTCACCTACCTCGCCGCGTTTCTCTTTACGGCCGCCCTGATCGTCATTACCTTCATCGATTTCGACCACCAGATCATTCCCGACGTGATTTCACTGCCGGGGATCCCCGTGTTTTTTTTGCTGGCCGTTTTCATCATGGGGGTCGGGTTTCTGGATGCCCTCCTCGGGCTCCTGATCGGCGGCGGGTTTCTCTACCTGATCGCGGTGGGTTACGAGCTTCTGACCAAGCGGGAGGGGATGGGGGGCGGCGACATAAAACTGCTGGCCATGATCGGTGCCTTTCTGGGATGGAAGTCCCTGTTTTTTGTCGTGTTCATGAGCTCAATCCTCGGCGCGATGGTCGGTATCGCGCTGATCCTGATCAAGGGGAAGGACATGAAATATGCCGTGCCGTTCGGTCCCTTCCTGTCGATTGCCGCCGTCCTGTACCTGTTTGTGGGAAGGGAAATGACGCATCTCTTCCTTTATCGAAGCCTTCCCTGACCGATCATCGTCGACACCAGCGTTTTCTGTCCGACAAGTCATAGAAATAATTTAGATATAGCCCCATAGGGTCCACTCTCCCGCACGTCGATGCGGGCCCCGTAAATTCTCCTAAAGTTTTTCCTCCGATCCTCCGAAAAGGATTTCAGAAGAGTTCTATCCCGTCGCAGGGAGAGAATCTCAGGCAACCCAAAACTCAGGGAACGGCCTGACAAGGGCAAACCATCCGAAAGGCTGGGGCGCAAAATCACTGGCCTACGTCCAATCGATGGATAGGGCAGCAGGATTGCCGGGCAGGACATCCGATCTGAAGGCGAGGAAAAGATCTCCCGTGGGGAGGTACTCGGCATCGCCTCTCATCCCGTTTTCAATCCGCCCGGTTTATCCCCGATTGACAGCCCGATCGACGACGCCCGGTTCGAGGAAGCAGCCGTAACCCCTGCAACAGCGGGCATACTTCTTGCTGAATTGGAAATGATTGTTCCATCCAGGAACTTGGGAGCATCAAAGTTCGCAGCGATGTCACGAGACCCAGAGGCAGAGTCGTCATGAGCCATTTTCACTCCACATGCCCGGTGAGGATTTGCATACCGTCGATCCGTTCCGGCGGTTTGACGGGCAGGGCGCACGCGGGCAGGAAGAGGCTATGCCTTCCCGATCGCGGTTTCTCTGTGATCGAGCTGCTCATCACCATCGTACTGCTGGGCGTCGTGCTTGCCATGGCAACGCCCGGTGTGCGCGGATACATCGACAACTCCAACCTGAAGGATGCGGCGAGGGCCATCTCCGGGGACATCGCCTTCCTGAGAGAGTCGGCCATGACGGAATACAGCAACGGGACCAAATACTGCATCAAGTTCGATACCGACAACCAAAAGATTTCCTTCATGCAT
>DASRZY010000064.1:0-3458 GCA_035685905.1 Syntrophales bacterium
GACAACGAAAAAGCTCAGCGGAGGATGCCATGCAGAGCATGATGCGATATTTCATAATGCTGATGACAGCGGCGGTATTGCTGTTGCCGGCAGTGCCGAGCGCAGCCCAATCGGCTCCCGCGGCAAAACCGGACCTTGCCGTTGACAAGATCTATCTGAATCCCTCGGGCCATGTCGTTGTGGAGATCCGCAATGCGGGACCGGGTTCCCTGCCGGAGAAGGCATGGGATGCCTCGCAAGCATACACAGCCTGTTTCGTGATCATGATCGGCGTGCAGTTTGCCGACTACGCCGCCCTGTGGGCTGCGGATCCGGACCGGGCGCTCAAGAACCCCGGAGGGTCGATCACGTATACCAGCACCATCCGCATTCAGGAGCCAACGAGGGTGCGGGTCTGGCTCGACCCCACGGACCAGGTCGAGGATGCCAGCCGGGCAAACAACGTGAAAGAAGTCCTTTTGAAACCCGAGCCCGTGAAGTCGAATTAACCCTCTCGCTCGAGGAGTGATCCAGGGAGTTCACCATTGAAACAGACGATTTTCACCGTTGACGCCTTCACGGACCGTCCCTTCAAGGGCAATCCCGCCGCCGTGTGCATCCTGAAAGGGCTTCGTGATGACAGATGGCGGCAGGACCTGGCCCGCGAGATGAACCTGTCGGAGACGGCATTCCTGGAAAAGCGCCCCGACGGCAGCTACACGCTGCGCTGGTTCACCCCCGCCGTCGAGGTCGATCTGTGCGGGCATGCAACCCTGGCGAGCGCCCACATCCTCTGGGAGTCCGGGGAGCTGCCGGCAGGACAGAGGGCCGTGTTCCACACCCGGAGCGGCATCCTTTACGCGATGAAACAAGATGACTGGATCGAGATGGATTTCCCCTCCGAGCCGGCAAAGAACGCCACTGCCCCTGCTGAGCTGATCGGTGCCCTCGGGGTTGAGGCGCTGTACACGGGCCGGAACCGCTTTGACTATCTCGTTGAGGTCGACCTTGAAGACACCGTGCGCAATCTCAGCCCCGACATGACCCGGCTGAAGAAGGTGGACATGCGCGGGGTCATCGTGACGAGCCGCAGCCGGTCGGCCGACTATGATTTCGTCTCGCGCTTCTTCGCGCCTGCCGTGGGGGTGGACGAGGACCCGGTGACGGGCTCGGCTCACAGCTGCCTCGGACCTTACTGGGGCGCGAAACTGAACAAGAAGGCACTCATGGCATACCAGGCGTCGCCCCGGGGCGGCATTCTGCGCGTGAGTCTGAAGGACGACCGTGTCCTGATCGGCGGCCAGGCTGTCACAGTCATCCAAGGTGAGATTCTGTAAGAAGCGGATCAATGGGAGGGAACCTGCGGTGAGGAAAAGCCCCTCTCTCTATATCGGGATATCGGGCTTCTACTACCCCGACTGGAGGGGCTCATTCTATCCTGCCAAGCTAGCCGCACACGACTACCTGCCATTTTACAGCACCCGGTTCAAAAGCGTAGAGATCAACAGCACCTTCTACCGACTTCCCCTGGAGAGCACCTTGTCGCGGTGGCATGACGTCACACCGAAAGATTTTGTCTTTGCCCTGAAGGCAAGCCGATTCATCACCCATATCAAGCGGCTCGAGGAGCCGGCAGAAACCGTCAAGCCTTTTCTGGACCGCATCGGAAGCCTGGGCTCGAAGCTGGGCCCTGTCCTGTTTCAGCTCCCTTCACGTTTTCCTTTCAACGGCGACAAATTGGACGCATTCTGTAAAGTATTGAGTAGGGATTTTCGGTATGTCTTCGAGTTCCGCGATACCGACTGGTTTCGACAGGACACCTGTGATATTTTGAGTCATCAAAACATGGCCTTCTGCATCTACGATTTCTCCGGAACACTATCGCCCGATGCGGTGACGGCAGACTTTGTCTATATTCGATTTCACGGCCCTCTCAAGAGCCCATACTCAGGACCGTACCCGGATGAGTTCCTGGAAGAGTGGGCGGGGAAAATCCGAATCTGGATGAAAACGGTCAAGGCAGTTTATGTCTATTTCGACAACACAATGGAAGGCCATGCCGCAGTTGATGCCATGAAATTGCAGCTATTGCTCGACCGGAAGAAAAACCCTGAAGTTCCACATGAAGGGATAGTACAGTGAGAAGAAGTGGAATTCTTCTGCATGTGACCTCCCTGCCGTCGCTCTCCGGCATCGGCGATCTGGGGCCGGAGGCGTACCGGTTCGCTGATTTCCTTCACCGTTCAGGGCAGCGTCTCTGGCAGATTCTCCCCCTCGTGCCGACGGACGGGCTCATGGGGAATTCTCCTTACAGCAGCCTGTCGGCCTTCGCGGGGAACACGTTGCTCATCAGCCCCGAGAGACTTGCCGAAGAAGGCTTCTTGCGGAAGAGCGACCTGTCCCGATCGCCTCGTTTCTCGCCCGGCCGAGTCGATTTTCGTCTCGTCACCGCTTACAAGGAGAAGATACTGGGTAAAGCGTGGCAGAGATTTTCAGCCTGCAGAGGCGGCCTGCGGGACGATTATGACGTTTTCTGCCGGGACGAGCGACACTGGCTCGATGAATATGCGCTTTTCAAAGCTTTAAAGATCATCTCGGGGGGGAAGACCTGGACTCAATGGCCGGCGACGTTTCGCGACCGCCGGATAAAAATCCTCGGGATGCGCGTCGAAGAACTGGCCCCGCTGATCGGGGAGGAGAAATTCCGCCAGCATCTCTTCTTTCGCCAATGGCGGGCGCTCAAGGAGTACTGCAATGGTCTCGGGATTTCCGTCATGGGGGATCTGCCCTGCTATGTCCACCACGACAGCGTCGATGTGTGGGGGAATCCCTCGATTTTCAAACTGGACGAGAAGGGAAATCCTGAATTTGTTGCGGGGGTGCCGCCCGACTACTTCAGCCGGACCGGGCAGCTCTGGGGAAATCCCGTGTACGACTGGCACGCACTGAAAGAAAGCCGTTATGCCTGGTGGGTTTCGAGAATCCGCCACAACCTGGAACTCTTCGACCTTCTCCGGATCGATCATTTCAGGGGCCTTGTCGCATACTGGGAAGTCCCTGCGAAACACCGCACGGCCGCAAAGGGGAAATGGGTTCCCGCGCCTGCCGGCGATCTTTTCCGAACGCTTGCACGGAGGATCCCGCAGGGTTCCCTGGTGGCGGAGGACCTGGGGTACATCACACCGGATGTTCGCGCCGTTCTCGAACGGTACGGGCTGCCCGGCATGCGGGTGCTTCTTTTTGCCTTCGATTCCGGCGGCGGGTCGCAGCATCATGCACCCCACAGCTACGCCAGGCGCGACTACGCATACACGGGAACACACGACAACAGCACCGCCAGGGGCTGGTTCGAAAAGGAGGCAGGCAGGGAAGAGAAGGAGCGCCTGTTCGCCTACCTGGGGTCGAAGGTCAGGCCGGAGCGCGTCCACGAGGCAATGATCCGCCTCGTCATGATGTCCGTCGCCCGGACATCCGTCATC
>DASRZY010000065.1:0-3325 GCA_035685905.1 Syntrophales bacterium
GGACGGTCCACCGGGCACTGCTCATCATGCAGGTCTCCAAGAATTTGGAGAGGATCGCCGATCACGCCAAGGGGATTGCCGACATGGTTGTTTATATGGTGACGGGAATGAACGTGAGGCACCAGTGGCCCGGCGACACCCCCGATGAGATCTGCGACATGAAAAGGGTCGAGGAGTGATGCGCGGAAAGCTCTTCTTCAAGATCTTCGGCACCTATCTGGTGATTGCGGTACTCGCCATCGGGATCATCGGATTGCTGGCCGTAAACCAGATCCGGGAAAAGCTGGATCGCCAGATCGAGGCCGAGCTCGTTGCCTACGCCCGGATCGTCGACCTTTACCCCCTGAAGGAGATCGAGCAGCGGGCCGAACAGATTGCGAAGATCACCCGCGCACGCGTCACCGTCGTCGACAGCGACGGCACGGTGATTGCCGAAACGGACAAGGATGTGCTCGACATGGGGAGCCATTTCGACCGGCCCGAGATCCAGGAGGCCCGGGTCCGGGGCAAGGGCACGGCCACCCGGTACAGCCAGACCGTCGGCGAGGAGATGAAATACGTGGCCCTGCCCATCCGCAAGGGCGACCAGATCGTCGGCTACGTCCGGCTTGCGAGGCCCCTGGTCGAGGTTCGCAGGAGCATCGAAGAGTTCACGGGGATCCTGCTGCGCTCCTTCATCGTGATCCTCCTCTCGTCGATCCTGGTGGCGTTTTTCTTTTCCCGCCGCCTCACAAGCCCGATCCGGCAAATGGAGCAGTTCACGGAAAGGCTGCGCAGGGGCGAAGTCCCCGGCACGCTCCTGATCCGATCGTCCGACGAGATCGGCGTGCTGGCCGAGAACATCAACTACATCGTTGAGGAATTAAACAAGCGCATCGCCGCCCTGCAGGAGGAGAAGGCCAAGGTGGAAGCGGCCTTCTCCAGCGCCATGGACGGGGTCCTGCTGCTCGGTTTCGACGGGAAGATCGAAACCGTCAACGAGGGACTGCGCGACATGATCGGGGAGCGCTACGGCAAGCTCCTCGAGAAGACCCCGCTGGAGGCATTCCGAAACCTGGAGCTCCAGAAGGCCCTCGATCAATACCGCGCAACAGGGCAGCCCGTGTTCCAGGAGATCACCTTCGGCGAAGAGCCGCACGCCGTTTTCGACGTGGCCATCACGCCCGTCCGGGGCTTTGCGGGGAGCGAGGGGAAGACGATGCTCGTCTTTCACGACGTGACCCGACTCAAGAAGCTCGAGCGGGTCCGCATCGACTTCGTGGCAAATGTCACACACGAGATCAAGACGCCTCTGACGGCCATCCTGGGATTCGTCGAAACCCTCCAGGAGGGGGCCATCGAGGACAAGGAAACGGCGCGCCGATTCCTGACCCCCATCGCCCGGCACGCCGAGCGGCTCAACCGCCTGGTGGAGGACCTCCTGATCATCTCGAACATCGAGATGGGCGAGATGCGGTTCTACTTCGAGAGCGTCGCCCTGTCGGGCGCGGTGGAAGGCGCCATGAATATCATCCAGCTCAAGGCCAGGGAGAAGAAAATCCGCCTCAGCCAGAAGGTTCCTGAGGAACTCCCGCGGATCCGGGCCGACCGGGACCGGTTAAGCCAAATCCTTATCAACGTTCTGGACAACGCCGTAAAGTTTACACCCGAAGAAGGCCGCGTGACCCTCACCGCCGAGCCGGCTGGAGACGAAGTTGTCGTGCGGATCGCAGACACGGGCATCGGCGTGCCCCGGGACGAAATCTCCCGCCTCGGGGAGCGTTTTTACCGCGTGGACAAGACGCGTTCCCGCGAGCTGGGCGGCACCGGCCTGGGGCTCTCCATCGTCAAACACCTCATGCAAGCCCATCGCGGACGCCTGGAGATCGAAAGCCAGCTGGGCCGCGGTACGACGGTTTCCCTCTTCTTTCCCGTTTCCAGCGAAGCGACGCCCTGAACTACCCTCATCCTATCCTCCGCCGGATGTTTGTCCAAGTGACGAGCAGCTCCAGAATCTACTCGAAGAACTCGCCCTGCAAGATGAAGGAGTCCCAAACGGATTCGCCGATTATTTAGATTATTTTCAAAACCAGCACACACAAAATGCACCTGAATTCTATCGGGCACAATGAATAATGCGCTTCGAGGGAATTCCAGTGCATTTTTAATGGTTCATTAATGTTATTAATTTTATTAATACTTTTCATAAAAATGCCGTTGATAAGTGCCTGCATCTTCACTATACTGCATTATCAGAGCATTGCTGAAGGAGGTAGGTTATGGGATTTTTGGATAACGGGTTCAAGGGAATGCTTTCGGGGCTTGCCTTCGGCATCGGTGCGGCCGTCATCGCCCCCATCATCCTCCCGATCCTTTCGGCGGGAGTCAAGCCGATGGCCAAGGCCGTAATCAAGGAAGGGATCCTGTTGTACGAGAAGGGCAAGGAGATTGCCGAGGAGACGCGGGAAACCGTTGAGGACCTCGTCGCCGAGGCCCGCTCCGAGGTCGAAGCGTCCCAGTACTTTACCGAAGAGGTGGAGCCCGAGCCGCCGAAGCCCGCTCCGAGAGCGAAGCACCATTCGCCTGCCAAATGAGGTCCGAGTCATGCTGCCAGATGCCTACATAAGTCATCGGACACCGACGAGACTGCGGGTCAGAGTGCCGTCGCGCAAACGCGATCTGGCATGGTTCATCCAGGCCAGGGACCGGCTTGCGGAGATCGCCGGTGTGGAGGCCGTCGACGTCAATGAGCTCTCGGGAAGCATCCTGATCGTGCATGGCCAGATGGATATCGGGACTCTGCTGGCCGCTGCGAAAAAACAGGGGCTATTCCAGATCACTCGGCCCGAGGCCCGAAAAACGGCGACCCTGCGCCAGGACATCGCCAATGGTTTCCGGACGGTCAACCGTCGGGTGAGCGGCGCAACGGGCGGCTATGCGGATCTCTGGGATGTCGCGGTTCTCGGGCTCGCGGGGGCCGGCGTCTATCAGCTTCTCCGGGGAAATATTGCGGCCCCCATGTGGTACACCGCATTCTGGTACGCCTTCGGCATCTACATCAGGGGACAATCCGCGGATGTCTCGAGCAAGTAGAGTCAAGAAGGTCTCTGCGTCGATCCGTTGACATTCTTTCAGAGAGCCTCTTCCAGATTTCCAGGAGAATGCGACCTTTCGCCGCTTTCCGGGGCTGTTTCGTCGAGTTCATCCTTCCAGATAGACAAAAGGGGTCTCATTACAGACCAAATGGGGTGTTTCTTTCCGGGGCGATTCTGTCAATCGCGACTGTAACACAACTTTAACAAAACCTTCATCATTCTGTAACACGGACGGGATAACCTTCGCCGTA
>DASRZY010000066.1:0-5499 GCA_035685905.1 Syntrophales bacterium
TCACAGCGAGTTGCGAAGCATGAGCGAACGTTGACAGGATGACAGCAAAAACTGCAAGGGGGAACGCCAATGATTCACGCCGTACGATTCATCGCCGTGTTCATGGTCGTGTCATTTTTTGTCGCAGATCTCGCCCAGGCACAATGGGTCTACCTGGGAAGAAAGGCCGTCGGGAAGGTGCGGCAGCTGACCAGCGAACCGACGAGCGGCCAGCAGTCCGGCTATGATGCCGCCACGGTTCTCCTCGAAGCCCGCGCGGACAAGGTCTACAGCACGGCCATCGATCTGCTGCAGGCCAACAAGGATTATCGGATCACCCGGAAGGACGACGGTGCCCGCACCGTCGAGTTCACCGATGGCAAACGGATTGCGGGACTCCAGATCAGTCCGCTCGAGGATCATCTCTGCCAGCTGCTGATCGTTTCAACAGGGACTGCGTCGACGGCGGAGACCACCTCGCTGGTGCTCAACGCCGTATTGCGGGTATGCAAGGAGATGGGCGTGCATTGTGAACCGGCCAGGGAGTAAGGCGGCAATGGATGCCGGACCGGCCATCGATGCAAGTCAGCGCAGCATTCCCAATGCCGCGCCGTATGCATTTGCCAACGTATTTCTCACGATCATGGGAAGCATCATCATCAACGTCATGTGAGGCACAGATCAAGGCGGCTGACAGGATCGCGAGTTCATGTCTTGCGTCAATCATAAAGCCCATGACCGCGAAGGCCATGGGCTTTTCTTGTGCAAAAGCATTCTACAGGTTGTGAACAGCAAGCTCACCTGCAATGCGCCACGCCAGGTGAGTCAAACAAATAATGTACCATCGTGCTGCCTGATCTTCCGGGCCGTTTTTTTTCGATGGCCGGATGCGCGATTTTTTCTCACCTGTACGGTGCGAACCACCCGAGTCCGTCTTCGGTCCGGACGGCCGGCTTGTACTCGCACCCGATCCAGCGGTCGTACCCGGCTGCCTCGAGGGCGCGGAACAGGTTCGGGTAGTTGATCTCACCGGTGCCCGGCTCATGGCGACCGGGGTTGTCTGCAATCTGGATGTGGGAGATCCGTCCGAGATTGTCCAGAAGGGTCTTTGTCAGATTCCCCTCCATGATCTGCATGTGGTAAACATCGTACTGGATGTAGACATTGGGCCGCCCCACCTCTGCGAGCAGGCTCAATACGTCCGACGTGCGCACAAGATGAAACCCGGGCATATCCTGGCTGTTCAACGCCTCGACAAGGAGGCGCAGGCCCTTTTTCTCGAGCACATCGGCTGCGAAGCGGAGATTCTCGACAAGGGTCGCCCTGATTTTCCCGGGCGATTCGCTCCGGGGCGTCATGCCGGCAAGACAATTGAGCTGCGGGCAGCCGAGTGCGGCCGCATATTCCAGGGCCCTTGAAACCCCCTCCCGGAATTCACCCTCTCTGCCGGGCAGGCAGGCAATCCCCCGCTCGCCGGCATTCCAGTCTCCCGCAGGCAGGTTGAAAAGAACCTGCGTCAAACCGTTCTTCTTCAATGCATCGGAGAGATCTTCTTTCTTCCAGGCATAGGGAAACAGGTATTCAACACCCTTGAAGCCAGCCTGGGCGGCCTTTTCGAAGCGAGCCGGGAAATCGACTTCATTGAACAGCATGGTGAGGTTGGCGCTGAATCTGAGCATGTTCGATCCTCCTGGGTGAGATGAACTTTATGCCTTTATTTTTCCCGCCGGCTCGTTGACCGGCCATGTGGGCCGTTTGCCCGTCAGCACCTCGTCGATCCCCTGTGCGGCGCCAAGGGCCATGCGCAGCATGGCCTCCCGGGTCAGGGCGGCATTGTGCGGGGTCAGCAATACATTGTCCAGGGCGAACAGGGGGTTGTTCCTTTCCGGCGGTTCCTGGGCAAAGACATCCAGAGCGGCGCCGGCGATGTCGCCGTTTCTCAGCGCCTCGACCAGTTCGGCCTCGTTTACGACATCGCCCCGGGACGCATTGATGAGACAGGCCGTCTTCTTCATCAGGGAGAATTCCTTCCTGCCGACAATCCCCTTGTTCCCCGCCCCCCCGGGCAGGTGGAGGCTGATGAAATCACAAGACGCAAAGAGTTCCTCCCGGTTCTTGACGGACGTCACCTGTTCCGGAAACGCATCGGGTGCGAGGTACGGGTCGTAACCGATCACTTTCATGTCGAGGCCGAGCGCCGCCTTCTTCGCCAGTCGTCGTCCGATCCTTCCCAGTCCGACGATTCCCAGCACCCTGCCTTCGAGGTCGAAACCGGTCATCTTGTTCCGGATCTCCCAGTTGCCGGCCCGCGTCTCGCGGTCGCTTCGGATGAAGTTCCGTGCCAGGGCGATGATGCTGCCGAGCGCGTACTCCGCGACGGACCCCGCATTGGCCTCCGGGGTGTTCGTGACCCAGATGCCCAGCTCCGTGGCCCTGGCCACGTCGATGTTGTCGTAGCCGATGCCGTGGCGGGCAATCACCCGCAGCGTTTTCCCCGCCTCGAGCACCTGCGCAGGAAAGAGCGCCGTCCGGGCCAGGATGGCGTCGCAATCGGCAACATCCCTTGCGATCGCGTCGGCCGTGATGCCGCTTCCCATCTTGATCTCGTAGCCGCGCGCGCGTAGCCAGTCCTTGCCTTCCTCGACGATATCCTGCGGAATGAGGATTTTGTATGCCATGGCCGCTTTCCTCAAGCCTTGAATTTCTGGGCGATGGCCTTCAGGCCGGCCGAGAGAATGCTGATGTCCAGGCTGCTCATGATCAGCGAGCATCCCCGCGGGATCCAGCGCTCGAGCAGGGCGTCGGGCCCGTGCAGGCCGAAGATCTTGCCATGCTTCTTTGCCGCCTCGGCAACCCTGCCGATGGCCTTCTCGAGTTGGTCCCCCAAGAGGTCGCCCGCGCAGCCGAGCGATACGGAAAGGTCATTGGGCCCGACGAGGAGGGCATCGATGCCCGGGACCGCCGCGATGGCATCGACCTCTTCAACGGCCCGGCGGGTTTCGATCTGGGCGATGGAGAGCGTCTCGTCGTTGCTCCGCGCCATGAATTCCGGGCCAACTGACGCGTAGGTCGTGTGGTCGCCGATGGTGCCGAACCCCCGGTCCCCCAGGGGTGCGTACT
Organism: Syntrophales bacterium; assembly: GCA_035685905.1. Classification (GTDB taxonomy): domain Bacteria; phylum Desulfobacterota; class Syntrophia; order Syntrophales; family UBA2192; genus UBA2192. Next base: position 3,100 of record DASRZY010000066.1, read on the forward strand.
TCGACCAGGCCACGAACTGGCGGGCCTGTTCTACGGACTCCAGCATGGGGACCATGACTCCCGTCGCGCCCGCGTCCATGATCCGCGAGACGTAGCCCCTTGAAAGCTCCGGCACCCGCGCAAAGCAGCCGAGGCCGAGGGCGCGCCCGACCTTGAAGATATTGCCGACCGTCTCCAGGGTGTACGACCCGTGCTCGAGATCGAGCATGATGTAGCCGAGTCCCGCATGATGAGCCATCCAGGCAACGGCAGGGTCCTTCACCATGCGCACCATCGTGCCCGCAACGCTCTTGCCTTCCCGCAATTTTCTGACAGGCATAACATCCATCCTTTAACCGGTTTTGCTTCGCTGTTTCCCCGGGCCGCCCAGCATCCCGGGGTAGAATTGCTCGACAACCTGCCTGCAGGTGTCCCTCAGATGGTCCCGCATGACCCTCTCGCTCTTCTCCTCGTCGCGCTCCAGGAGGGCATCGATGATGCGGCAATGCGCGTCGCGGGACTGCTTCTCAATGGCCGTCGACTTCTTCGTGATATTGCTTGTCAGCGCCGTCAGGTTGCCGAGGCGGACGGAAATTTCGGCCATCAGCTCGTTGTGCGCCGCCTCCATGATTGCGCGGTGAAGTTTCCGGCCCAGCGCGACGCTGCGGGCGATCTCCGCCTCGACGTTCACCCTGGCAAGGTCTTCCCGGATTTTCGTCAGCCGCGACGCAAACGACGGTTCGTCCCCTCGCGCCGCCGCAAGGCGGGCCGCCATGCCTTCGATCGCCTCCCGGGCCTGGAAGATCTCGAAGATCTGTTCCAGGCTGAGCTTGCGAACGGCAAAGCCCTTGTTGGGCTCCTGCTCGAGAAACCCGTCGGCCAGAAGCTTCCAGAGGACCTCCCGAACCGGCGTGCGGCTCAATCCGTACGTGGAACAGAGTTCCCGTTCGACCAGCCACTGTCCGGGCTGGAGCTTCTCGCTGATGATCTGTTCCCTGATGTCGTCATAGACCGATTGCTTGTCCTGCATGGGATAATTGTATACCAACAGTTTTTATTTTGTCAATTAATTATTGACAAAAAAATACAATTCGTTCTACAATGTTTTGCAAATTCAACCGGTGGCCACATGGGAAAAACAGAGCGGATCTCGGCCGTCATCCTCATTGCCGCGGGCGTGTTCGTCGCCGCATACTCCTTCCATTACCTGAAGCTCGGAATCCTGATCTCGCCGGGCGCAGGGTTTGTGCCGTTTCTCTGTGGCATTGCCATCGTTATCCTCGGGGTGCTCTGGCTCCTGAACTCGTGGCTCGCAAAGCCTGCAGCTTCGGAAGAGACCGGCACAGAATGCGCCGGGGAGATGCCTCCGGAGGACGTTCCGAGGATCGGGGGGCTGCCGAAAAAATTGGTCCTGGGACTGGCGGTCCTCATCGCCTACGGGTGGCTGTTCGAAAACATCGGGTATTTCCTCTCGACGTGTATCTTCATGTTTTTCTGGCAGGTCTTCGTTGAAAAGGAAACGTTGCTGAAGGCGATCATCATCACCGCCCTCAGCGCGACGGCCCTCTACACCCTCTTTCAGTACCTGCTCGGCTTTCAATTGCCGCAGGGCGCCTGGCTGCAATAATGGAAATTTTCTCCGGCCTCCTCAACGGCTTTTCCGTCGCACTCACCCCGGTGAACCTGCTCTTCTGTTTCCTGGGTGCGGTGCTGGGCACGGCCGTCGGCGTTCTGCCCGGGCTCGGCCCCGCGGCAACCATTGCGCTGCTCTTGCCCCTTACCTACACGATCGCCTCGCCGGTCACGGCGATCATCCTCATGGCGGGGATCTTCTACGGCTCCATGTACGGAGGGTCGACGACCTCCATCCTCCTGAATCTTCCGGGCGAGGCGGCGTCGGTCGTCACCTGCATCGACGGCTACCAGATGGCCCGGAAAGGTCGGGCCGGCGTGGCCCTGGGCATTGCGGCGATCGGCTCGTTCATCGCCGGCACGGCGGGCGTGATCGGGCTCACGCTCTTTGCCCCTCCCATCGCCGAGTTTGCCCTCAGCTTCGGGCCGCCTGAGAAATTCTCGCTTGCCCTCGTCGGCCTTCTCATGGCCGTGACTCTTTCCGGGGCCTCCATCATCAAGGGCCTGATCCTGACGGTCATCGGGCTTCTCCTGGCTTCGGTGGGGATCGATCCGATCTCCGGGAAGACCCGATTCTCTTTCGGCATCATCGAGCTCCAAAGCGGATTCGACTTCGTGACGCTCGCGATGGGCGTCTTCGGCCTGGGGGAGATCTTCTACAACCTCGAATCGGCGGCCCAGGCGGAAATCGTGACGACGCGCGTGGGTCAGATCTGGCCGAAGATGGCGGACTGGGTCAAAAGCCAATGGGCCATTTTGCGGGGGACCCTGATCGGGTTTTTCATCGGC
>DASRZY010000067.1:0-6238 GCA_035685905.1 Syntrophales bacterium
ATTATCCCCACGGTGCGCGACAGCTTCAAGCCCGCCGGAATCCAACAGGCAAACTTCGACGCCCTGCCCAATTACTGGGACTCGCCGATCCACAACATCCGGAAGCGCACGGAGAGGACGCGCAACTGCGACACCTGCCACGAAGACAGGAAAGGGTTTCTCACCATGGAGACCCTCCTGAAGAACAGCTCGAGGACGAACCTGGAGCTGATCCATAAACCGAAGTCCATACCCATAAGCAAATAAGGAGGTTTGTATGAAAGCAAAATCGAAATTGTTGGTAGGCCTGCTCGCCGTTCTGATGCTTCTGCCTGCAGCGACCTTCGCGGCGGACACCGTCGTCTCGGCAGACTGGCTCCAGGCCAATCTTTCGAAGGTGACAGCTGTCGACATCCGCAAGGTGGAAGACTACAACGCCGGGCATGTCCCGGGGGCCATCAACGTCTTCTACGGTGTGTGGGCGGTCCAGAAGGCAGGTCTTCTCAACGAACTGCCCGCCGATGATGATCTGAAGGACATCCTCTCGGCGGCGGCCATTGAACCCGCCACAAACGTCGTCGTGGTTGGAACCATTGCCACTTGGGCCGACAAGGTCAACATCACCCGCGTAGCCTGGACGCTGAAGTACGCCGGCGTGAGCAATGTTGCCATCTTGGACGGCGGCTTCGAGAAATGGGTAGCCACCGGCAAGCCTGTGTCGAAGGATGCCGTGAAGCCGAGGGCAAAGCCCTACCGGGGCGCGTTCAATAAGGCCATTTATGTCAATAAGGCATACGTCCTTGACAACATCGGCAAGGTCACGATTGTGGATGACCGCGAGCCCGACTTCTACAGAGGCGCCAAGAAACTCGACTTCGTCGCCCGCCCCGGTCACATCAAGGGCGCCGTGAATCTTCCGGTCTACGCGATTTACAATGCAGACGGGACCTTCAAGCCCATGACCGAGCTCGAGGCCATGGCCAAGAAGGTGGTTGGGGAAGATAAATCCAAGGAAATCATCGTCTACTGCGACAGCGGCAGGTTCGCTTCGGCCTGGTGGTACCTGCTCTCCGAGACCTTTGGTTACAAGAACGTGAAGGTCTACGACGGCTCCGTCCAGGATTTCGCGAAGGACCCGAGCGCGCCGCTCGAGCCGTAACCTGTTCCGGACCGACTTGACCATGTCCCGGCGCCACTCAGGGCGCCGGGACCTTGCATCATCATCGCAGACTCCGAATGAACTGCCCCGCAGCAACGTTCGACAAGCTCACGTCAGGCACTACGGGGTATCGAAAAATGTCATGCCCGTGCAAACGGGCATCCAGGATGGATTCCCTCTTTCGAGGGAATGACAAAAACCGAAACTAGCTTCGGGGAATCTACCCGGGGAAATTGAACCATTTTTCGACTTGCCGCCTTGGGCCGCGGGGAATCCTCATGATCCGGTTCAAGAATGCCTTCATGCTTGTCATCCTGGCGCTGGTCGTGCCGCTGTCGCTCGACGCCGCGCGCGCGCCGGACTGGAAGCACGAGGACATCTGGCTCAAGAACGAGCAGGGGCAGCGCATCACCCCCACGAGAAACAGCGCCGACGCCTATTCCCCCCACCGGACCTGCGGGACCTGCCACGGCTACATGACGATCACTTCGGGCAGCCACTTCCAGCAAGGCTTCGACGAAATGAAGGACGGCTACGACTCGCTTCGCCCCTGGGTCCTTTCGCCGGGCATTTTCGGCAAGGGAGGCGCACCGGGTACCTTCACGGTACGGGTGGCCGCAAAGAAAAACACCGATGCCCGCGACATGGGCCTCTCCACCTACGACTGGATCGCAGGCGGCAAGGGCCAGGCCGTCGTCCTGTCCGCGGGGAACCTGCACCCGGGCGGCGGCCCCCTCGAGTATGGCAGGAAAGCCGACGGCAGGCGGGACCTCACCAAAAACCTCATCCAGGCAGAGCGAGAGAACTCGGTGGCGCTGGACGGGGACTACACCTCCCGGCACACCCCCAACGGGAAGAGCCGATTCAGGGAAAGCGGAGTTGTCGAGGGAGACTGCCTGATGTGCCACCTCAAGGGATACCGGCTCGACCGCCGAAATGATCAGCTCGCCCGCCGCAATTACCGCTGGGCCGCCACGGCGGGCGCAGGGCTGGGCGAGGTCAAGGGCGCAGTTTTCACCCCAGGCCCCAAGGTCGAATGGAACTTCGTCCGCCGCCCTGTTGTTCAATACGCCTGGGAGAACAGAACGCTCTTCACCCCCCAGGGGAAGTTCAAGGGGAGCTCACTCATCAACAAATCCGTCGAGACGGACAACTGCGCCCAGTGCCACCGGGTGATGGACGGCCAGAAGTCGAGCACCTTTTATCTCCCGTCAGGCGACGTTCACCTCAAGGCGGGACTCCGCTGCACCGACTGCCACACGCTGGCCGGAAAAACGCAGGCCCAGCGGCTGCGGCACCAGATCGGCAAAGGGTGGTCCGCAACGGGAGGGGCGCGAAGAGATCTCAACGGTGCGGGCATGAAGACCTGCGCGGGATGTCACCTGGAGGGCCAGTACATGCCAACCCGGGCGGGTATGCCGAAAGAGGCCAAGAACCCCGACAACATTCACCGCTCCCTTTTCAACAAGGCCGTCTTTCACTTTTACCTGATTGAATGTGCGACGTGCCACGTGCCGGAAAGGAAAAGCCGAAGCCTCTACCTCGTGGACGACAGCACGGGACAGCCGACCTGGTATTCTACGGACAAGGCAGGGCTCGTGACCCGCGCAGAGTCTCTGAAGCTTCCCGCCTCGGAGCTCTGGAAACCGTGGGTCAACCGGTATGAGCGCGTCAAAGGCGACGGAGAGCGATACGTCTCAGCGGTGCCGAAGGTCCCCCAGTGGTTCGGCGAGATGCTCTCCGAGGGCATCGTGCAGCCCATCGGCCTCGATCACGTGCGGAAAGCGGCTGCAGGGCAGAAAAAACTCACGACCGTCGAGGTCGTCACGCTCACCGGCGAAACGGTGAAGCAGGCCACGGTGGCCACCGAGGAGGACATCCGCATCATGATTCGGGCCCTGACCGACATGGGGTTCCGAAACGTCGTCTTCGTGGCCGACCAACTCTACGAGATGAAGAAGGACAAGGTCCAGGGACGCCCTGCGCCCGAAATGACCCGCGCCGCGATGTACTCGATCTATCACGGCACGGCCCCCGTGTCGGACAAGAAAATACCGGGGTGGAAAGGCGGTTCCGATGGCTGCGCCGATTGCCACTCCGACACGTCTGCCTTCTTCATGAAGCTCAAGGTGCGAAATGTCGGAAAGTTCCTGAAGGAGAGCTACCCCGTGCCGAAGGAGCCCGTCGCGGAGCCGCAGATGGCGGACTGGGGACTGACCGGGGTGCCGGCCTCCGAATGAGGCAGGGTTCGGGGTACAGGGTCAAGGGTCCAGGGTAAAGGGAACAGGGAACAGGAAAAGAAAAAATGACATTCGTGTCTCGAAATCCTTTGATCCGGTTGATCATGCCCGCGGCATTGATCTTGATTCTTGCGCTGGCGGCCTGCGCAAAGCCCCAGGAGGCTCCGCCACCCTGGAAGATAATCGATGCCTCGACGCTCAAGGCGATGATGGCTTCCGGGAAGGTGATGAGCGTCTTCAATACGATGAGCGAGATCGAGTGTCTCGATCACCGCATCCCCGGCACAAAATGCCTCTCCTGCGAGGAGATCGAAAACAGCGCTGCCGGCCTCCCGGCGGACAGGGATCAAGCCCTGGTACTCTACTGTGAAAGCGAAGGGTGCTACCGCAGCTGCCGCGCAGCCGACGCGGCCATCCATTACGGTTACAAGGACGTGTCCATCCTGGCGGGCGGCATGCCGGCGTGGAAGAAGGCCGGCTATTCCCTGGAGAGCGTCGAGCGGATCCCGCGTATGCCCGTCGTCTCGGTCAAGGCGCCGGAACTGAGGGAAATGCTGGCAAAGAGCAAGGACATCCTGCTCGTGGACATCCGCTCGGAGAAATCCTTCCAGGAAGGGCACATCGAAGGCGCCGTCAACATCCCCCTGTACCAGATCACCCGACGCTATGACGAAATCCCCCTCGATCGCACAGTCGTGCTGATCGATGACCGGGGCTTCCGGACCTTCCTGGCGGGAAGTTACCTGGACCGGAAGGGCTTGAAGGTGATGCGCCTCTTTGCCGGCATGCGGGGCTGGCAGGAAATGCTCGCAAAAAAGAGTTGAGAAAAAGAAACGGGAAGCAGGCCTCGGATGGAATCAGGGCAGATGAATACTCGTGCACCCCGGCAGAGCATCCTTTCTATGGCAGGGCTGTTATTCCTTGCCGTTATCGTCCTTGTCTGCCTTCCGGCCGTCGGCCGTGCCGCCAATCCGCAGGACTGCCAGTTCTGCCACGATGAGCCATTGTATCGGGTCGATTTCAAGAAATCGATTCATGCCAACAACGGCTGCACAAGCTGCCATACGGACATCACCAACATCGAAAAACACCGCGACGGGAAGGAAAAGCCGGCCCTGGTGGATTGCGGGAACTGCCACCAGGACATTGCAAAGGAGTACCGGCAGAATTTCCACTACCTCCAGGAAGATTTCCGGTGCAGCGACTGCCACCGGAACATCCACGCCATCAAGAAGGACGACAAGAAAAACATCAAGCTCGCCATCATCGGGAAGTGCACCGAGTGCCACGGCAACGCCGACTACACAGCCTCCGGCCATGGCGAAGCGGTCCTCAAGGGCAACCCAGACGCCGCCAGCTGCGCCGACTGTCACGGCCTGCACAACACCCGGGTATTCCACACTTCGCTCGAGCAATACCCGGCAGAGGCCCGTGAGTTCTACACCCAGAAGTGCAAGCGATGCCACGCCGACAGCGCCATGATGAAGCGCAACGACCTCTCCGACAAAATGGTGGCCTATTACGAATCCACCTACCACGGGAAAGTCCAGGAACTGGGCTACCCCGCCCCCGTTGCGGGCTGCGCCGACTGCCACACCAAGCACAACATCCTCCCGAAGGATGACCCCCGCTCCAGCATCAACCCCGCCAACCTCGAGCAGAACTGCGGGCGCTGTCACTCCGGGTTCCAACCCCGTTTCCTGAGCTACAAGGCCCACCCCGATTACAGGGACCGGGAAAAGTACCCGTCCCTGTATTGGACCTTTCTGTTCATGTCGGGATTGCTGGTCGGGACCCTTGTCTTTTTCTGGGGTCACGTGATCCTCTGGTGGCGCAAGGTCTACTGGGACCACCACTACATGGACAAGATGGGCATCCTGCCGCCGTCGCTAACGGCCACGGGAGAGGGTCTCCAGCAGGTCCAGCGGTTCTCCCCGAGAGAAAGGATCATGCACGTGCTCCTGATCCTTTCGTTCTTTACCCTGGTCCTGACGGGATTTCCGCTGAAATATTCAGAGGCGGCCTGGTCGAAGATCATCGTGAAGCTCTGGGGTGGCGCGCACATGGCCGGTCTCATTCATCGCGGCGCGACGCTGCTCTTGATCGCAATCGTGGCTTATGTGGCTTTTGAGGCCTGCAAATTCCTGTTCCCGAAAGGTGTGGGAAGCAAAGGCTGGCTGAAGCGTCTCTTCGGCCCCGACTCCCTCTTTCCCAACCTGAAGGATCTCGAAGATCTGAAGGGAATGTTCAAGTGGTACTTCAACAAGGGCGAGGCGCCGAAATTCGATCGGTGGACCTACTGGGAAAAGTTCGACTTCATGGCCGTCTTCTGGGGCATGTTTGCCATCGGCGGCTCGGGGGTCCTGCTCTGGAAACCGGAGTGGTCGTCCTATATCGTCCCGGGATGGTTGATGAGCGTTGCGGCCCTGGTGCATTCTGAAGAAGCACTGCTGGCGGCCCTGTTCATCTTCACGGTCCACTTCTTCAATACCCACTTCATCCCCAGTAAGTTCCCCATGGACCGCCTCATCTTCACGGGAACGTACCGGCTCGAGGAGCTCAAGGAGCAAAGACCCCTGGAGTACGAGCGCCTGGTGGCAGAAGAGAAACTCGATGGCCTGAAGCGGGGATACCCGGGGATCCCTCTCAAGCTCATCTCGTCCACCTTCGGGCTTGCAAGCCTGCTGCTCGGGATGTTCCTGACTGCCCTGATCGTGTGGTCCATCCTGGCGGTGTGAGCATGAAGGTCTTCAATGCGGAGAGACCCATGACAACGTTTTTTCACACGGCAACGGCTTTTCTATCCATCGCCCTGGCGCTGCAAGTCGCAACTGCGGCTGCCGCGGAGACGGCGGGAAGT
>DASRZY010000068.1:0-5458 GCA_035685905.1 Syntrophales bacterium
TGAAAAAATAGGAAAAGAGAAGTTGAGATGAAAAGAGGGCATCAGAGACGTCCTGCCCCTGATGCCCTCTTCTGTTTTGTCTTTCGTTTTTTTGCCTGGTCCCTGAACCCCGGTCCCTGGTCCCTGTCCTACATGATTCCCTTGTACCAGCCCCCATCGATCTGTATGGCTGCGCCGGTGATGTAGCCTGCCCGTTCCGACGCGAGGTAGACCACCAGGCTTGCAAATTCCTCGGGCGTGCCGATCCGCTTCATGGGAATCTCGGCCGCCCACTTATCGATGATCGCCTCGGGCGTTGTGTTCTGCTTCTGGGCGAGCACGATCGCCAGGTTCCGGACGCGGTCCGTCATCGTGTAGCCCGGGCAGACGTTGTTCACCGTAACGTTGAACGGGGCAAGCTCATTGGAGAGCGACTTGGCAAATCCGATCACGCCCGCGCGCACCGTGTTGGACAGGATCAGCCCGTCGATGGGCTGCTTGACGGCAATGGAGGTCATGTTGATGATCCGGCCCCAGCGCTTCGCTTTCATGATCGGGACGGCTTCGCGAGTCATCACGATCGTGGAAAGAAGGTTGAGGCGGAACCCGCGGTGCCAGAGCTCATCGTCGATCTCGAGGAAACTCATCGAGGGAGGCCCCCCGGCATTGTTCACCAGGATGTCCACCGTCCCGAATCGGGCCGCCGATTTCCTCACAAAGTTTTTCGCCTGCTCCATATCGGTCACATCGGCCGGTATGGCGAAGACCTCGCTGCCCGTTGCCTTTTTGATGGCCTCAGCCGCCTCGGGCAGATGAGGGTCGTCGAGGGCGCAGATGGCGACCTTGGCCCCCTCGCGGGCAAAATCCATCGCCACGGCGAGCCCAAGCCCCTGGCTCCCGCCAGCCACCAGTGCCACTTTCCCTTTCAATCCGAAGTCCATAGTCCCCTCCTGATCTGGTCTATTCAGTCTATTCAGTCTGTTCCGTCTGTTCCGTCTGTTCCGTCTTTCGATCGAGCGGGACACGCTCAGGTTCAAGCATCAGGGTGCGAGGATCGAGAATTTCTATTTTGTTGCCTCGATCCTCGTTCCTCGGACCTCGCGCCTTATTTCGATTCCTCCGCCTTCTTCTTGTACTCCTCCCAGCGATCGTCCACCCAGGCCTGGAGCTGGCTGAGCTGCTCGATGCTCATCTTCTTGAAGCGCCCCTGTCTCTCCACGTAGTGCACGACGGGCAGTTTGTTGCCCTTCTCCGCAAGCGTCCGGCTGCGGCCCGTGAAGCGGAACTTGCCGTTCTCCACCTCGAAGAGCACGCAGAGGCCCGTGTCGACGGCGAGCCGCCCGATGCGGATCGTGTCCTTCGTGGGGTACTGCCACCCGGGCGGGCAGGGCGTGTGGATGTGGATGAAGCGCGTCCCCTTGATGCGTTTGGCCCGCACGAACTTGTCGTAGAGGTCGATCGGGTACGCCGGCGTCGTCGTGGCGATGTAGGGGATCTGGTGGGCCTCCATGATCTTGAGAAAGTCCTTCTTGTGCTGCTGCTTCGTGAGCACGGGCGTTGTCGTCGTGAGGGCTCCCAGGGGGGTTGCGCTCGAGCGCTGGGTCCCCGTGTTCATGTAGCCTTCGTTGTCGTAGGCCACGTAGATGAAGTCCGTCCCGCGCTCCGCCGCGCCCGAGAGGGCCTGAAGGCCCATGTCAAAGGTGCCCCCGTCGCCGGCGAAGGCAACGACGGTCGTTTCCGTCCGGTTCAGGGCGGCAAGGCCCGCCGCGACTCCGGAGGCCGAAGCGGCCGTGCTCGCAAACGTGTTGTTCATGCTGGGGACGAGAACCGGCGTCAGGGGGTAGAGCCCGTGAAGGACGCAGAGGCAGCATGCGGGCAGCGTCACGATCGTGTCTTCCCGGAGCGCCTTCAGGGCGAACCGGTAGGCAATCGAAAGCCCGCAGCCCTGACAGGCCCTCGTGCCGGGCAGTACGTATTCCTTCTCGTGGATCTTGAAGAGATTCTGAGGCATGGCTTATTACTCCGTGGCACAGTTCAGCCAGGTGGTTTTCAGTTCCCGCTCGCCCGCCTGGCTCCGGGCAAGTGATGCCTTTACGGCGGCAACGAGTTCCCTTGCTTTCACGTCGCGGCCGCCGAGGCCTGCCACGTGGTCGTGGATGACGGCGCTGATACCGGACCCGTAGAAGGCGGCCTTGAGATCCGAGCACAGCCCCCCTTCATAGCCGTAGCTGATGCTCTTTTCGAAGAGGATGATGGCCTTGGCTCTCCGGTAGACCTCGACAACTTCCTTATCCGGGAAGGGCCGGTAGACGCGGATTCCCACCGCACCGGCCCTGATCCCCTCTTCCCGCAGGGCGTCAGCGGCCACCGTCGCCTCGGCGGCAAGGGAGCCCATGCTCGAGAGGATGACCTCGGCATCCTCCGTCCGGTGCGTCCATAACATCCCGCCGTGGTCGCGCCCGAAGGCCTCGGCATACTGGCGGTTCACCTCGCGGATCGTCTCCGGGGTTTTGTCTAGGGCGGACTGCAGCTTGCAGCGCATCTCCATGTATCCGTCGCGGAGGACCCCTTCGGAGTCGGGGCGCTGGTTGGGCAGGAGCACGGAATTGATGGTCATCGGGTTGTTTGCATCAAGGATCGTGTGGGGCTTGTAGGGCGGCAGGAACTTTCTCACCGCCGCCTGGGAAGGCGTGACGACGGGCATCATCGTGTGGGAGAGCACGAAGCCGTCGTAGCAGACCATGACGGGAGCGTAGACCGTCTCGGCGATCTTGTAGGCCTGGATCACCGTGTCGAGGATCTCCTGGTTGTCCCGGCAATACATCTGGACCCAGCCCGTGTCGCGCTGGGCGAGCGAGTCCTGCTGGTCGTTGAAGATCGACCAAGGGGCCCCCACGCCGCGGTTGACGCAGCACATGACGATGGGCAGCCTCGATCCCGCCGCCCAATGCAGCTGCTCGTGCATGTACAACAGGCCGTTTGAACTGGTGGCCGTAAAGACCCGAGCCCCCACGGTGGAGGCCCCGATGCAGACGGTCATGGCCGAGTGCTCGCCTTCCACCCGGACGTACTCGGCGCGAAGCTGGCCGCTCTCCACGTACTGGGAGAGTATCTCGGCGAGCTGCGACTGAGGGGTGATCGGGTAGGCGGCGACCACCTGGACATCGCAGAGCCGTGCCGCCAGCGCCGCCGCCTGGTTTCCGGTGATGATGCGGGCGTCAGTCATTGCACTGTCCCTCCCTCACCATGGTAATCGCCCGGGACGGGCACTCCTCGGCACAGATCCCGCAGCCCTTGCAGTACTCGAGATCGATCTCGACGGGGATCCCAGCCTTGACCACCGCCTCGGGGCAGTAGAGCCAGCACAAGTAGCAGGCGGCCTTCTTCTTGACGAAGGGCGTGCACTTGCTGTGATCGATGACGGGCCGAAGGTCCCGCCAGTCGCCGGTCCTGCCTGCCTCACCGACGGTGGGCTTGCACATGGCCGATATGTTCTCGTCTCGTTTCTTCATCGTGTCTGCCTCTTTCCTCCGCCTTTGCCTTAGACCTTTATCCCTGAGCCTTTTTGATGACCGTTCCCTCGTAGGCCGCACGCACCGTCTCGAAGTTCTGCGACGCCGCCGCAGCGGGGAGCTTGCTGCGAAGGGCCTTCTCGATGTTCTCCAGGGAGACGATCCCCGTGGCCTTCGCGAAGGCGCCCAGGAGCGGCGTGTTGATCAGAGGGGCCCCTTCCTTCATGAGGCGAAGCTTCAGGGCAACTCCCGTGGCATCGACGGTGGCCACGTCGAAATCGCCGTCGATGCCTGCATCCTCCGGCTTGCAGGAGGTGTTGATGATGATCGTCCCGCCCTTGCGGACCCGGCCCTTCACGTCGACAACGCCCAGGAGTGTGTCGTCCAGCACGACGGCGATATCGGCCATCTCCACCTGGGAAAACATCCGGATCGGGTCTTTCGAAATCCGCGTCGATGCCGTGACGGGCGCCCCGCGCCGCTCGGGCCCGAAGGTAGGCGCCGACGTGACGCCTTTGAAGCCTTCCAGATATGCCGACTCCGCCAGGATCTGGGCTGCAACCACGGCACCCTGGCCACCACGACCGAACCAGATGACTTCTTTCATCTTCGCTCCTCGTACAGGATTTGGTTCCGGTTTATTCGCATAACCGGGTTTCGGATACAAAAAAAGGCCATGTGCTCTCGCCCATGGCCTTTAGAATTTCGTCTTCGATTCCCTAAATTCTAAAAACGGCGGGCGATCGGTATGCCTGTAGAAGCAGGAGCAGAGCGAGTCGCAACAACCCGTTCAGGTTCAACAGCTCTCTACTTGCACCAATCGTCGTCATTCTCAGGGTTTCCCTTAATATACTACAGTTTGAATATAGGAAAGGATTGGGCTTGTCAACAATTAAAAACAGGCTGCAGACATCAGATAGATATGCAAGTACCAGGCCTGATCAAGAAGGAAGGCCCCATGAACCGCCTGCCTCTCATGCCGCTGGCCCGTCTTTCCTGTGGCCTGTATCCTGTGGCCTGTTGCCTAATGCCTTCAGGATCATCTCTGCATAGCGCATCGATGCGCCGCGGCTCGACAGGACGCGTCGCTGTCCTTCCATCCCCCGTCGCCTGAGCTCTGCGGGATCGGAGAGAATCTTTTTCACGCCGGCCAGGAGTTCCTCGGCGGTTCGGACCGCGATGCCGGCACCTGCCTCCTCCAGGAGGGTCTTCTCGTCGATGAAGTCCTCCATGGATGGCCCGTAAAAAACAACCTTCCCCCAGGCGGCGGGCTCGAGGATATTCTGGCCCCCTTTCGGGACGAGGCTTCCGCCACAATACACGACGGAGGCGAGACTGTACAGACTGAAAAGCTCGCCGATCACGTCGACGACGACGACTTCGCCCCCGGGCTGCCTGCCTGCGCGGATTTCGCTCATGAGAATGCAGGGAAAGCCTTCTCCAGTCACCAGGGCCCGGACATCCCTGCCCCTCTCGGGGTGCCTCGGCACGATGATGAGCCTCGTGTCGGGCCACTCCCGCAGAAGCTCCCGGTACACCTTGAGGACGACACTCTCCTCCCCTTCGTGGGTGCTGCCCGCCACGAAGACCCGGCTCTCCGGCGTCATCTTCAGCTGGGCAGCCTTGGCAGACCAGACCTCCCCGCTCACCCTCGCGGCAAGGATGTCGTACTTGGCATTCCCCATGACGCGCACCTTCCCCGGCGCCGCACCGATCGTACGAATGCGCTGCGCGTCCACTTCGGAAATCACTCCGATCTCCAGAACCGATTTCAGGACATCTCTCCAGAAGAAGCTCGTCCTGGAGTAACGCCTGAATGACCTCGGCGAGATCCTTCCATTCACCATGACGGCAGGAATATGGCGTTTCGCGCAGTGCCTCAGAAAATTGGGCCAGAGCTCCGTCTCCGTAAGGACGACGATGTCGGGGGCAATCCGGTCGATTACCTTCTTGACAACGAAGGGGAT
>DASRZY010000069.1:0-11104 GCA_035685905.1 Syntrophales bacterium
ACCTGATCCAGGGGATGAGCGCAGTGGACAAGTCGGCCAAGGGGCAGTCCGCCCCCCGCTTCCTCGGATACCCGGATAACCGGGACTTTTTCTATGTCCTGCGAAAGGAGCCTCAATGAAACATCAGCAAGTCCTGCTCTCCGGCATCGCAGCGCTGATCTGGCTCAATGCCTTCATCCCCTTCCCGGCTCAGGCGCAGTCTCTTGCCGAGCAGAACGAGGCCCTGTTCCGCGAGCTTCAGCAGGTGCATGCGCTCTCCGAAGGGCAGATGCAATCCATCCGCAGGATATTCTCCGCCTCCGGTTACATCGGCCAGGGAAACCCAACCGTCACCCGCCATCCGGTCAGCCCGCAGGGTTGCCGGGAAAAACTCGCAAAGCTTGGCGTCCGCTACGAGAACGCCGAATTCGAGAAAATCTGCGGGGCTAGATACATGGCGCCGCTCTACAACCCGGCCAGGCAAAAAGCGCAGGATGCCCGGGCCTGCATCGACCAGTTCGAGTTCCCCGACATCCCCTGCGCCTACCCGGTGATCTGGGTGCGCGCCCGCGAAGCCGCCGAGATCTGCCAGGTCATGGGCAAGCGTCTCTGCGACGCCCACGAATGGGAAGGGGCCTGCGCCGGGGCCCTCGAGCCTTCCGACTATCGCTTCGATCTGGCCAGGGGCGTTGACGCCAACACGGCCGTGACACGGATGCAGCGGGCCCACAACAATGCTCACGCCGCAACGAAGGCCTGGGCCTATGGCCCGAGCTATCAAAAGGGGATCTGCGCTGCCGCAAGCACGAAAACGGCCGGATGCGGCGGCGGGGGGTGGGGGACATGCGGATCCAACACGTATCCCGCGGGGACCTTTCCGGACTGCCACAGCGCCTTGCGGGTCTACGATCAGCACGGCAATGCGGCCGAGCACATGAACCTCCCCCTGAATGAAAGCCAGATGTCAAGCCGGGGCAGCAGGGAGTTGGGGGTTACCGAAATGAAGGGAAGCTGGTTCATCTTTGACACGTACCATGCCCACGAGGACTGGTGCCGCTGGCGGGCGCCCTACTGGCACGGCACCCGGGTCATGGACGCGCACAGCCACGCAAATTATCATCTCGGGTTTCGCTGCTGCAAGACAATCGGGAAAGACTAAGTTGAACGGAGGGTGTTTCAGAAAGCGGGGCGACTCGGACGGACGGAGAGTCTCACCAACCGGCGGCGGCTGTCGACGGCCCGGTCATCAGTTGCCGCGCCACCCGGACAGCACCCTCGTCGCTCAGCACGCCCGCTAGCGCCGGATCTTCCAGGATCGTCCAGATCGAACAGGGCTGACCGTTGAGCAGGGCCGTTGTGCTGATCAGGCGTATGCCATGGCTGTAGTCGGCGTAGCCTGAGCCGTGGACCGTGCTGAGAGGCTGAATGGGAACTCCCGAGGAGCGATGCCACCCGTAAATGGCGACTTTCCCCGGCCTGGCGGCCAGTCGATTGGACATCACGACATCTTTCTTGTGCCCCGATATCAGCTCGCCAAGCGGACAGCCCAGGGCAAGACGCTGCTCCCGGATCATCCTGTTGTGCGTCAGATAGTACGCTGTCGATCTCATCCGATCACCCGCAGGCAGGGGCTCGGGTTTCAGCGTGAATGCCGATTGGCTGAAAATGGCGTCGACGATTTTTTTCGTCGGCAGGGTGAAGCCGAATTGATCGGCTATGGCCGCGGCCGCATGCAGGCCCATGGGGATACGGACGAAATCCTGATTGGAGCCGATCGACAGGTAATCCGGCATCACGAAGAGCGTGACCGTCGTTGTTCTTCCGTCCCCGGACGTCTGGCTGACGTGAACGGGAGCAAGCCGTCTGAGAAAGTCCGGCAGATTGCCTGCCCTGAGCTGCTCCAGGATCAATTGCTCGCGCTCGGCTCCCTGCAAGCCAAATATGCTCTGCGCAAATTCCGAACCGCTCACCCCCCCGACGGGTCTTTGCGGAATGTTCCTTACCAATACGGCCTGCATGTCACCCTTGCTCTGGCCGAAAACCAGAAACAAGGACGCCAGACTGCAAGCCAAAATCACAACAAGGCACAACGCCCTTGTTTTCATTCCCGTCCTCCCGATCTACGTGCCCTTTTAGCTTATCCATAAAGCCTGCAAAGTCAATACCCATCTGACCGGCGGACAAGATTCATCAACTGTTCCCTTGACTTATACGTTGCATTCCGTTAATTAAAAAAAGAGGAATTCCCGGGCGCACAGACGCATTTCGTATCCTCTCGTCCTTCCCCGCGCTGTAAAGGTTTTCCTTCACCAGTGTATCCTGATCCTTCAAGCCTGGAAACAAGTTCGGCTATCCCAACTCGACGGCGGCACCGTGAAGCTCACGTTCAATTCACCCGGATTCCATCGTTAGACGATCATCGGTCTTGTCCATCGACCCCGAAACCCCGCCGCAGGCGTCTGGCCGGCTGGCCCGATTATGAATGGCTGCGATTCACGGAAAGGTGAACAGCCGTTAGTTCCATTTTGCCCCGGTTTCTTTCACAAACAGAACGGCCCCGACATCCGATTGTTCAATTTTCGCAGCCCATCCCGGGGCCGCGCATGTCGCGCGCATCGGGATGGTGACCCAGGAGAACAAAAATGAGCGCAGGAAACCCGGAAGACCAGGCTCAGATGATTTCAGAGTCAACGACGGAGCCGCCCGCTGTGACGTCCTTCGAGGAAATCAGGACGCAGGAGCTGGAGGCGTTGAAACGCCTCGCCAGCGGCCTCGGGCAGGCGGATCTTGACAATAACCTCATGGGGCTTGCCTTCTCCGGCGGCGGCATACGCAGCGCCACATTCAACCTCGGGGTGCTCCAGGCGCTGTCGGAGCGAAAACTGCTTGGCCGTTTCGACTATCTGTCCACGGTATCCGGCGGGGGGTACATCGGCAGCTGGCTTTCGGCCTGGATCTGGCGTGAGCGAGACCGGATGAGAGTGGAGCGCTGGGAGCGCGAATGGCAGGAGGTCCTGGCGAGCAGAAAGAGAGCGGAAAGCCCGGCGCCCCAACCCGGAGCCGCCGCTGAAAACAGGCCCATCGCCCGATGGATTTCCGACTGGAAAGAACGCAAAAGAGTCGAAGATGAGAAGATGCAATGGCAGCGGCGGAAGGATCCCGAAGAGGAGCGGCAGTTCGCATCGCTCGACGCGCGGAATGCCGTCGAGGCCGTCCAGGATGTGCTTGGAAAAAGCGCGGACGCATGTGCCAGAGAAACCGTCGCGGACGCACCGCGGAACATCGGCGGTCAGAAAGAACCGGACCAGATCACATTCCTCCGCGCGTTCAGCAATTATCTGACACCGAAGCTGGGGTTGTTGAGCTATGACACGCTTGCCGCCGTCGCCACCTACCTGCGCAACTTCCTTCTGAATCAGACCATCCTCGTCCTGGCGCTCGCATCGGTCCTCATCCTGCCCCGGGCATTGGCCCGCCTGGGAGACCGGATCGTTTCCAGCGCCCAGGCAAGCCTGTGGGTTGCCGTCTTCCTGCTCGCCGTGGCGCTTGTCTTCATGAATCTCAATCTCATCGACCAGCTGCGCAAGCGCGATGACGGACAGCGCTGGTACGTGATGCCCTCCGCCGTGTTCTTCCTCATCACGGTGCCCCTTGTGATGGCCGCGACGATCATCGGCTTTCTCGCAACCGTTTCAGCGGACCTGTACGCCATCGGCGGCAGATGGACGCTTTATTGGGGAATCGTCATCCTTTGCGTCGCTGCGTGGTCCATTGCAGTGATCATTTCATGGATCGAAGAAGGGGCCATCGTGAGCCCGGGCACCTTCTTGCAGGTGCTGTGGAACTCCATCGGCCTGCTGACAAGCGCCGCCGTCGCAGTGGGACTGCTGATCCTCCTGCAAAAGATCTTCGAGGGCGGCTATGCGGGCAGGCAATGTGCCGTCGTGGTTTGGGGAATGCCCGCATCACTGGTGTTGTTCACGCTTATGATTGCCGCGCAGGTCGGCGTCACCGGGCGGCCCCTCAACGAGGGCAGCCGGGAGTGGTGGGGCCGCATCGGGGGGGCGCTGCTCGGCGTGGCCGTCACCTGGATTGCCGTTTCGGCGTGCGCACTCTACGCGCCATACTGGGTGATCTGGCTCCAGAATTGGGCCGACGCACTCGGGATTGCATGGGTTGCCTCAACGGTTGCCGGCGTCGTTACGGCGGCAAGCGCATTCACCGGCAAACCGGGGTCCAAAAAAGTGCTCGAGATCGTCCCGCGCCTGGCGCCTTACGTATTCGTTGCGGGGCTGCTGGTCGCGCTGTCTTATGCGTTATTCCTGGGCCTTGCATACTTGAAGTGGGGCACGGACAGCTACGCGTTGGCCGCGGGCGCGTCAACGTGGGAGGCCTATGGCGGCGTGCTGGACGAATCGACCGGTTCGCTTGCGGCCTGTCTCGGTCTGTGCGTGTGCGCAGCAGCCGGCGCGTTGATCCTGTCGTGGCGCGTGGACGTGAACGTGTTCTCCCTGCACCGGTTCTATCTCAACCGGCTGGAGCGCTGTTACCTCGGCGCAAGCAATCCCAGGCGCCGCGACAATCCCTTCACCGGCTTCGACCCGAAGGACTCGGTCCGGCTCGACGCTCTCGTCCAGAGGCCCTATCCGATCATCAACACAGCCATCAACCTGACCCGGACCCGGCGGCTTGCGTGGCAGGAGCGCAAGGCGGCCTCATTCATGTTTACTCCCCTGTACTGCGGCTACGAGCTGCGGGGCGGAGAGGAGGCGGTCTTCGCGTATCAGCCTACGGCCGAGTATGCAAAGGACGCAAAGGATTGGGTCGGCCTCGCCAAGGCCTTTGCCGTCTCCGGGGCGGCAGTCAGCCCGAACATGGGCTATCACTCGGCGCCGGCAGTGGCGTTCCTGCTCACGATTTTCAACCTCAGGCTCGGATTGTGGATGGAGAATCCCGGCAAGGCGAATCTGTGGAAACGGTCGTACTGTCTCATCGGGCTCTGGTACCTTCTCTGCGAACTGTTCGGGGCAACCGATGAAAAGAAGAATTTTGTATATCTCAGCGACGGCGGACATTTCGAGAACCTCGGCATCTACGAGCTGGTGAGGCGGCGCTGCCGCTTCATCGTGGCAAGCGATGCGAGCATGGACGGGTCTTGCACATTCGACGACCTGGGCAACGCGGCGCGGAAATGTTCTGTCGACCTCGGCGTCCCCATCGAGATTGATACGCTCGCAATTGTGCCTGACGCGAAGACGCGTCTCAGCCAGTTCCATTGCACCGTCGGCATTATCCATTACGAGCATGCCACCCCGGGCGAACGCCCTGGCTATCTGCTTTATCTCAAGCCTTCGCTCACGGGCAACGAACCCGTGGACGTCAAACAGTATGCGGCATCTCATGCGGAGTACCCGCATGAGCCCACGGCGGATCAGTGGTTTGCCGAGTCGCAATTCGAGAGTTACCGCAGGCTCGGGTACAAGGTCGCACGGACTGTATTCGAAGCCGCCGGCAGCACGGGGCCATTCTTCGACAAGAAGGCGCTCTTCGTGTCGCTGAGGGAGCAATGGTACCCTCCGAGCACGAGCACGAAGGCGGCCTTTTCAAAGCACGGCGACCAGCTGAAGATCCTGCACAACACGCTGCGTCAGGACAGGAATCTCGAATTTCTCGATGCGCAGATCTTTCCCGAGTGGCCGACTCTCATGCAAGACGCCTGGCCCCCGCACAAAACCGAGTACGGGCTTCCGGCATACCAGGAGGAGAGACGCGCCGGCTTCTACTTCTGCGCGAACCTCCTGCAGCTCATGGAAAACGTATACATCGATCTCAATCTCCAGGACGAATACGATCATCCGGAAAACCGCGGGTGGATGAACCTGTTCAGGCACTGGTCGTGGTCCGGCATGTTCCGGGTGACCTACGCCAGCATCTTCAGCACGTACGGAGCGCGCTTCCAGCAATTCTGCCGGAATCGGCTTGACCTCACGGAGGGAGAGATCAAGATTGAGGCAAAGCTCGATCTGCTTCCGTTCCTCGAATCGGCTGAAAGAAGCCTCGAACTGAATTTCCTGGAAATCGAACTCGTCAGGAAGTTTGCCGGAAAGATCGAGTTCGATCGCATCATCCCGTTTCGTCTGTGCGTCAGTAACCAGAACGTCCCCGGCAAGAAGGAGCAGCGTGAGATTCAGTACGAATTCGGCTTCGCTCTCGCCCTGGGCACGAAGCTCGTGTATTTCCGGATTCAGGACCATCTGCGCAAGTCGGGGCTGGCGCGGAAGGCCTTCCACGAGTTGTACGCTGCGGGTTACACGTGGCCGGCAGTCAAGGATGGTGAAAAGACGCCTTACGACACATACCTCGCATCATTGACACCGGAGGAGCTGAGGGATTTCAAACGGCGGTATGGCGATGAGCCGGATGTAATCCAGCGGCTGCGCCGCTAGGTCTGAAGGAAATACAAAACCTTGCCGTCAAGGCCGGGAAGGGGCAAGGGAAAGAAGAAGAAAGCGCAACCAGGATGCAATAAATATTGAATAGTTACGCTGGTTCTGTTACATTGGTAACAGATGCAGCAATGTCGGTTTATAAGTAAATATATTTCCATCATTATTCCTTAGCGTCTTCACCCTCCCCTTCACGCATCGTGGTCCTTCAAGATCGGACGCCAGGATGTTTTCCCGACATCGAAGGAGGCACCATGAATCTCAAATTCATCTCAGCCGGATTTCAAGGCAACTAATTAACCACAGGCAGAGAGGTTCCACCGCTCTTCCGGGGCTTGTCCTGTTTCGCGGCCGTTCCCGATCGCGTCCGGCAAGTCCCTTGCGACACCAGCGCCTTCAAATTCCCGTCGACCTGCTCCCGGCGGTTTCACGGTGCAGCAGGGAAGGAGCGCCGTCATGAGCGAGTCACGATTTCACTGTGTAGCCGATTTTTCAATTGACGGGCGGCATTATGTGATTGGCAAACTCGGCAATGGCGCTGCCCGTCCTGCGGGAGACGGAAACGGCATACGCCCTGTCAAATCAAAGCCCGTCGGTGAATTGAAGATCGGCGGCGATCGGTACGTTGTCTTTGAAGCCGACGGCGAGGGGCATTCGGAGTGGAACCGGGAAATCCTGGAGCTCCTCAAGGCCCTGACCGAGAGAGAGCAGCAGATTGTATCCCGGGCCGCCCTCGGAGAGGCGAACCGGCAGATTGCCGATGAGCTTCACATCAGCAGCCACACGGTCTCGTCCTACCTGAGGAGGATCTTTCTCAAGCTCGGTGTTGGAAACCGGACGGAAATGGTTTTCAAATGCCGCAAGCTCATCGAAAATCAGAGAAGCATGAATCTGTAATCGAGGCAATCCGGAGATCTCGCCGCCCCCGCGAGGTTCCACTCAACGGCATCCTGTTTTTCCTGTAGCGTGTTTGCGCTACCCCGCACGGATATCTCCGTTCGTGCGGCTTTCCCCATTTTCATTTTTATTCTACGATGCAGGTCCGTGGACTCGAAGCGGAGCCGAAGTGAATCGCCCGTCTTGATTCCACGACGCCCATCTTGTTTTTGCTCCGTCCGTCTTACTCGACGTATCGTATCGTTCATCGTGGTCCTTAAAAAATGCAGGGCGTGAATGGTTTCTCGACTCGAGAAGAGAGCCATGAATCCCGCATCCTCTGGGTCCTCAGAAACCCGTCCTCCGGTGAGCGCCATGGATCGCAAGACCCCGACAACCGTTTCCGATCACTCGACCATTCTCGTGGTCGATCGCGACGACAGGATCTACAAGATCTTCGGGGACGTCTTGTGCGAAAAGTACAACCTGGTGTTCATCCCGAATGAAGCGCTGGCCAGAAAGATGGTCGACGATTTTCCCTTTGCCCTGGTATTCGTCGGGCAGTGCCCGGAGAGCCGCGACGGTCTTTCGCTGATTCATGTTCTGAAATCCGGCCATCCGTCCATCCCGGTGGTTTTCATCGCCAGGCAACCCTCGGCCGATCTGATCCTGTCCGCTTTCCGGGCCGGGGCCAGGGATATCGTCACCGACCCGGTCGATCCCGTCGATCTGCTGGATACCGCAGACAGGGCTGTCGTGTCGGCAGATGCAAGCCCGGCGTCCAACCCTTCCGATCCGCCGGCTGCCCGTTTCAACCTGAAGAATCTCTGGATGCAGCTCCGGGCCGCCAATCAGGGCTACGTAAAATTCGGGCTGCCCGCGGACCGTTCGACGTATTCCTTGCTGGGAGGGGTGGCCGATGGTGTCGCAATCAATCGCCCCTCCGATATGACAACCGAAATGCCATGGCCCTTGCGGGATCAAACGGCTGCGACCCGCAAGCAGCGCGATACGGCATGCATGCGGATCATGTTCCTTGGCAGCTTCCAGGTCTTGATCCGGGACCGGATCGTGGACGAGTGGCCCAGCAAAAAAGGGAAATCCATATTCGCCTACCTCTCCTACCATTCCGACAGGCGCATCTGCCGCGACGTCCTCATGGACGTATTCTGGCCGAAATCGATGCGTGACTCCGCGCGGAACAGCCTCAACGTGGCCATCCACGGGCTCAGAAAGCGATTCCAGCAACTTGACCCGGGGAAGGAGTACATCGTCTTCAGCAACGAGTGTTACTCCATCAACCCGGAAATGGAAATCTGGACGGATGTGAACGAGTTCTGCGAGCTGTGGATGAGAGCCCAGAATGTCGAGCGGAGTCAGGGGTTAGAAGCCGCCACGGCGTTCTACGACCAGGTCGCATCGGCATACAGCGGCGACTTCATGTCCGACGAGCTGTATGAAGACTGGTCCACGCTTGAGCGGGAAAACCTGAAGGAGATCTTCCTGGTGGCGCTCGAAAAGATCAGCGAGTGCCGGCTTCAGGCGGGCAGTCTTGAAGAAACGATCAGCATCTGCAAGGCAATCCTGGAACGGGACGGTTGCCGCGAGGAGATATACCGCCGACTGATGTGCTGCTACCAGAAAGCCGGGCGCAGGGACAGGGCATTGTCCGTCTATCGCCAATGTGTCCGGTCCCTGAAGGACGAACTGGATGTCGAACCCTCTTCGGCTACCGCCGAATTGTACAAAAAAATAAAGACCGACGCTGCAGCGGCATAACATCCGGCAGGCCGGCCATTGCCCCGGCCCTGTCCAGACAGCAGGATCGGGAACCTGCATGGAAAATTAACTGAGAATTAAGTGCCGAATAATTGAATTTTAAGAGTTTCATAATCGCACCGGGCTAGATTGAATCAGGTTCGCTGAATTTCATCAACAGACTTCTGCCCGGGACCCGCAAGCCGCGGACGCGGACCTGTTCCGAACGGAGTCCAGAGACAAGGAGGTGTCATATGAGCGGACAGCCACAAGCCCCCCCCTGGATTGCATTCGATGTTTCAGGGTTAAGCGTCACCGAAGTAGCCCCTTCGCTTGCTCCCGTGACGATCGTTCCGCAAAACGGTTCTTTCGTGCTGAGCGCAAAATTCGCGATCGACTATGTGTTCGGGAAAGGGCTGAACGACCTGATCGTCGCCGGACTGCCGGTGTTTGAGTACAACATCTCCTACTATGCAGAGAGCATCGGCCCCGGGACCGAGTGGAGCGGCGCCCCGCCGGCATTATCCTGCATTGCCGGGCAGTACACCTACGATGCGCCGCAGACCAGTTTGACGGTTTCCGCCATGAGCCTGACGCCGGGGGTCTACCGCATCACGAGCGTCGTGAAGATGTCGCCCCGCGGGGGCGGCTCGGGAGGGTTCCCGTTCCATGTCGTAGGGTTCGCAGAGGGGCCCATGATCGAAATCTACCAGCCCTGAGAGAGCCTGAGAAACGTTCATGCAATTCAACGGGGTCCATGGAAAATGTCCATGGGCCCCGCCAATCCCGGAAACATGAGGGCGATGCTATGAAAAACCACGAGAAGCGCCATAAAGAGATGTCCGGCATGGAGGAGAAACGGGACCGGAGAAAGGGCAATGGGGACAGCCTCCATGCCGTGAGCCCTCATCACTCCGTCGCCGGCGAAGAGACAATGGCCCGGATATCCTTCCTTGTCGATTTTTCACTCGAGGAAGGGCAGATCAAGGGAAAAATCACCCACCGCCTGACGAACAAGCAGGTCGAATTCGACGGTCTCGATCACACGGCCATTGCTCAATTCATGAAGAAATACCTGTCACGGCTGGAGAAGGGCGTTGCGGAAACTGTGGACAGAGGGCCGATTGAACCCATCCACGTTGAGGCTGCCGGTAAACGAAAAGAATGGGGAAAAGAGATTTCGCGAGACGAGATCCGGACCCGGAGCTTCAGCGTGATCCCGGCGGGCTCCACACAGCCCACGGATATCGTCCTGCAGGGGCAGCCTCTGCAGCTGCAGTGGTGTTTCGAGCCGTCTGAGGATTTTGCCTTCCGGGGAGAGCGGATGAATTACAAGGTCAGCATTATCCGCAAAAAACTGGCAGGCGGCCACCGCGAGCTGCTGGGCGAAATCGGCGGTGAGATCAACTTCGCAGAACCCATGACGGCCTGCATACATTCCGAGCCTCTGCCGCCCGGGACATATCGCATCGAAGCAGATGCCGAGTTCAGCCTGAAATCAAAGAAACCCGCCTGGCGCCATACCTGCCACAACAGCAGCCTGATCCAGGTGGCTTGAGCCCGCTGAAACGCTCAAAGGGCCGATCCGACGACGGACAATGGCCGTCGTCGTTTCAGGTCCGGCTTAATTCAACGCCTCGCTGGTGCGCAGGGCCCCGTACTGCGAGGACAGGTGACGTCCCGAATGGCTCACGGTGGAGCTCAAGTTCTTGACTTTTGTCTCGCCGGTGATCACGTTGATCTTGCGTTCGTAATCTTTGCAGATCGGGCAGCGGAAAACGACCCAATCTCCCTCCGTCACGGCATCGCATTCGTGGTTGTTGTAAGGGTTGGTTGAAAAATCGAATTCGTGTATCATTTGACGTCCTTTCGAATAGTTTGGATGCCTTAGCACAGTAGCGCCTATATTGATAGCAATAAATATACCCGCTATCAGTATTGATCCGGAGAGCCTGGGACCTGGATACGACATCTTAATTTAATTCCAATAAAATCAATGTGTTATCCAGATGATGGCTTACCCCCCTTTGTTGCACATTGCAGGG
>DASRZY010000070.1:0-15913 GCA_035685905.1 Syntrophales bacterium
GTCCCTGGGAATCCAGCCGCAGATCTCAAGACTTCAATTCTTCGACCCCGCTGTCAAAGGAGATTTCCTCTCGGCCTCCCTGGCGATCGAGCAGGCCGTTTCGGGCTATGAGGCAAACATGAAGCAGCTCGGCGTCTCGCCCTGGGCGGACACGGCCCTCCATCGCGCCTTCGTCGGCGAACAGACAAGCCTGCTGTACTACCCCATGGTTTGTCGAGACGGCCGGATTTTCGACGCTTTACAGGACCGAAGCTTCGGGCCTGTCGCGGAGTGGGATGCCCTTCCCAGGCAAGCGAAACAGCCGGAGCTCCAGGCTACCTTCTATGCGGCAACCTGCCCCAACTGCGGAGTGGACCTCGAAGGGGACAGAGATACCCTGATGCTGACCTGCCGGAATTGCGAGCGCGCTTGGAAGCGGGGCTCGGAGGGTCTCGAAGAGACATCGCTTTACGTCATCCCGGACAAGACCGGCGAAGATCAATTCGCCCTTCCCTTCTGGCGCATTCGGATCGACGCGGAAGGGGTTTCGCTGCACTCATTCGGGGACTTTGCCCGGTTGTGCAACCTGCCCAGGGTGGTCACGCCGGCGATGAACGAGGCCCCCTTCTTCTTCTGGGCGCCCGCGTTCAAGGTCAACGCAGAACTCTATCTGATGCTGATCAGGCGGATGACGCTTTACCAGTGGACGGGGGAGCTTGAGCGGCATCTGTCCGGTCTTACGTGTCACCCGGTAACCATACCGGCCGAGGAAAGCGTGGAAAGCCTCAAGGCGACTCTGGCCGACCTCGTTGCCGACAAGAGGACCCTGCTGCCAAGACTGGGGGAAATCAAGATTGCCTCGAGAGAAGCCCTTCTCGTTTATCTGCCGTTCAGGGCGAGAGGCGGGGAACTGATCCAGCCGCAAATCCCGCTGGGAATCCAGAGGAAGGCACTGCAATACGGATTGAATATCTGAAAAGCAGCTTCGCTGCAGTCATTGGTTGATTGGGTAACTGGTTGATTAGGAAAAGGCAGATGTCCAAAAAGCATTGTCGGGCATTCTTCCTTATCAACCGATTAACTTGTCAACTGGTTATTGCTGCGTAGCAGCTCTGGGGGACAAGAGTGGGATTTTTCTTGCCTTGTGGCTTGCTGCTTGCGGCTTGAGCCTCTTATTCGTCGCTGGTCCCTGAACCCTCGCCCCTCAAAAAGGAATGCCCCCCCACCTCGACTCTCTCCTTGCGTTGCTCATCCCCCCTGATCTTGCTCTCTCCGAACAAAAAAATATGAGGTGAGGGGGCACTATTCCTGATGAGGAGAACAGAGAAACAGGGTTCTCCAAAGACCCTGAGACACCTTCAACGTAAATCGCTCAAGCGGGCGATGACCCTTCAGCACTGCATCGTCGGAAGGCCAATTGACCTGCGCCGGCATTTTTCCTGCGAGGGTTGATCAAAAATGCCCGGAGGCAGGGCGCCCGACGTCTTTCGCCAACTCTTTACTTTGCGAGGAAGAACTGAGAGCTCGGACTCTTATCCTCCGTCTCTTCCTCTTCCCTTCTATCGTCATTGATGTCGGTTATCTCGCCCGCTTTGCCATCGATCCGCTTGTACTCGTCAAGGAAACGCAGCCTCTTTTCCAGATCCTGGACCGAGGCCTGATGCTGCTGTTTCATATCCGGACTCCGCAAAACCGGCATTCCGCATCACCCTGAACAAATGTCCCTATCACCCACGATTGAAGGCCCCTTGCCTATGCAAGCCTTCTGCGGAAACCATGTTTCTATTCTGTAACGGAGAATCCCATAACCCAGATCGGGCCAAAAGGCAATATCGGATTAAAATAGGTGTTTTATCAGGTATTTCCTGATATTTATCATATTTCTGTGTATTAACGACAGGTTCAAACGGCCTTGAGCCTCGGGAATAAGGACGAGGGGACAATAAGAAGTAGCCAATGGCTAGTGGGCAATGAAGAAGTGTTATGTGTTACGTGTTATGTGGAAGAAAGAGAAGGGGCTGATTGAAGAAAAGAAAGGGACAAGGGACCAGGGCGTAGGGACTAGTTAAGGATCTTTACCCTCTACCCTTAAGCCTCAAAACGCGGACAAGAGATAGGATCTGAGATTTGCCTTCTTGTTCTTGATGCCCAACTTGATCCGGATGTTGTCCCGGTGAAAGTCGACGGCCCGGGCCGACACGCCGAGGACCTCCGCGATTTCCTTGCTCGTCTTTCCTTCACGGATCAGGCTTGCCACCTGGATCTCCTTGGGGGTGAGATTCAGGTGCCGCGTACCCAGGTTGCGAAGGAAGGGGGACAGGATATCCTGGATGTGGTCGTCGAGGATCTCCACGTAAGAGGCCTGTTCATCGGAAAGCCTGCTTTTTCGGAGCTTTTCCACGTAAGGCACGACAAGCTTTTTCACATTCGAGAGGATCTTCTCTTCCAGTTCGCTCTTGTCCTCTTCCCGGTGCTTGAGCAGGACGCGAAGCGCTGTGTTCACCTCCTCGAGATTGCGCGATTTCACTTCCAGATCTTCCTCGCGGCGCCGCAGGGCCTCCTCCATCCTTCGCCGCTCGGTGATATCGCGGATCGATTCGATGGCGCCGATGATATCTCCGGCAGAGTCGCGAAGGACACTGGCCGTCCCGTGGAGATACACATCCCCCCCCTTGAGTGCCGGCATATAGGCCTCGCCGATCAGGACGGTTTCCCCGCGCTCCGTCGAGACGTATGTCCCTTCGTAACGCCTGTCGGGCTTCAGGGCAAGATCAATGAGAATCGGTCTTCGCTCGCCGTAAAAGGGGATGGCGTGCTCGTAGTTCCCCTTGCCGATCATCTCCGAGGCCCGCGCCCCCGTCATCTCCTCGATGGCACGGTTCCAGGCGATCACCTTCCCGTCGCTGTCGATGACGAATGTCGCATCGGGCAGGAAGTTGATCACGTCGCTGAGGAACCTCTCCGACTCCTTGAGCCTCTCCTCGGCCTGCTTGCGCACCGTGATGTCCATGAGCGAGGCGACACTCTTTTTCGTTCCCGGGATGAGCGACACGGTCATGTTGACGTTGCGGATCCGGCCGTCGCGGTCCCGGAACCGGATCTCGTAGCTGCGGGGCACCGATTCCGGGTCGATCCGCCGCTGGAGATGAAAGGCCTTCATCTGCTCCAGGTCGTCGCCATGGACGAATTCCGTCCAGCGCCGTTTGCCTTCGATCTCGGCCTTGGAAAAACCCGACTCCTTCACGAACTCGGCGTTGACCATCGAGATTGTCATGTCCTCCTCGACGATCATCGTGGCCGTGCCCGTCGTCTCGAAGATTGCCCTGTAACGAGCTTCCGAGTCGGCTATGGCCCGCTGGGCCTGGAAGTGTTCCGTGACGTCGTCGACCATCTCGATGGCTGCCGTGACGCGGCCTTCCCTGTCCAGCACGGGGGATGAAACGATCCGGTAGTTCCGGACGTCATCACCCGAAGGCGTCTCGGTGACGGACTCATGGACCTGACCGTCCCGCAGGGTCAAAGCCGTCGGGCACCAGGGACAGATTTCCCTGCGGGGCGGATCGTTGAAGGCCCGGTGGCAGACCGGTTTTTGAGCCACGTCGATATCGGGGTACCAGGTCCGCATCTGGCGGTTCAGGGCGAGGATCTCCATGTCCGGGCTGATGAGCGAGATGCCGATACCGACATTGTCAATGACGCTGCGGTACCTCTCCTCCGAGGCGGCCAGCGCCTCCTCGGCCCGCTTGCGATCGAAGATCTCCTCGGTGAGCTGCCGGTTTTTCATCTGGAGCTCGGCCGTGCGGGTCTCCACTTCTTGCTCCAGCCTGTCCAGGGCGTTCTTCAGGTCTTTCTCGGTCCTCTTTGCCTCGGAGATGTCCCGGATCTGGGCCAGCTTGGAGATGGAACCGTCGGGGTTGTAGATGGGTGTGTTGACGCTGGAGTACCAGCGCCCGTCTTTCGGGCTCTGGATCTCCCAGTGAACGGTCTCGCCGTCGAAAATACGTTCATTGACGCACCACGGACAAACCTCATCGAGGTTGTGGAGAACCTTGTAGCAGAGCTCCCCCGTTCCATCGTACCCCGTGCGTTCGATGAGCCGTTCGTTCATGTGCTCGATGCGGTAATCCCGGGAGCAGATGTAGATGAAGCCGTCGAAGGAGTCGATCATGGCGCGAAGCCGGGCTTCGATCCCGGCGGGGCTTTTCCCGAGAGCTCGCTTTGCCTGTTTGGCTTCCGGGCCGCAGTCGTCTTTATTCGCCTCTTTCTTCATCACGCCTCTCTCTAGTGCAGGGAACCCTGCGAATTCGACTCCTCCGCGGTGAGATCCGCCTGACCTGCCTCCGCCGCGCTGTACTGCGTCAATTCCCAGCCGTCATCGCCGCGGCCGTAGCGCAGGACATACACCCCGCCATCGTCGGCGAGAACCTTGAAGTAGTCATGGTCCTCACCATACCACCGGTCGAGAATCTCGACGACCTCGCGCCGCTTCCTGCCCATGTGGAACCGCAGGGGTTTCTCCCCCGCACGGTACCCGTCATAGCTTTCTACACGGATCTTCATGGCCTGAATCCCGGAACATGGGTTTTTCTACTTGTGATGATCGTATCAGCCTGCGGGAAAATGTCAAGCCAGCCGGGGAGTGACTGCCTGCAGGGGGGGGAGGGATGAAAAATCACCGCTCAGAATAAGCGACAGCTTATGTTTATCGGGGGCTCATGCTTTGAACGGACTTTGAGGGTCTATCCGTCTTGCTTTGATGAACTCTTAGCGCCTACGAATCCACATCTCTTCCATGCAGAACAAACCATGTCTTTCCGATTGTAATTAACAGAAAATCGGGGCCATTGATGGCTACGGTGTGATCATGTGAATAGGTTTAGCATACCATTGAACTCAACTCCTCCAGATTACACGGCCTTCTTTTCGGGGGGCGGCTTTGGGGGATTCTGCAGGATAGCCGATCGGTATCAGGCAGACAAGTTTTCTTCCCTCCATTCCCATCAGTTCATTGATTTCCTTTTCCTTGAAAAGAGCCGGGCTGTCGGCCCAAACGGCGCCCAACCCCACTGCGTGGCAGGCAAGGAGCAGATTCTGCACTGCCAAAGACACACTGTACGGATCTTCTTTGCCGTCGCTGAAATGTCCTCCATAGGCTAGTACGATTACAGGGGCTCCACCATAAGTTTCAAAAAATGTTTTCTGAGCTTCTATGACCTTTGGTTTGTCTGGAAAATTCTTCTCCAATATCGGCTTGAAGTGCTCGAAAGCTGCAGCTGTGATTTTCAGAAGAGCTTTCTTCTCTTCGCCTTCAACTACCAGAAACCGCCAGTCCTGCCCGTTCATCGCTGACGGCGCCCATTGAGCAAGTTCAAGGATATTCTCAATAACGTGCCTTGGAACGGGCTCCGGTTTGTACCGTCTAACGCTCCGTCTGCTTTTAATGATTTCAGATAATTCCATCATATTCTCCTTGTTCGATAATGAGTTTCTTTATTTCAGGCTTCTGATTCGGTCGCTCCTTCGGAAATCTAAAAAGATGATCCATCTAGCCTATAAAGGTATTCCAACTTTCGAACAGACGTTCCGTGAGAAATCGCGAACAGTATGATTGGAGTCTTCCAGTCCAAGTTTTATTGCCGCTTCGTATTTCCCGCTGTAGTCACTCATCATGACGGCCAGAGCATTGAGCTTCCATTTCCATAAATTCTCCGGTTTTATATACCAATATTTACGAGCCAATGTACGCCCAATCTCATCATAGCTCATCGCCATAATCTTTTCCGGGCGCATTGCCGGCACAAGATCCTGAAGCCCCGGAAACTCCTCGCCCCCCGCCCATTTACTCCTGTTGAAAGGACAGACATCCTGGCACAGGTCGCAACCATATAACCGACCGCCTATCTGTTCCGTCATCTCAAGAGTGGGGACGCCCATGCCCATATTCGCCGACAGGCTGGTTTGAAAGCTGATGCATCCGACCATTGACATGGTGTAAGGCGCACACAAGCTACGGGTCGGGCAGGCCTCGATGCATTTGCCGCATTTTTCGGAACAATCTTTGAGCTTGACCTCACGAATGAGTTCGAGTTCTTGATCGATCGCAAGCATTTCTATGCGAACATAGGATCCATTCCCGGTATAGAAAAAGTTATTCCGGCGGATGATCCCAAGTCCCGCCTGGTAGGCAGCCCATCGTGCCGGGGCCGGAATTCCGTGGCCGTTGCCCCACGTGCACTTGAAGCCGAGGCTTTCAAGAAAGGTGGCAAACTCCTTTCGCTTCCTGAAAAACGGAGCGTCTTTGTCCACCCTGCTGTCAAACATGTAGGCTTTGCCGTATACACCATCGAATTCGTCGGGCACGTTGTAACTGTAAAGAGGGACGATCGCGACTACAATGGACTTTATTGCCGGATTTTCGGCCGAGGGGTCAGCAAAGTTCCTGAACCGTCCATAGATCTTTTCACCCATAGGCACCCTCGAAATGCGCTCCTCCAGTTTTTCCTTGTAACCTGCCAGCGCCCCGACTCTGATGATCCCGCAATCCTCGTATCCGAGTTCCAGAGCCTTTTCTCGTATTCTGTTTTCCATGACCCCAAGTCCTCCTGAATAAGAATCCCTGAATTAATGCTCGACTTTTATTTTGCTTATTTGGTGTTATTTCGCACGTCAGACTCAAACGAAACAGAATATACCGATTGGTATATATAAATTCAAAAAAAATTACGCCCTCAGCTCCGTATCAACCAAATGAATCAGATAATCGACATTCCGGCTAAGGTGGACGGCATCGCCAGTTGTCTTAGATAGCAGTACTCCCCCTTCAATGAGAGATACAAAAAGGGAGGCGAAGTGCTCAGGGTTGACGTTCGGCTTTATCTCATCGCGCGTGACTCCAGCAACCACAATACGGCTGACGATTTTCATCCAGTTCCTGATGGCAGACTCGACCCTCCTTTTTAGGGGTTCATGAACATCGTCGGAATCTACTGCCGCATTCAGCACGGGACATCCGCCCTTGCGGGAGATCTCGGCAAAGGAGTCCAGATAGAACTTAGCAAAAGCTATGAGTTTATCGCAGGCGTCTTCTTTCGAATGAATAACCTCACCAATCCTGTTTGAAATTTCATTCAGATTGTAATCAAAAGCTGCAAGAGCGATTTCATCTTTACTTTCGAAATTGCCGTATATTGT
Organism: Syntrophales bacterium; assembly: GCA_035685905.1. Taxonomy (GTDB): domain Bacteria; phylum Desulfobacterota; class Syntrophia; order Syntrophales; family UBA2192; genus UBA2192. The sequence continues at coordinate 7,171 of DASRZY010000070.1, forward strand.
GCCTTTGGTCCTTTTGATGGCCCGAGTCAATTGTGACATAGAGGTTCCTGCGTAACCATGTTTGTTAAAGATCGGGGCCGCTCGCTCTATGATATATTTCCGTGTCTCTTCCGCTTTGCCCATTGCCAAATCCTCTGGTTGCCGACACACTATACCGAACGGTATATTTTGTAAAGTCTTTTTAATCCTAATGACTCAAGATTTCCGTTTGTAAGGTCAATACGATTTTTGCTCTCAGAAATACCGCTTTCAGGACGAAGTCAGGGTTTTGTCTGAGAACGCGCGGTCATACACACAGAACAAAAAAAGGCCTCTCATGCCGAGAGGCCCGGGGGGAATATGAGTTGAGAGGGTTGGGGGGCTAGTTTGTTTTCACATGCTGGCGATCGTGCTTCTGCTTGTAGATACGATCGCTTGCATGATCGAGTTCCTTGTTGAGTTTCTGCCGCTCTTTGGCGGTCAGCTTCCCGTCGGACTTCATACGCGCTTCGTCCTGCTTGATCTTCGCTTCCCGCGCTTCGAGCTTTCCGGCCTCCTTGGGCGTGAGCGCGCCGCTGTTGACGCCCTGCTGGATCCGCTGCTCCTGGTTTTGCATGCGCTGCTGGATTTTGGGGTCATTGACGTTGCCCCCGGCGCCGCCCTGGCCGGCATTGGCCGTCTGTGCATCGTGCTTCTGGCGATAGATATCGCCGCTGGATTTGTCGAGCTCCCGGTTGAGTCGCTGCCTTTCGGCGGGTGTCAGATTGCCGTCGGATTTCATCCTGAGCTCATCCTGCCTGATCCTGGCCTCTTCCGACTCGAGCCTGCCGGCTTCACGGGGCGTCAGCTGTCCGCTGTTGATCCCCTGGTCGATCCGCTGCTGCTGGTTCTGCATGCGCTGCTGGATGCCGGGGTCGTTGGTGCCGTAGCTCTGTGCCTGGCCGTAGGCCACTTCCGCCACGACGAGAAATGTAAGACCTGCGATGAATGCGAACTTGAATACCGAATGCATACGTACCTCCAGAAGAAAATGAGATTCGCTTTTGGTGCCTATAACGCCCGGCACGGCGGAATGGTTGACCGGTACGGCATTATTTTTTCCCCTTGAAATAATTTCTCTTCTCGTCCGGCGTCATGGTGCGGAACTTCTGCCTTGCGTCCTGGCGCTGCTCCGGCGTCATCTGCTGATACTTATCTCGGATCGATTTCCGTTCCTCCTGTGGCAGTTCACGGTACCACTTCGAGCGCTCACGGATCTGCTGCTGCTCATTGGGCGGGAGCTTCTTGAATTCTTCGTACCGTTTGCGGATCGTATCTTTTCGCTCCGGGGGCAAATCGCGCCACTTCTGGTAGCGCTGCGTTGCCTGGTCCCTCTCGGCCGGTGTCATGCGCTGCCAGCGATCGGCCCCATTCCGGAGCCGCTCCTGACGATCGGGGGACATGGTGCTCCAGCGTTCCTTGAAGGGCTGCAGGGTCTTCTGCTCCTGCGGCGAGAGCCGGTCCCATGACGTCCCGCCGGCCTGACCCCAGGCAGGACCTGCGAGAACGAAGATGAAAAGTGCCACGAGTGCTGCGATCCGCCTAATCATTTCCGGCATCCTTTTCGCTTGATCTTTCCTCACCACGGGACCGGCGTTTTTTCTTGACCGGTTTCTCCGCTTTCTTTTTGTTTGCCTCGAGCTGCTCGAGAGCCAGCGGGTCCAACACCTCCCCTCCCGCCTCGAAGGTCCCCAGATACTCCAGGAACTCCATGTCGGCTTCACGGCTGCCCTGCTGGGGCGCCGCATCGACAGAGGCAAAAGGCATCACCACGACAATGATGAAAAGACTAACTGCTGCTGTTACTGCTGCTGCCGTTGCCGGCACCCGCGAGCCACTCATAGAAATCCAGGTCCTCGTAGAGATCCATATTGTCGACGCTGTCCACATTCAGCACGATCTCGAGATCATCGGCACTCCTGACCGGCAGGTCCTGCCTCGGGGTGTCAAACCATATCATGAAGACCAGAACTGCGGCCGCAGCCGTTGCAACGCCCCCGATCCGGGCCCAGTTCGGGATCTGGAAGAACCCCTTTTCACGCTCCCCTGCGGCCTCGACGGCGCTGCTGCGGATGTCGCGAAGCCGTGACGCCGTTTTGGCATCGATTTGCTCCTCGCTTGCCAGAAGGCTCTGCTTTGCCTTCTCCAGGAAGCGCGCCTCTTTTTCGTTCAATTGCTCCTTCACGGCTGAAACTCCTCCAATTTGATCTGCAGGGTGTGGACGGCGCGGGAGTAATGCGTCTTGACGCTGCCTTCCGAGCAGCCCATGGCGCTGGCAGTCTGGGCCACGTCGAATCCTTCCCAGGCCCGAAGCATGAAGGCCTGCCGCTGACGAAGCGGCAACTGCCGGAGTGCCTTCTGCAGGGCACCGGTGAATTCGCCCCTCATGACTCCCTCGGCTGGGTCCGGCGACGTTTTATCGGGAAGCCGGGCCATCGCATCGCTCTCGGCATCCTCATCATCCCGGCTGTTACCGAACCAGTCGTGGAACCGCCTTCTCACGGCCGTCCGGCGATACCAGTCTGTCGTCCGGCTTTGCAGTATCTTGTAGAAAAGGACATTCCACTCCGCCTCGGGACGGCCCGCATACAGCCGCACGAAATGGAGCATGGTATCCTGCACGATGTCGAGCGCATCGTCCGGGCTTCCCGTAGACATACGGGCCATGCCGAAAGCCCTCTTTTCCACCCGGGCAAGGAACCGGGTCAGTGCCTCACTGTAGTCCAGAGGGCTCTCCTTGCGTCCCCGCGGCGACAGGCAGCCCCGGGAACGTCTGATGGTTTAAACGCAGCAGCAACCATTGGGTTGACACAATTTCCTCAGATTCTCAGGACCTTGGCGCCCCTGATCTTTCGGTTCTTGAGTTCGATGAGGGCATGGTTTACATCCTCAAGGGGGTATTCCTGCACCTCCGCGAGCAGCGGAATCCCGGCGGCAAGACCGAGAAATTCTCCCACGTCGGCCCTGGTTACGTTGGCCACGCTCTTGATCTCCTTTTCGAGCCAGAGGTGGGCCGGGTAGTCCAGCTGCAAAAGCTGATCCCGATCGGCATCTTCCTTCCGGATCGCGTTGATCACGAGCCGGCCCCCGCTTTTCAGATTCCTCATCGCCTCCACGACGGGCCTCCATGCGGGGGTCGTGTCGATCATCGCATCACAGGGCTCCGGAGGCCTCTGGGCCGTTTCCCCCGCCCAGGCGGCGCCCAGTTCCCGGGCAAATTCCCTCTCGGCGGCACTCCGGGCAAATACAAACACCTTCGACCGGGGGTATTTGTGCCGGACGGTCTTGAGCACGAGGTGTCCCGAGGCGCCGAATCCCGTCAGGCCCAGGGTCTGGCCGTCGCGAAGCCCGGTGAGCCGAAGCGACCGGTAGCCGACTGCCCCGGCACACAGAAGAGGCGCAGCCTGGGCGTCAGGGATAATATCGGGGACAGGGTGGGCGAAGGCCTCGGGAAGAGTCATGAATTCTGCATAACCCCCGTTTGCATCGCGTCCCGTGGCGCGGAAGTCCTCACAGAGGTTCTCATCGCCGGCCAGGCAATGGGGGCACTTCCCGCAAGCCGAAAAGATCCAGGCCACTCCCACGCGAGCCCCAACGGGGAAACGTCTCGCTCCACGTCCATTGTCCACAACCCGTCCGATGACCTGGTGGCCGGGGACGACGGGAAGCCTCGGCGGGGGGGTCCGCCCCTCGATCTCATCGAGTTCGGTATGACAGACCCCGCAAACCGAAACCTGTATCAAGGTCTCCCCTTCCTGCGGAACGGGCACGGGAAGCTCTGCAAGACGCAAGGGTGAGCTGTTGTCGTCAAGGCTTACGGTCCGATCGAGAATCATCGCTTTCATGCGCAAAACCTTCGGCGGAGACATACCGGTTCATCCGGCTCTTCCGGAGACGGATTATAGCCCTGCCAGCGCGCTATTTCACGGAAAAAAGACCTCTGCGGAAAACAGGCTCATCCGGCATTATCGTTCATTCCGGGCCTGCCCTTTAACCCGGCACACATTTTGCTAACGTCTATCATGTAGCTTCTGATCTTGACCATAATACGTAAGGCCTAAGGAGACTCGCAATGAAGAGGGGATATCTCACAAAGGACGACGTAGAGAGATTTGAAGGCGAACTGGGAAAGCTGATGGTGGTGAAGAAGGCTCTTGAGCTTGCCCTCATCAACCCCGTCATCAAGGACGGTCAGAAACAGTCATACAGCCGGGCTCTGCTGCAGTGCGAGCGAATGCTGAGGGAGTTCCGGGGGGCGCTCATCGCCATGCGGGTCGGCCTGGCCCATGGGGCCGCAAAACAACGAATCGGTCAGGCCGCCTGATCCGCAACATGTCTCAATCCTTGTAAAAAACAAAGGCAGAGCCTCGCGCTCTGCCTTTTCTTTTCTCCAATTCCGCCCCCTTCCCACGGGAACGGGTATCACGGTGGCGCTCCTCGCCTCTTTTGCCCTTCACCGGTCACGGATCACTGCTTCTCCGGGGCCCGCCCCTTGCGATCCTTTTTCGCTTCGGTCATCTTGGCCTTGCACTCGGGTGAAAGATCCTTTTCGTGCTCCCTGAGGCATTTGACAATTCGTCCCTGGCCCGGCTTCACGTCCTTGCAGAACTTCTGGGCGTCGGCCTCACAGGCCTGACGGGCTTCCTTTGCCTTTTTCTTGAATTCCTCGATACTGGATTTGCAGGCAGGCGACAGCTGCTTCTCGTTCTCCTTGAGGCATCGGGCAATCCCCCCGCCGCCCGGCTTCACATCCTTGCAATACTTCGCAACGTCCTCGGCGCAGGGACCTTTTGCAGCCGGTGCGTCTGCCGCAGCTGCGACACCCACGGACAGCACGGCAAGGGCAAAAACCATCAACATGTGCTTCAGCAATGCATTTCCCATCATCCGCATCATCATACCTCCTCTGTGGAATCGGTGTTTTGAATATAGAACGCGCCGGATTCTCATCCGTTGACAGCACTGGCCCTTCGCGCTGAAAGGGTGCGGGGTTGCATTATGATCAATTTGTGGTATCGTACATCCTTGTAATTTTTGGGAGGTGCATCTTTTATGCCCGGTATTGGACTTCCGGAGCTTCTGATCATCGCCGTGATCGTGTTGATCTTCTTCGGTCCGGGGAAACTCCCCGATCTTGGGAGCGCCATGGGCAAGGCCATCCGGGGCTTCAAAAAATCCATGAGCGATCCCGATGAAAAGACGGGAAAGGATCCCGAAAAGACGGGGAAGCCATGACGACACTGCGACTCACCCGATCCCTGTTCAGCCGGATCCTGCAACTCGTAAATGCAGGGCCTGCCTCCGGGCACGAACCGGACTGCGGTCATGGCAAGCCCACCGGCCCCGACGACATCGCCGGAGGTCAGGCCGTCATCGAAGGGGTCATGATGCGCCACGGCAACCGGATCGCCGTGGCGGTGCGGACACCTGCGAAAGACATTGTCATCAAAGAGCAGGATTACATTCCTTTCACAAAGCGCTACCCCCTGCTGGGCCTCCGCGTCATCCGCGGGGCCGTGACGCTCGTGGAAATGATGATCCTCGGCATCAAGACCCTTCTCTACTCTGCCGAAATCGCCATGCCGGAGGGGGAGAAGAAGCCAGGGAGCTGGGAGATCGCACTGTCGCTTTGCATGAGCTTCGGCCTGGCGCTCACCCTCTTCGTCCTGATACCGGCATACTGCTTTGCCTCATTGCGGGACGTGATCCAAAACACGATCCTTCTCAACATCGTCGAGGGCATCATCCGGCTCGGGATATTCCTGACCTTCCTCACCACGACGTTGCTCATGAAGGACATGAGGCGGGTCTTCATGTACCACGGGGCCGAGCACAAGACCGTCTTTGCCTGGGAGCACGGCCAGGATCTCACCGTGGAGAACATCAGGCATTTCTCGACGCGGCACCCCCGATGCGGCACGAGCTTCATCCTGGTGGTGCTTGTCATCTCGATTCTTGTGTTCTCGCTGCTCGGACGCCCCGACTTCCTGCACCGGGTGCTCTACAAGCTCGCGCTCTTTCCCGTCATTGCCGGAATTTCCTACGAGATTATCCGGTTCAGCGGCAAGCACAAGGAAAAGGGATGGGTGCAGGCGATCAGCTGGCCGGGGTTGCTGCTGCAGAAGATCACAACGCGCGAGCCCACCGACGACCAGATCGAGGTGGCCGTCGCGGCGATGAAGAAAGTCATCTAGGGCGAGACAGTGATTGGTTGATTGGTTGATTGGGGAATTGGGTATTGGGATATGGGGTATTAGAAAATCCGGAATCCTGAAGCCCGAGTCCCGAATCCCGTCTTTTCCCTCGTCCCTACCCCCTCGTCCCTGGTCCCTTCTCCCGCTAGCCTTGCGGGATCTTCACCGCGCCCATCCTCTCGGGGTGCCGGCCGGTGACGGTGGAGTAGAAGGCAAGGATCTCGGCCATGTCGGCCTTTAAATCCCCGGTAGGGTGAAAAACGGGCCCGAGCCCTCCTTCCTTTCGGGCATAATCCAGAAAGGCGAGCACCAGGGGGACGCCGGCCCCGCAGGCGATGTGATAGAACCCCGTCTTCCAGCGATGCACCTTCTTCCGGGTCCCCTCGGGCGAGATCAGCAGCACCAGTTCCGTCCTTCTCTTCAGCTCTTCGACCATCTGGGTCACCACGTCGGTCGACTTCGTCCGGTTTATGGGGATCCCCCCCAGCCATGTCAGAACCCCCTGGAAAGGCCACCGGAAGACCGTGTGCTTGACGAGCCAGTGGGCCTTGAACCGGAAGGCGAACATCATGGCAAGCGCGATCGGCGCATCCCAGTTGGAGGTGTGAGGGGCCGCAATCATGACACACCGGGGAACATCGGGCAGGCTGCCGACCCTTCGCCACCCGCTGAGTTTCAGATAGAACTTCGACAACCCGCACAGCAGGCCTCCGAAGAAAGGACTCTCGAATACTGTCTTAGCCATGGGACTCCTTGTGATACTCCGGGAAAACAAGCGTAGCCAATACTAGCCGACCGGCCATGTTGTCAAGCACGATTGCCTCGCTGAATTCCACGATTCGATTCACTGCCAACAGCCGAATGAAAAAGTTCTGCGATCGCAATCTGCAAAAACAGAGGGCCCCTTCGCTAATGCACTGACCACTGGCCACTGGCCACTGACCAGTTCTTCACTACATTCATCCCACGATCGTTTTTCGGATCAGAGCAAACAGGTAGGCCACCTCCGCCTCGTCCAGTCCGCCTGCGAATTCGACGGCGGCCTTGTCGCTCCGGGCAATGATGCCTCTGGCCCCCTTCATTTTCATCAGCGACAGGAGGAATCGGGGGACCGGCCGCCCGTCGGGCATCCGGGGAGTCCCCATGTCGCCCAGGGATACCTTCTTCATCCCCGGCACCTCGATCGTGTCCATGACGGACCGTACCGTAGGCGCAATGAGGTCTTCCAGTTCGTCAACAGGGATCTCCACGGTGGATCGCTTTCCCTGTTTCAGCACATCCACGCGCAGAAAGGCCCTCGTGACGGTGATGCGCTCGAACTGGTTTTTCAGGCGAAGCACGCTCAGCAGGGCCGATACGACGGGGCCGGCAATGAAAAATAGACCGATGAACCCCAGGAAGAGGTAGCGAATCCAGGCCGGCATGGGAAGCGAGAGGAGCGCCGGCAGGAAAAACCAGGCCACGGCCCCTGCGATGACAAGGGGAAAGAGCACGGGGATATAATGGAGCCCGCTCAGGGGCGGCCCGGGGATGTGGAAAACGTACCCCTCGCCGGTCCGCTCCACCCGTGAGCGCATCCCGGGGGGCTCGGGGGGCAAAACAGCAACAGCCTCGCCCGTTCGCCTCACCCGGTCGCGGTACGATTCATCGAGATGGTCCGGGTCACGCGTGATCCGCTCTCCCGTGGACGAGTCCACCAGCGGCTTGTGCAGGAACCGCGAGAGTTCCTCGGCCGTCTGCCTTGCCTCGGCGAAGCCCAGGGAATTGGCAACGTCAATCGGCTTCGGAATGCCCTCGCCCGAGAGCCTTACGGGCCAGCTCTCGGCAGTATCGCTGTCGCCCTCGCTGAAGTTCATCTCCACATGGCGGATACCGTCCAGCATGGTTTCCGTGCGCTTCATCGGCACGAGGAGCCCCCACCACCGAACAATCCGCCCGCGGGTGCGGTCGATGATGATCCCGCTGCGTCCGAAGACGAGACCGGTCCCGACGGCTGTAAAGATGCCGCCAAAGATCAGGAGGAACAGGGGCATCCAGGGGCTTCCTTGGTCATACGCGACGGGGATGATCCTCAGGGGAATCTGCATGACAAAAAGGCCTGCAATAAGGAAGGGCATCCCGAAGATGGAAAGACACCCGCCCCCGCTTCGAAGCTCGATTGTGTCCGCATCCCTGTAGAAAAAGGGATTCTTCGTGCCTCTCGCAGCGGCCTGTCTGAAGTAGTTCATGTCACATACACCTCACTCTGATGTGAACCCCTCTTTTCTTTCGGTTGGAAAGGCGCCTTTATTGAATCATTTCCTTCTGCCGCGGAACGGTATACACCAGGAAAGAAAACAGGAAAAGGGAAATGAGCAAGGCTTGATCCCGGTAGTGATATCCGGGGAAGGATCGTCTATAATGGCTCACTTCCAAGGAGGGCTTGTACCGTTGAACACCCTTAAGGATATCCATGCCGAAGTAAGGCGGCTGGCCGACCCCGAAAGGGCGAAGAACCTGCAGCGCTTCTTCAAGACCGGCCCCGGCCAGTA
>DASRZY010000071.1:0-4148 GCA_035685905.1 Syntrophales bacterium
GTGCCTGAGTGCCTGAGTGAAGAAATTAATCATTATGTACCGCATAGTCACTCAGACACTTAGACACTCAAACACTTCTGCACTGAATTAGTCGCTCTGGGCTGACGGAAAAGACCGAATAGACGGAACAGACGGAACAGACGGAATAGACCTCCATGACCCTGGACTTCAACCGCTACCACCGGATTCTCGACCAGATCAACCCGATCAAGGTGAACGGGACGGTGAACGAGATCATCGGCCTCATGGTCGAGGGTCACGGGCCGGCGAGCTCCGTGGGCGAGATGTGCAACATCTTCGCAAGCAGCGGGGCCGGCGACCCGCTCAGGGCCGAGGTGGTCGGGTTCCGCAAGGGGAAGGTCCTGCTGATGCCGCTGGACAATCTCCAGGGTGTGGGACCGGGAAGCAAGATCGTCTCCCTGGGGCGAAAGGCATCGGTCGCGGTGGGCAAGAAGCTCCTCGGCCGGGTCATCGACGGGCTGGGGAACCCCATTGACGGCAAGGGGCCCATCGATCTCGAGGATGAATACCCGTTGTATGCCGAGCCGATCAACCCGCTGAAGAGAGGCCGGGTCGAGAAGCCCATGGATCTCGGGATCCGGGTGCTCAACGGCCTGCTGTCCTGCGGCAAGGGACAGAAGATGGGCATCTTCTCCGGCTCCGGCGTGGGGAAGAGCATTCTCATGGGGATGATCGCCCGGTACACGAAAGCCGATGTGAACGTTATCGGGCTCATCGGCGAGCGCGGGCGCGAAGTGCGCGAATTCGTCGAGAAGAACCTGGGCACCGAGGGCCTGAAGCGCTCCGTGGTCATCGTGGCCACCTCCGACCGGCACCCGCTGATCCGCATGCGGGCGGCCTACGTGGCGACCTCCGTGGCCGAATACTTCCGGGACCAGGGCAAGGACGTTTTGCTGATGGTCGATTCGCTCACCCGATACGCCATGGCGCAGCGCGAGGTGGGGCTCTCCGTCGGGGAGCCGCCGGCCACGAAGGGGTACACCCCTTCCGTGTTCAGCCTCCTGCCGAAACTGCTGGAGCGCACGGGCTCTGTCGAGGGCATGGGGAGCATCACGGGGCTCTACACGGTGCTCGTCGAGGGCGATGACTTCAACGAGCCGATCGCCGATGCCGCGCGCTCCATCCTGGACGGCCACATCGCGCTTTCACGGGCCATTGCCGCAAAGAACCACTATCCTGCCGTGGATGTGCTCGAGAGCGTGAGCCGCGTCATGATCGACATCGTCGATTCGGAACAGCGCAGGAAGGCAAACGATCTGCTGAACATCATTGCGACGTACCGAAAGGCCGAGGACCTCATCAACATCGGCGCCTACGTGGCCGGGAGCAACCCCGAGATCGATCACGCGATCAAGATGATCGACCGGGTCAATGTCTTTCTCAGGCAGGACATGAACGAACGGGTCAGTTTCGAGGAGAGCCGCAGGCAGCTGTTGGCGCTCTTTAGCTGAGTGAGCAGGGAAAATGTTCCGATTCCGTTTTGAGCAAATCCTCAACTACCGCAAGATCCTGGAAGAGCAGGTCATGCAGGAATTTTCCGAGCAGGTGCGGGATCTCGAGCGGGAAAAAGAACATCTGCGCTCGCTCCGATCCCAGAAGGAGACGCTGCTCGCCGAGCTGCTGCGCAAACAGGCGGGAACCCTCACCGCAACGGAAATCAGCCTCTACTTCGATTACCTGAAGAGGCTGCGGGAGCGGGAAGTTGCCCGGGTCATCCTGATTGCGGACAAGGAGAAGGCCCTCGAACTCAAGAGGGAGGAACTCGTGGAGGCCATGAAGCGGCGCAAGATCATGGAGATCCTCAAGCAGAAGAAGCTGGAGAACTACTGGAAAGAGTGGAACCACAAGGAGTCGGTGGAGTTGAACGAACAGGGTATCATCCGTTTTCTGAAGAGGTACGGCGATGAAAAGATTGATCATAATCTGTGAGATCCTCGTGGTCCTGGTCATTATCATCAAGATTGTTACGGCCGGCGGGATGCTGCAGAAGATCACGCCCGAGGCCGCCATCTTCGATCTCGACCACGCCATTGCCAACGTCGCCGGGAATGCCCCGGAGGCCGCCCCGGTACGCGAGGCAACCGATGACGCCATGGCCAGGGAGAGAAAGCTCGCTGCGTCGCTGACCGATCGCGAGAAGCAGCTCGACAGCCGGGAGAGCGCAATCAAGGAGGAGGAGAAAAAGCTGCAGGCCCTGAAAAGCGAGATCATCGCCAAGATCGATTCGCTCAAGGGCCTCGAGGACAAGCTCTCCGGCATGCTCGATGCCGTGAAAGCCGTCGAGGACAAGCGGCTCAAGGATCTGGCCACCGTGTTCGAGGCAACCACCCCGGCGCAGGCCGGAACCATGCTCGAGAAGATGGACAAGAAGCTTGCCGCCGGGATCATCATGAACATGAAGAGCAAGAAAGCCGGCGCCATCTGGGGCCATATCGAGCCGAACCGGGCTGCTGAAATCGCCAAGGAGATCACCAGCGCACCCAAAGCCGCAGCGCCGGCAAACTAGGCTGCTGCGCAGCAAGCTCAGGGCATTGGGAATCAGGCTCCGGGCTTCCGGATAAAGAACTGGGAATCCTATTCGCATGGGGGACGGTCAGTCCATCGGACGATCGATCCCCCTTTTTTTTGGTAACAGACAACAGGACTACCCTATCACTTGTCTTTCTTGCCACCTCCGCTGCGTGAGGCCCGGCTCGGAAAAAAAGAGACCGTTGCGCAGCGCCCGGCAGGCAATATTTGCCCGAACACCCCGTTTTTTCTCCCCCAATTCCTCTCAGCCGCCATGAGGCAAGGCGGTTGAATTGGGTAATGCATCGTTTGAATTGTTCAATGAAATCAATCTATAAATGTCTATTCCGTCCCTCGTCCCTCGTCGCTCGTCCCTCGTCCCTTCTCCCGTGGCACACGCGTTGCTCAATGACTCAGTCAAAACAATGCGAGGAGTGAGCATGGATTCTCCAGGCGTGCAGGTTCAATTTGACCCCGTTGCCCCCGCGGAAACGCCCAAGAGCCGCGACGTGGCGCCCGGCAGGAAACGCGACGATCAGTCTGAAGGCAAAGAAGCCAATGCTGCTGCGGCATCGCTTACGGCATCGTTCGCCGAGATCCTCCAGTCCAAGAAGCAGGACCTCAAGGCCGGTTCGGAGGAACATAAGAAAAACGATCACTCCGCGAATGGAAAGAAAATCGGTCAGAAAGCGCCCGTTGATCGTGAGTCTCTCACAAAGGGCCAGGCTGTTGCCGCGGATAAGCGGGCAAAGTCGCCCGTAACGGGAGCGCAGGCACAGGCGGTGAAGGAGAGCACTGCAGCGTCTGCAGAGACGGCCGCGAAGACACTCGTCAAGGAAAACAAGGATTCGGTGCAATCTGCAGAACTGCCGAAAAAGGGCACTCTCTCTGCAGCCGAAGAGGCCCAACTGAAGGAGATGATCCAGAAGAACGGCGTCCTGTCCGGCCGCAAGGACACAACGGCGCAAGTGAAAGGCGTTGTCGATGGCGAGCATCTGAGCCGCCCTGAAGGGGTGGGAGCCGTCAAGTCGATGACGGCCCAGGAAGGGGAGGTCCTCAAAAACCTTTCGGGTGGTGACGAGACCCAGACCCTGCAAAAACCCAAGACCGGAAAATCGGGGAAGGCCCAGCAGTCATTTGCCCTGCGGGACAATCCCGACAGCGAGGGAAAGTCATCCCTGTCCAGTCCTTCGGCGGATAAGGCAAAGCAGGAATTTGCAGACCTGATGGAGAACACGCAGGACAGGATGGCCTCGGCGGGCCAGTCGAAAAAACAGGCTGTGCAAAAAGATGCCGGCGCGGAGAGCCGCGGAGCCATTCCGGCTCGCAACGACATGGCAGCCTCCGTGCAGGACAGGTTTGCAGGCACTATCAGCGCTGTAAAACCGCAGGCCGTCATGAGCCAGGTCCTGGACGGGGCAGTCGATGTCCTCCGGAACGGATCCGGCCGCGTGGCGCTGACTCTCCAGCCGCCCCAACTCGGGAAACTCGATCTGGACGTTGCCGTCAAGGACAACCGCGTCACCATGATCATGCTGGCCGACAACCAGGAGGTCAAGCAGATGCTCCAGTCGGGGATGGACGATCTCCGCAACGCGCTGCAGGACAAAGGATTCCAG
>DASRZY010000072.1:0-2033 GCA_035685905.1 Syntrophales bacterium
CGATGTATTCCTCGATGTTCTCGGGGTCGATGAGGCCACGATTACGGAGCACCCGAAGGTCCTGGAGGGCGAAGAACGGGATCTCCTGCATGGAGGGGATCCGGTCTTCTTTGCCCGGCTCCTTGTAGAAGAGCCTCTCGACGGGTCGCCCCTTGATGAAGTGCTCTTCCACGAGCACGGGGACGTCGGCCGTCTGGATGTTCATGTAAATGATTCCCTCGGGGTATACGACCATGATGGGGCCCATGGCGCAAAAGCCGTTGCATCCCGTCTCGACGACCTTGATCTCCTCGGCAAGGCCCTTCTTGTTGAGCTCGTCGACGAGGGCTTTCTTGACCGCGATGCTTCCGGACGCATGGCAGCCCGTTCCCCCGCAGACCAGTAAATGCGATCGAAATACTTTCATTGAACTTGATCCTCCCCTCGAATAATTCCTCAGCAGGGAATGGTGATTTCCTCTCCCGTTAGCGAACGACCTCGGCTCCTTTCGCAAGCACGAAAGGTGTCTGGATCTCCCCTTCCATCACGTGGCGCTTAAACACCTGGCGCATCTTCTTCTCGTCCATCTTTTCATACTTGATGGGCTCCTTGCCCAGGAGTTCGACAGTGACCAGGGGCTCGCGGCTGCACAGTCCCATGCAGCCCGACGTGGTGACGATGACATCCGCCGCTGCCGATTCCTCGATCTCCCGCATGAGGGCATTGAGCACCTCGCGGGCTCCCGAGGCGATACCACAGGTCCCCATGTGGACCGTTACCTTGGCCCGCTGCCCACCCTCGCGAAGGGCCGTCTGGGAGTGGACCTTTTCCTTGATTTTCTTGAGATCTTCAATCTTCAGCTTGGTCATATGCGTTCCCCATACTTCGGCATGAGGCATTCGGCGCCAGGCGTTTGGCCTTCCAGGGGCTTCTCGATGATCTCTTTCTTCCCCTGAAGCCTGAAGCCCGAAGCCTGAAGCCTGTTTTATTGATAATCATCCAGAACCGATTTCATTTTTTGTGTCTTCATCCGACCATGGACGTTCTCGTCCACCACGATGACAGGCGCCAGGCCGCAGGCCCCCAGGCAGCGGACCGTCTCGTAAGTGAAGCGCCGGTCCGCCGTCGTTTCACCCTCCTCGATGTTGAACTCCTTGACGACGTTATCCGCGATGGCCTTGCCCCCGCGGACGTAACAGGCGGTGCCCAGGCAGACGCGAACCGTATGGCGCCCCCGCGGCTTCATCGTGAAGAAGGAGTAGAAGGTAACAACGCCGTAGACCTGCGCCAGAGGCAGATTCATCCCTTCGGCGATCCTCCGCTGTACCGAAACAGGGAGATACTCCAGGGTCACCTGGGCCTCCTCCAGCAAGGGGATCAGACCGCCGGGCTTTCCTTTGAAGCGGGCGATAATCTCGTCCAGCTTCGCCAGCTGCTCGGCGGTGAACTCTTTCAGCAGATTGCCGTTTCCGTTTTTCATGAAACCTGTCTCCTCTCTCAGGGGGTGTCACGCCGCGGTCCCGATGGCCTTGAGGCCCTCCGTGATATGCTCACGGAGAAAACCCGTGACCTCGGGGTGGTTTAGCGGAACATCCTCCAGTGCTTTTTTGATCTCCCGCGTGTCCAGCAGGTACATCCTGCCGTCCACCATGTGCCTGTATATGAAATCGATCCCGGGGCTTCCCACGATGATCGTAATCAGTGTCGATGCGATGTCCCCCATCGGTTGCCGGTCGATGTGGGTGAGTCCGAAAACGGCCTCAACCATTGTCCCCGTCTGCGGCCTCGAGCGCAGGGTCATCCTGCCGCCGGTCCGTTCCGCAGCATCGGAAAGCATGGGGAGCCCCAGGCCCACATGCCGGACCTTCTTGGTCGTGTAAAAGGGATCGAGGGCTTTCTGACGCTCGACCGGGGTCATTCCTTTCCCGTTGTCGGTGATGCGCATCACGAAGCGGTTCTTTGCCCGGTCTTCCCGGATCAGGATTCGAACGAGGGTCGCCCCAGCGCGGACGGAGTTCTCGACGATGTCCAGGATGTGAAGCGCCAGCTCGAGC
>DASRZY010000073.1:0-16341 GCA_035685905.1 Syntrophales bacterium
CCCTCTCCCTTGAGGGGAGAGGGTCAGGGTGAGGGTGAATAACCCCAATTCCTCATCCGTACCCTACCTAACTCCTTCTTTCCGCCCCGCCAGCCTGTCCAGTGTCACGGCGACGGCTGATCGCACCGAAAGATGGTTGTACGACTCTGAACCATGGATGGGCTCTAGCCGATATCGGCTGTGTTCGACCACTTCGCCTGCCAACCCCCACCCCGTCCCGAATATGAGAAGGAACGCACCGCCGTCTTTGTCCATCAACTGGCTCAAGTGCCCGTGGCTCACGGAGGAATCCTTGAGCCGTGCGCCTGTCGCGACGGTTTTCACGGGTCCCGACTCCTCCCGGTCGATCGACTGGATGATCTCGTCGAGAGTGCCGGCAACCTGCACGGCCTCAAGGGCCTCGCGCCTCGAAGGGTTCAGGGCCCCGCCGGCTCCGCGGGTCCAGTGCCCGATGATTTTTCTCACCAGGTCGGCCTGCTCGGCAATCGGGGTGACGATGAAAAACCGCCGCACCCCATACGTCCTCGCCGAGCGCGCAATGTCGTGGATGTCGGCATTCGTCACGGCACTCGTGATGACGCTCCCGTTCCGGTCGAGAACGGGATAGTGTAAAAGAGCGATGTAGATTCGGCCCATCATTGAAGGCCTTCAAAAAAAAGCTCTGCCCGTGAACCCGTTGTCCCTGCAGAGTGCATGACGCCGGCGATGCGTCAAGATTCGTTTTTCAGATCCGTGAGAAACGCTCGATCCTTCTCCGTAAGCTCCGCCGTCTCCAGCAGATCGGGCCTGCGCTCGAGCGTGCGCTTGAGCGACTCGCGGCGCCTCCAGGCCTCGATCTCGCGGTGATGTCCCGAAAGGAGCACCTCGGGGACACTCCACCCCTGGAATTCCTCCGGCCTCGTGTACTGGGGGCTCTCCAGGAACCCCATGGCAAAGGATTCGTGAAGCGTCGATTCATCATTGCCCAGCACGCCCGGGATGAGCCTTGCGACGGCATCGACGACAACCATGGCGGCCGCTTCGCCCCCCGTGAGGATGTAGTCGCCGATGGAAATTTCCCGGTCCACCAGGTTCTGTCTCACCCGCTCGTCGACACCTTCGTAGTGCCCGCAGATGAGAACGATCCTGCTGGATCGGGCCAGCTCAGCGGCAATCGCCTGGCTGAAGGTCTCGCCCTGGGGTGTGAGAAGGACCCGCAGGCATTCCCCGGGTACGGCGTTGATGGCCTCGAGGCACCGGGCGATCGGCTCGACCTTCATGACCATGCCCGCCCCGCCGCCGTAAGGGTAATCGTCGGTCATCCGGTGCTTGTCCGTGGCCCAGTCACGGATGTTGTGAGCCTCGATCCGGATGATGCCCTTTTCCCGGGCCTTCTTCAGAAGGCTGCACCCGAAAAAGGACTCGAACATCTCCGGGAAGATGGACAGGATGTCAAAGCGCACCGTCGTCCACCTCCAGCCCCTTCATCAACCGCACAGTGACCGTGCCTGACTGAATGTCCACCGACCGGATCACTTCGGCAATGGCCGGCAACAGGATCTCTCTGCCCCCTGCCTTGCAGACGTAGACATCGTTGCTGCCCGTCGGGAAGATGCTCTCGATCCGCCCCAGCGGCTTGCCATCCTCGGTCACAACGGCAAGCCCGATGAGATCCTCCCAGTAGTATTCACCCGCCGGGAGGGGTTCCAGTCTCTCGTAGGGAACGGAAATCCTGAGCCCTCTCAGGGCATCGGCGGCATTGCGATCCTCGACCCCCTCGAGCTTGAGGGAGAAATGGCTGCGCCCCTCGGGGCGCACATGTTCGATGGGGTATCGCTTCGACGAGTCCCTGTCCGGGCCGATATAGACGTCTTTCAACGCCGTCAGCAGGCGGTCCGATTCAAGATAGGAAAGAACTTTCACACGGCCCGCAAGACCGTGAGATTTGATGATCTGTCCGATTTCGATCCATCTCATCTGTTCGAGTTACTCGATGATCTCGAGAACGGTCCTCTTGTGAACCTTGGCCGACGCGGCACTCAGGATCGTCCGCATGGCTTTTGCGGTCTTTCCCTGCTTGCCGATGACCTTTCCCAGATCCTCCTTTGCAACCCTCAACTCAATGACAGAAGTCTGCTCTCCCTGAACCTCCGATACCTCAACCTTGTCCGGATTGTCCACTAACGCCTGAGCGATGTACTTGATCAAGTCTTTCATCGTCACGACCTCCAGGGAATTCCTAGATGTTACACTCCTGGTTCACCCCATGTTGAATTGAGAGTCCAACGAAACCGGCAGTTCAGGCGACCTTGGTCTTGTCCTTTGCGATCGTGATTCCTTTTTTCCGGAGCAACTGGGAGACGGTAAGCGTCGGCTCGGCCCCATTGGTGAGCCATTCCTTGATCCGGTCCTCTTTCACGATGATCTCTGCCGGATTCTTTTTCGGGTCATAGTTGCCGACGATTTCGATAAATTTCCCGTCCCTCGGCGAAACCGAATCCGCTACGACGATCCGGTAATACGGCTTTTTCCGGGTTCCCATCCGCGTCAATCTGATCTTCACAGCCATTCCGTTTATCCTTTACCTCCTATGTTTTAGGCACAAAAAAGTGTTTTAAATTATCATAAATCCATGGATTTTTGAATCTTTTTTTTACCGGGTCCGTTCAGGGCCTGAACATGCCTCTCCGCAGCGCGTCCCTGCCCCCCTTGGTCATCATCTTTTTCATCAGCTTGCGCATCTCCACGTAATTCTTGATCAGGCGGTTGACATCCTGCACGGAGGTGCCGCTTCCCCGGGCGATACGCTTGCGCCGGGAACCGTCGATGACCAGGTAGTTCGCGCGTTCCCTCTTTGTCATGGAATCGATGATGGCCATGGTCTTGACGATTTCCTTGTCATCCGGGTCCACATCCTTCAGGGCCTTGAGTTTGCCCAATCCGGGAATCATGCCGAGCATGTCCTTCAAGGATCCCATTTTGCGCATTTTCTGCAGTTGCTCCCGGAAATCCTCCAGCGTGAAGGCGTCCTTGCGGATCTTCTTCTCGAGTTCCTGCGCCTCCTTGACGTCGATGGAGGCCTGGGCCTTTTCGACAAGGGTCAGGATGTCCCCCATGCCCAGGATGCGCGAGGCCATCCGCTCGGGGTGAAAGACTTCCAGGGCATCGATCTTTTCGCCCACGCCGATAAACTTGATCGGCTTGCCTGTCACCGCCCGCAGCGAGAGCGCGGCGCCGCCCCGCGCGTCGCCGTCCATCTTTGTCAGGATGACGCCGTCGATGGCAAGCGTCTCGTTGAACTTCTGGGCAACCTGAACGGCATCCTGGCCTGTCATGGCATCGGCCACCAGCAGGATCTCCGAAGGATTTGTCGCGCTCTTGACCCTCAGGAGCTCGTCCATCATGGCCTCGTCGATGTGAAGGCGTCCCGCCGTGTCCAGGATCAGAACGTCATACCCCAGGCGTTCCGCCTCCGCCATGGCCGCACGCGCGATTTCAACGGGGTCTTTCGTGTCGGCAGGCTGCAGCACGCCTGCGCCGAGCGCTTCACCGAGGACCCGCAGCTGCTCGATGGCTGCCGGCCGGTAGACGTCGGTGGAGACGAGCGCCGTCCTGCGGCCCTGCTCCATGGTGAGCCGGGCAAGCTTCGCTGCCGTTGTCGTTTTGCCGCAGCCCTGCAGGCCCACCAGCATGACGGGGTTCGGGAATCGGCTGGAGAGCTTGAGCCATTGGCTTCCGGCCCCGCCCATGAGCTCCACGAGGCGGTCGTATACGATCTTCACGACCTGCTGCCCCGGTGTGAGGCTCTCGAGGACATCCTGCCCAACGGCTTTTGCCCGGACGTCCTCGACAAAATCCTTGACGACGCGGAAATTCACATCGGCCTCGAGAAGGGCCATCCGGATCTCCTTCATGGAGTCCTTGATGTTCTCCTCGTCGAGCCTCCCGCGGCTTTTGAGCTTCTTGAAGATGCCGTCAAGTTTATCGGTCAGATTCTCAAACATCGCTCTGGTCTATTCCGTCTATCCCGTCTATTCAGTCTATTCCGTCGTGAAGGATCGAGGATCTAGGTTCGAGGCTCGAGGATTTCTATTTTGTTTCCTCGATCCTCGTTCCTCGGACCTCGTACCTGTTTTTTGTCTGGTCCCTCATTACACCGGTCACTGGTCACCGGTCACTGTCAACTGCCGGCAGGCAGGATCATGCACTGCAGCCCCTTTACTTTCGCCTGCAGCCCGTCTACCACTTTCTGCGCTTCCTCTTTCGTCTCGAAGCCCTTGAGCTTCACCCGGTACCAACGGCCCCGGTCGCTGAGCTCCGCAGAGTCGATGTACGGGGCATAACCCATGCTGTTGAGGCGGTCGCGCAGGTCCTCGGCCTTTTTCCTGTCCTGGAGGGAAGCCACCTGGATCACGAATTTTCCAGCCGCGGCAACGGTTGTCCTGGCTGCATCGGTTGGCGTTTCTTCCCGCCTGGTTTCTTCTTTTTTGGCTTTCTGCGGTGTCGCATCGGCCGAGCCCGAGACCTTGCCCTTCGAAAGGGTGTCGAAGAACGTCAGCTTGAATTCACCCTTTTCGGCAGTCCCTGCCTTCTTCGCTTCCTCGCCGGCCCCTTTTTCCGCCCCTCCTGTTTCCCCCGGTGCCGCCCGTCCGATTTTCTGCTTGATGATGCCGGGGATTCCCTGGGAAATCTGATCGGGGTTTCCCTCCATGTTCACCCCTATCATGACCCCCATCACAAAAGACAGGAACAGCAGAAAAGAGATGCCGATGATGAAGAGCGTGAGCCCCAGTTTGCCAAGGCGAAATTCGAACTCCTTCATCCGTTGAGGCCGCATGACTCCCCCCGGCTGCTACATCTTTTCAGGAGCGCTGACGCCAAGTATGCCCAGGGCGTTGCGCAGGACCTGCCCGATCAATTTCATGAGGAAAAGCCTTGCCCGGCTCAGCGCCGCATCGTCGGTGATGACCCGGTTCTTGTTGTAGTAGCTGTGAAAGACACCCGCCAGCTCGTTGAGGTAGAAGGTGACCCGGTGCGGCTCGAGGGCCTTGGCCGCCCCCTCGACGATCTCGGGGAAACGAATGATGGCCTTGATCAGCTGGATCTCTTCGGATAGCGTCAACAGGCTCAGCTCCGCATCGTCGCTCCCCGGGATCTCCATGGCCCGCTCCGCCGCCATCCGCATGATGCTCGCGATGCGGGCATGGGCGTACTGTACGTAGTAAACCGGGTTTTCATTCGACTGTCTCTTTGCCAGTTCGAGGTCGAAGTCGAGCTGGCTGTCGGAGCGCCGCATGAGGAAGTTGTACCGGGCGGCGTCCCGGCCCACCTCGTCGATCACCTGGCGAAGTGTCACATACTCCCCGGCACGGGTGGACATGGCCACGGGTTTGCCGTCGCGCAGCAGGCTGACAAGTTGCACGAGGATGATCTTCAGGGCATCCTTGTTCCCGCCGAGAGCCTCGATACTGGCCTTCAGCCTGGGGATGTATCCGTGATGGTCTGCGCCCCACACGTCGATGACGAAATCGAATCCCCTGTCGAACTTGTTCTTGTGGTAGGCGATGTCGGCGGCAAAGTAGGTCGGCGTGCCGGTGTCCCGGATGACGACCCGGTCCTTCTCGTCGCCGAAGGCCGTCGACCGGAACCAGAGCGTGTCTTTCTCCCGGTAGACATACCCCTTCTCCCGCAGCGTTTCCAGAAGTTTCATGACGCCGTCGTTCTCGTAGAGCTCCCCTTCGCTGAAATAACAGTCGAAGGTGACGCCGAAGGCCCCCAGGTCGTCCTTGATCCCCTCCATGATGGAGCCGGCGGCATAGGACGTGAAGAACGGCAAAACCTCGTCCTCGCCCTTTCCCCGGTAGCGGTCTCCTTCTTTTGCGAGGATTTCCTTCGCAAGCCCGGCGATGTAATCGCCCTGGTAATGATCCTGGGGAAATTCGATCGTATCGCCCAGAAGCGCCTGGTAACGGAGGTACACGGATCGACCGAGGGTCCGCATCTGGTTGCCCACGTCGTTGATGTAGTATTCCTTGACGGCATGGTGGCCGCTTGCCTTGAGGATGTTGGCGATCACGTCGCCCGTGACGGCGCCCCGCGCGTGCCCGATGTGCAGGGGACCCGTGGGGTTTGCGCTCACGAACTCCACCTGAACCTTTTTCCCCGCCCCGAAATCGAGAGTGCCGTAACGGTCCTTCTGGCGGTCGATCTCGCGCAGCAGGGAGCGCCAGTTTTCCTCCCGGATGAAGAAATTGATGAAGCCGGGGCCTGCGATCTCGGCCTTGTTCAGCAGATGGCCGTCATCCTTGAGCTTGGCAACGATGGCCTGGGCGATCACGCGGGGGTTTTTCTTCGCCTGGGAGGCTATGATCATGGCCACGTTTGTTGCGTAGTCGCCGTGAGCCTTGTCCCGGGTGACCTCCAATTCAATAAACGGGAGGTTGTTGATTTCGAACAGGCCTTCGGACACGCAGAGAGCCGTCGCCTCCTCAAGCAGCTTGATGATCTTTTCTTTCATGGCGCAGTTGAATCCTTCGATTCATGATAATAAAAAAAAGGCCCGGCGGCCAATTCTTTTATCACGTTCTCCCTCTTCGGAAGAGTTATTTCACCTGTCGTAAATCGCGGGAAACACTATACGCTTGAAGGCGGGAAGTCAAGCAATTTTAAGGGGAAGGCACTGCAGACACGACGGCTCGCCGTAGCGGATCCCGCAATCCGGCCTGTGGAAGGATGGTGGCATTCCGACGTCAATAACTGGTCGCATCGACGGGCCCATACCCCAGCCCCAGATCAACGGTCACACCGGCCTGATAGTCATCGTTGCGCCCCGTAATGGTCGTGTTATACCGAAGGAGGATCCACTGATTCGAGGACATGTCATATCCGGGCATTTTCATGAACAGCGGGCCCGTCGTGGGCGGGGACGGCCGGGTGATCGTGATGCGGCTGCGGGAATTCAGATCGGCGCCGAGTTCGTTCAGGGGCTGATTCGTCTTGACGACGGAGCCGGGATTATCGGGGTCCAGGTTCATGATGACCCAGTGGCCGGCTGCCTCGGCCGCACTCATCGCCTTTTTGTCCCCGACGACTCTCATGCTGATTCGCAGGTCCTGCGTCGAGATGTTGATTGCGATGATCCCCACGGCAAGCAGGATCAGGTTTGCCAGTATGGCCGCGATCAGGGCAAAGCCTTCCTCATTCCGGATTTTCATTTCTCATTTCCCTCCCCCGAAACTGATGCCGTGATTCCGGGGCACGACACTCGTTGAATAGGCCATCCTCCGAGGTTGCCCCGTGCCCGGATCTACATCGGCCGATTCGACGAGCAGGGCCATTTCAATGCGCCGGATCTGCTGAATCTCTGCGGGCGGGCTCGCGATTTCGGCGCCTTTGCCGTCGTAGTATCGAAACACGGGCACGTTGCCGTTGATCACCCGCAGGGTCCGGGCAGTCGGGTTCGACAGGATGGGACCCAGGAAGGGCTGTCCGCCCGACGAGGTCCTGACCCCGGATGCGCAGCGGATCGTCTCCCGGGTGATTCTTCCCGACGGCTTATCGTAGGCATACCGGATGATCTCGTTTTCGGAGTTGCCGAACTGACCGTCCGGATCGAGGTCCATCTCGATCGTGATGGACAATGCCGTCGCTTCCTGGATGCCTCTCCATTGCTGGTTGACAGCCACGCTGCAGTCGGCCGGGTTGACCCACATCCTCTCGGCCGCAAGCGGATTGAATGATGCCATCCGGATCTCGGCGGCCATGATCTCCAGTGCCATCCTGGTATCCTGCCCTGTCGTCACCTTCCGCTCGATCCCCACGGAAGAACGCTGCCCCGACCAGACAGCCGTCCAAATCGCACCGAGAAGCACAAGGCCGATGGCAACGGCCATGAGAATCTCGACGAGCGTGAATCCCTTTCTTGAATTCATTTTCACCGTATCCACTCCCCCCTTTGCCCTATACCCTGTACCCTAACGAATACGCATGTCCTGCCAATGCAGCATGTGAGTCATGTTTGCCGGAAATGACAATTGCAAATTGGGATTGACAAGCTGCCTGCTGGAACTGCCGCCGCCGCTTGTGACGGCCGCCGTTCCCCATCCTGACGATGCTGCTGAAAAAATCGTCAGGCTCGAGGCGATCCCCTTTCCGAGGTACTGGCTCCGGACCCCGCCCGTGAGGCTTCCCGCCCCGCTGACATAGGACACGCTGTATAACGTTGAGCTGCCGGCCGTGTCGCACGGGTCAGAGCCCCCGCTGTCGGGTGTGTATGCGGTGAACGAGAGCACCCTGGCGACGAGAGACACGCCGTCGAGCACCTTTTCGCCTTTGCCGTTCAGTTCGATGTACCAGCCGGCCTTCGTGTCCGCCTTGGTGAATGTGAGGCCTGCATTGCTGATATCCTGAAGATCCTCTCTCTTCAGGGCAGTCGCCTTGCCGAAGTCCCTTACACCGTAAATGCGGTCCTTGTATCCCTTGACGGCAACGGGCTCCAGGCGGTCACCCGTTCCCCAGTATACCCAGTAATTTCCTCCCTCATCCGTCGTAACGGCAGGTGCGAAGTAGACGGGCCCCGTGTTGGCATCGCCCTGGAAAAACAGGGAAACCTTCCAGTCCGCCGACGTACAGCCATCCCCGTCGGCCTGCTTGCAGAAGTTCAAGCGCCAGATGTTGCCCCCGAGATCCCCTATATAGGCCCTGTCGGCGAATCCATCCGCATCGGTATCGATCACGGCAGCCATGGACGGAAGGGCGTTGTTCATGCTGCCGGCGCCCGGGGAATTGCGATTGACGCTCCACAGGATGTTGCCCGTTGCAAGATCGACCACAAGAACCGCTTTGCCCCTCGCATCGCAATCCGCCGCACCGGTGCACGGGGATGCATTGTGGCCGCCTCCGATGATGCCCACCCACTTCTCGTCCGTCCCGTTCCGGACGCGCCGGATCACCATGCGGCTCCAGGGATCGCCCAGGAACGGCGCCTGGGCCGCCGTGGGCCTGATTCTCCACGATGCACCGGGACTCAGGAAATTCCTGGGATTCAGGGTATCGGTGATGTCCAGGCCGTGATAGCCGCAATAATGCGGATAATCCCCGGATGGGAGGTAGACGTTGCTGAACCTGCTGTCGCAGGAAGGCGAAGAGCTCCAGAGGTTCTTCGACCCCCCGCGCCCCAGCCCCACGACCAGCATCGTTCTCCAGTCTGCAGGCGTCTTGGTCTTCCCGTTGCCTGAACCCGTCCAGACATCGGCTGCCGTGATCGGCCCGTCGACGTAGAACTGGTGCGTAAGCCCCGCCGGGTGCGCCTTGTGAGTGATGTCTTTGAGCCTGTCGAGGACGTTCGGCGGGATGAAGCTCCAGGCTTCTGTCAGATCCCCGGTCCCGAAGGCGTGGAGCTGGCCGTCATTGGCGCCGGCCACGATGATGCGCTTCTGGTTCGAAGACGTTCGCTGGTTGTTGAGCCGGTAGGTGCTGAAGGACGCGCCCCCGTCGCGCCCGTCGATGAAGTATGACGTGGGCGTTCCCACGATGACGAGGTTCGAGTGGAAGATGTCCCCGAGTTTCCACACATTCCCCGCGACATCCTTCTCCGGGTTGTACGTCGCCTCGCCGCGGATGTACCCCACGATTTCGTCGCGCCTCGCCGTGTCGCCGACCCCCAGGTCCGCCGCTGACAGGTTTGCAGTCGTGAAGGAGACGACGGAGCCTCCCTTCGCGGTCAGGATTTTCCGGTCGGCAGCATTCCTGCCCAGCAGAGCCGCCCCGGCATCCCTGTCGGCTACGCTCGACACCTGGTTGCCCGCGACCTTGTATTTCTCGATGGACCCTTTCCAGAAGGGATCCGTGTTGCTGGGTTGGAAGGATGCCATGAAGGTGTAATTCTCATCGGTGACCCTCAGAGGGGACACGGAAAGCGCGCTGAAGGAATAGGTCGCATCCCGGATGTAGGTCATGGCCATCCGCAGGGCCGTCTCCAATTCCTTCGAGTTTGTGGAGATGAAGGCGTAACCGGACAGCTCGAGCGTCCCGGGGTCGTTTGTCGTGGCAAAGCACTGGTCGCTGTTGCCCGAGCAGCCGCCTGCAACCGGTGATGTGGTGGCGGAAGAGGCGCAGGGGTTCGCTTCGATGGCGCCGACATTCAATGCCGACGGATTGCCTTTCTTGTCGGCGACAAGGGGGTTTTCGGTCCCGCCGTGATAGGCCATCCAGTTGAGCGTGTACTTGAGGTACTCGGGCATCTTGTCCCCGAGGCCGATGACGAAGACCTTGTAACCCGCGTCGCGCAGGGCTTTCACTTTCGCCACAGCGGCGCGCCTGCGCTTGTACTGGTCGACCTGGTTTCCGGAACCCGTGCCGCTGCAGTAGAGCGTGTCCTGCCCGTCCGTCACGAGAATGACGAACTTGTAGCGGCATTTCCTGTAGGGATCCTCCTTTTTGCTGCCCTCCATGTAGGTGTTTACGGCCACCATGCAGGATGCCAGGCTCGTGCTGCCGTAGACGCGCTGTTTCTCCTTCAGACTGTCGGTCCAGTAGAGAATCGTATCCTCGCCCGAATAGAGGCTGAAATCAGCGCCCGAGCAGGTGTCGTTCCCGCACCAGATGGCGGCATAGGGCTGCCCGAGGTCCCTGTGCTTCTTGTCGTTTGTGCTGAATTTCCAGAAACCGAGCCGGATATTGAGGCCGGCCTCGTCCTTTTTGTCGATCACCCCGTCCTTGTTGTCATCGAGGATCTGGTAGATTGCCCGCTTCGCGATGAGGTAGCGGGCGCAATCGGTGGCGAAGCCCGGCCTGGGTGCGTCGTAGAAGGCATCGCCCGAGCAGGTGTCGTTGCCGAAGCGCCTGACGGGCTCCTGCGAGCTGTCGTATTCTCCCCTGGGGTTCCAGCGCATGCTGCCCGACAGATCGAGGACGATCATGGCGTCGGGTGAGACGGTGGAAAAAAGAGCCTGATCGCCGTAGTCGACGGCCAGAGCGGAGCCGCAGGAGATCAGGATGCCGAGGAGTACCGACATCCAGCCGAGGGTCCAGCCGAGGATATGCCTCCCCATCGCGCATGCCTCCATCACGTAAAACAATTTTGACGCACGTGTTCCTGCGGAATGATAGAGGGACGCACACCCCGGCGTGTTTGTGGTAAGCTCGTTCTCGCCGTCCGTGCAATCCGGAGGACAGGTTGTATGAAGGAAGGTGCACCGACGGGTCTCTTTTCGAAAGAATCCCGCCGTGTTGGCTTGAACTTACTTCATCAACGGGGAAAGGGTCAAGCGGTTTTTTCAGCGGATGACGGAATGGCCCGGGCCGTAAATGCAGCGATCCGGGCCCCAGCCGGAACTGGACGCCCGGATCGTCTGCCGTGATCGCCGTGATGAACTCAGTTCACTCTGCTGTCCTTCCAGTAGATAATTCTGTTGTTTCCGCCCGACCCGCCGGGCCCAGTGCTGTAGCACGAATTCCCTAAGCAACCGCTAGGACCAGGACCAGGCGGAGGCACATAACTGCCATCATTGCCGCTCTGGGTGATGTACATTTCCGAGCCCCCGCCGGGGTTGAGGGAGAACGTCGGACCAATCGCCATGCCCGCACCCAATGATGCGCTCTTGACCTTTCCGCCAGAGCCGTCCGGCAAGCTTCCACCCCCCGAGGTGTAGTCCACGGAATAGAGTTTCGATGTTCCCACCTGGCTGCAGGGGTCCGCGCTGCTCGGCGGCACCCAGGTCGTGAACCAGGCGGACCCCCCGAAGACTGCCGGCGCAGAAAGGATCTTCTCGCCGGTCCCGGCAGGCAGCGCAATATACCAGCCAAACTTCGTGCTGTCGTTGTAATAGGCGCTGGAGCCCGAGACGTCCTGCAGGTTGCTCAACGTCCGGGTGCTGCTCTGGTCCGTGTCCTTCAGGGCCACGAAGATATCCCGCGTCGTCGTATCGGTATTGTTCACCTTGTCGCCCGTTCCCCAGTAGACCCAGAGGTTCCCAGCTCCGTCCGGGGCAGTAGCGACGATGTTGTAGATCGGCCGTGCCGAGAGGGACGAGGCGGTGCCGTCGAAGAGCTTTGTCGCGGTCCAGTTGCTGCTGCTGCAACTGGCCGACTGCAGGGGGTCGGAGCTGCCTGAAACGACCTGCTGGCAGAACCGCAGGCGCCACATGTTCCCGCCCAGATCGCCAACGTAGGCCGTGTCTACAAACCCGTCGCCGTCCGAATCGAGGAGGGCCATCGAAGCCGGAAAGGCGTATTCCATGCCCGCATTGGCCAGGTGGGTGGCGCCCCACAGGACATTTCCGTTCGAAAGGTTGATCGCGAAGAGACCCTTGCCGCGCTTGTCGCAATCGCCATAGTTGGGGCCATTGGCCGCGCACAGCGTCAGGTTGGAGAGATTGTGCCCCCCGCCCATGAAGCCGACCCACTGCTCATTGCTCCCGATCCTGACCCGGCTCATGTGCATCTTGCTCCAGGGATCACCCAGGTAGGGCGCCTGCGCGGCGGAAGGCGTGATCTTCCACTTGTACGCCGGGCTGTAGGTATTCGTAATCTCGAAAGCCCAGTAGCCGCAGTAATACGGGTATGACCCGTCGTCTTTGTAGCTGTTGATGAAATCCGAGTCGCAGGTGGCCGACGAGCTCCAGAGGTAGCTCGTTGAACCGCGGCCCTCGCCGAGGACGAGGAGCGTCTTCCAGTCGCTGGACACCTTGGCCGTCCCGTCTCCCGATCCCAGCCAGGCATCGGACACGCTGATGGGCCCGTCGACGAAGTATTGGTGCGAAAGGCCCGCCGGATGTGTCTTGTGGGCAATGTTCTTGAGTTTCGAGCGAAGGTTCGGCGGGATGATGCTCCAGACCTCGGCCCCCGTGTCCGCACGGAATGCGTGGAGCTGTCCGTCGTTTGCACCCGCAAGGATCACGCGCAACCCGTTGGCGGTTGACCTGGGGTGGGCGGAGCGGAAGGCCGAGAAGGCATTGGGGGTGGCCGTATCGCGGCTGTCAGCGTAATAGGCAGACGGGCTCCCCACGCTGACCGGGGCCGAGCGGAAGATGTCGCCCAGTTTCCAGTTCTCCTTGTTGTTCGTGGTGTCGCCCCGGACAAAGCCCACGATCATGTCGCGCGATGCCGTATCGGTCGAGGTCAACGCCAGATCGACCGGGGCGATATTCGCCGTCGTGAAGTCCGTAAGCACCCCGCCCTTGAGGGTCTTGATCGTGCGGCTTGCCGCCGCCGTGGATTGGAGGACGTTTCCCGCGTCCCAGAGGATGCCCGCGATAGACCCGTCTTCGTTGAGTTGATACTTCCTCAAGTGACCCTGCCAGAAAGGGTCCGAGTTGATCGGCTGGAAGGAAGCCTCGTAGAGGTAGTTCTCTGCCAGAGTGCGCGCCGAGGCCACGGTGGCCGTCGAGAAAGAGTAGTTCGACTCGCGGATGAGTTCCATGGCCTGCTTCAGGGCAAGTTTCAATTCCGTGGAGTTTCCGGATATGAAGGCGTATCCCGACAGCGGGATGTTGCCCGGGTCGTTCGTGGAGCCATAGCATTCCGTACTCGTGCCGTTGCAGGTCCCCGTCGTCGAAGCGACCTCACACTCGGCGTTGAGTGTCGGGTCGTAGGCCGATGTGTCGCCTTGATTGAGCTCCAGCGGGTTGTCCGTCCCGCCGTAATAGGCCATCCAGTTGAGAGTGTTCTTCAGGCTGGCGGGCATGTTCTGTCCGAAGCCGATGACGAAGACCCGGTAGCCCGCATCACCAAGCAGCTTGGCCCTTTGAACGGAAAGGCGCCTGCGTTTGTACATGTCGGTCTGGCCCTCGCTGCCCGTGCCGGCGCAGGAGTACGTGTCGACACCGTCGGAGAGCAGGATCACGAATTTCTGTCTGCAGCTCTTGGCA
The DNA here is from genome assembly GCA_035685905.1 of Syntrophales bacterium. Lineage (GTDB taxonomy): Bacteria > Desulfobacterota > Syntrophia > Syntrophales > UBA2192 > UBA2192. The sequence goes on from DASRZY010000073.1 coordinate 13,848, forward strand.
GCGTCGGCAGCCTTGTGGGTGTCGAGATAGGATTTCATTTCCTTCAAGGCCCAGTTGAGCGGCGTTCCGCCGCCGGCCGACTCCATGGCCAGGGTCGCGCCGTAGCCATAGTTCCACGTGGAGCACATGTAGGTGCTGAGGGTTCCGCAGCCCGTGTTGGCGTTGCAGTACATCTTGTGGTAGTCCGTGCCGATCGGCCAGCGGACACTGGCATTTCCCGTCAGGGGGTCGACGGCCGTGTCCTCGGTGCCCCGGAATCCCATGTAGCCGACGTTGACATTGAGGCTGTTCTTGTCGTAGCAGTCGACCTTCCCGTCGGCGTTGTCGTCGAGGAGGCCGAACATCGCCCGCTTGGCGATGGAGAGCCGCTTGCAATCCGTCGACCCGCCTGCCGTCGTGAAGGGGCCTGCGCAGATGGAGTCGCCATACACGCTGACCGTCGTGTCGCCCGGCGGGTTCCAGCCCATGCTCCCCGAGAAGTCGATCATGAACATGGCATCGGGCGCAATGTTTGTGAAGATGGATGACTCATCCGCCCATGCAGCCGGAGAGGCAAAGATGGCTGAGAGTGTCAGAATGACTGCAAGATATCGCTGTGTCCGCATGGTGCGCATCTCCTCGTGACTCGTTCTGCGTCATTTGTCATAATCGGGGGCCACGCTGCCCGGCGCCGGCCCGTGGCCGAACCCGGCAACGACGTTCACTATCGAATTGTATCGGGTGTTCTCTCCCTTTATCTCGACCTGGTAAACCTCCTGGGACCACACCGCATCGCCGCCGTTCTGGTAGCCTGGCAGAGAGAGGGCAATGACGATATTGGGGTTTTTCACGATGGACATGACCGTGGCCTTCGTGCCGCTGTCGTTCGAGAAATCGCTGTAGACCTTCCCGCTGAGCAGGGGAATGTTCTCTTCGCTGATGAAATCCATCGCGAGCCTGTGGACCCCCGTCTCGGCGGCAGTGACGGCCTTCTTGTCCGCCATGGTTCTCACGCTGACCCGAATGTCCTGCGTGGAGATGTTGATGGCGATGATCCCCACGGCCAGGAGGATCAGGTTGGCCAGCAGTGCGGCCACGAGGGCAAAGCCGCCTTCCTTCCTTTTGCGTATCATGTTCAACCGTCCTTACTCATTTCGTGTTAACGTTGATCCCATGGTTTCGAGGGATGACACTGGTCGAATAGGCCATCTGCCTTTTCTGGCCCGTGCTCGGGTCCACAGCCTCCGACTCGACGAGCAGCACGATCTCGATCCGCCGGATGTCGGGGATCAGCGCGGCCGCCATCGGGGTGCCGTCGGGGTTGAGCCGGGTGCCATCGGCCTTGTAATAGCGAAACATGGGTAAGGTCCCGTTGATGACTCTCACCGTCTGCGCACCGGCGATGGGCCCCAGCATCGTCTGCGGACCGCCCGACGTTGACGTTCTCGTGCCCGACAGGCACGTGATCGTTTCGCGGGTGATCCGCGCATTGGCCGCATCGTAGGCGTAGCTGACGATCTCGCCTTCGTTGTTGCCGCAAATCTTGCCGCCTGCGCCTGCAGCCGCGTTGTCGCCGTCGAGGTTCATCGAGACGGTGATCGCGCTGTCCGTCGCCACGGGGATGCCCTTGTAGATCTGGATACCCGTGCTGCAGTCGGCCGGATTGGGCCAGAACGTCGAAGACTTCTCCAGCGTCGGGTTGTACGACGCCATGCGGATCTCCATGGCCATCATATCCAGAATGGCCCGGGTATCCTGGTTCGTTGTCACCTTGCGCTCGATTCCCGTGGACGAGCGCTGCCCGGACCAGACGGCCGTCCACACGGCGGCAAGCAGAACAAGCCCGACGGCCATGGCCATGACAAGCTCCAAAAGCGTAAATCCTCCGGCACGGTTGATCCTTGCTGTCATTGTGCGAAGTACTCCTGGCTGGATATGATCATCGTCTCCTGAATCCCGAGGTTGTTCCCGGGCCAGGTGACCCGAACGGTAAGTGCCCAGGCCTTCCCCGTCGCCCCGTAGGCAGCTAACGTGGTTGCCACGGTAAAGGGCACGTCTCCCGTCTGCTGGGAGGTCTGGCTGCTTGCATTGATCGTCTTCGTGCAGGTTCCCAACTTCAGCTTGGCGGTATCACACGTTGAGCTGAATGCCACCGTGTTGTTCGGGTTCATCAACCACAACTCGCTGCGCTCCAGCTCGCTCTGGAGGATGCCCGAGGCCCTCCCCATGAAATCGGAGCGCCCCGCTGCGGTCCAGGCCGTGGGCTGCATGGAGAGAAGCGCCAGGATGCCGATGGACGTAAGGAACAGCGTGATGAGGACCTCGACCATGGAGATCCCCCGGTTATTGCATGCTGTACGTGACATAAACCCTTCCTGTGGCCAGCATTGTAATCGTGGCCCTGGAGCCGCGGCTGTTCGTTATTTCGATATTCCCCGGGGTGCCGATGAAACCCCTCTGGTACACCTTGATCGGACCGGAAGGCGCGTTCGTGATCTGGATTCCGCTGCCGAAG
>DASRZY010000074.1:0-7480 GCA_035685905.1 Syntrophales bacterium
TCGACGCGAAATTCCAGACATTCGGCTGTGCCTCGGCCATTGCCAGTTCCTCGGTCCTCACGGAACTCGTCAAGGGAAAGACCCTCGATGAGGCCGCAAAAATCACCAACCAGGACATTGCGGACTATCTCGGGGGGCTGCCCGACGAGAAGATGCACTGCTCCGTCATGGGCATGGAGGCCCTCGAGGACGCCATCAACAAGTACCGGGGCGTTAAGAAGGCATTGAAGCCCGAGGAGAACATCATCTGCAAGTGCTTCGACGTCTCCGAGGAAAAGATCCGCAGGACGGCCATTGAGAACAAACTGAAGACCGTCGAAGACATCACCCACTACACGAAGGCCGGCGGCGGCTGCGGCATGTGCATCCCCGAGATCGAGCAGATCCTCAAAGACGTCTGGTCCATCACGGAGATCAAGGAAAGGCCCGTCGAAAAGAAGAAATTGACGAACATCCAGCGAATGGCCCTCATCCAGGATGTCCTGGAGCGCGAGATCCGCCCGAAGCTCCGGGCTGACGGGGGTGACCTCGATCTTGTTGACATCGACGGAAGCACGGTGATCGTCGGTCTGAGAGGGATGTGCGTCGATTGCCCCAGCGGCGGCATGACGATCAAGGGGATCGAAGCGAGGCTCAAGGACGTAACCGGGCAGGACATCACAGTGGTGACGGAATGAAGACGATATACCTCGACAACAACGCGACGACCCAGGTGACCCCGGAAGTGGTGGAGGCGATGCTTCCCTATTTCACGGAACTCTACGGGAACGCCTCCAGCATGCACACCTTCGGCGGCCAGGTCCACGGCCACATCGAGATGGCCAGGGCCCAGGTGGCGGAGCTGATCGGCGCGGAGCCCGAGGAGATCATCTTCACCGGCTGCGGCTCCGAGAGCGACAACACGGCAATCATGAGCGCCGCGGAGTGCAACCCGACAAAGAGGCACATCATCACGACGCGGGTGGAGCACTCGGCGATCCTGAATTTCTGCAAGCACATGGCGGTCAAGAGCGGCTATCGGGTCACCTATCTTCCCGTGGACACCCTCGGGAAGCTCAACATGGATGCCCTGCTGGAGGCCGTCGACGAGCACACGGCCGTCGTCTCCATCATGTACGCCAACAACGAGACGGGGGTGATCTTCCCCATTGAAGAGATCGGCAAGATGCTCCGTGCCCGCGGCATCCTCTTTCACGTGGATGCCGTGCAGGCTGCCGGGAAAATCCCGATCAACCTCAAGGAGCTGCCCGTCGACATGATTTCCCTCTCCGGACACAAGCTTCACGCCCCCAAGGGCATCGGAGTCCTGTACGTGAGAAAAGGAGTGCGGTTCTGCCCCTACCTCATCGGCGGGCACCAGGAGCGGGGAAGGCGGGCGGGGACGGAAAATGTCGCCTCCATCGTCGGCCTCGGCAAGGCCTGCGAGCTGGCGAAGAAGGAGCTTGAAAAAGGCACAGCCACCCTGGCCGCGATGAGGGACAGACTCGAGGCGGCGCTTCTCAAGAGTTGTCCCGACGCCGTTGTCAATGGCGACAGGGCGAACCGGCTTCCCAACACGGCGAACATCAGCTTCGAATACGTGGAAGGGGAGGCGATCCTGCTGCGGCTCAACGAGTTCGGGATCTGCGCCTCCTCCGGGTCGGCCTGCACGTCGGGCTCCCTTCAGCCGAGTCACGTGCTTCGCGCCATGGGGATCCCCTACACGGCCGTTCATGGCTCCGTCCGGTTCTCGCTAAGCAGCTACAACACGCAAAGCGAGATCGATCGGGTCATCGAGGTGCTGCCGCCCATCATCAAGGAGCTGCGCTCCTATTCCCCCTTCGGGAGGGAAAAGTACGATCAGTACCTCTGCAGGCTCGATGCGGCAAGGGCGGACTGACAGGGCAAATAATGAACGGCATTCCCCGAGTCGGATGCATTGCCGACAGGCAGTTTAACAAATGGAACACATGGAGGTCTCAAGCGTGAAAAAAATTCTTATCGTAACCCTGATCTTACTTCTGACGACAGGACTCGCATTTGCCAAGGCTTACGAGGTGAATAAGAAGGCAGGGGAGTATTCCATACAGATCAAAATGGACAAGAACCCCCCGTCCGTGGGGATGAACAACATGGAGATTGTCGTAACAGACAAGGCCGGCAGACCCGTGAAGGACGCGAAGGTGTTGGTGGATTACGGGATGCCGGCCATGCCCGGCATGCCGGCCATGGCCTATAAAGCGGACACCATGAACCACGGTGACCAGTATAATGCCGCCCTGAACATTTCCATGAAGGGGCCCTGGTATGTCAATATCAAGATTGCGAGCCAGGGAAAGACAGCATCAACGAAGTTCACCTTTGACGTAAACTAGGACTTCGGAGTCCAACGCACGTGGCCTTTGACACCGCCCCGCGGCCAGGTGTTTTCAACCATTCCGAAAGACGTGGCGCCCATCGGGTGACGGGCCTGATGGGCGCCATTTCCCTTGTTCACAGTAATTGTTGCCGGATAGGTGATTCTCAATGCGCGGAGAGAGATTCCCCATGGGCCATGACTTTGTGCCGGATAGCAGAAATCCATTTTGGGGAATTGTGTGCTTTTTGCTGATCCTGTTCCTTCTTAGTTCCCCCGTTTTCGGCGAGGAGCTGGATCTCGGGTGGCTCATCGACGAGGCCCTGAAAAACAACCACGAAATTCTCATGGTGACCGATAAGGCGGCTGCTGCGGAGCACAGGATCAAGCCGGCCCAGAGCCTGCCCGACCCCATGCTGACGTTCGGCTATCAGAATACAAGCCTCTCGACATACAACTACAACAAGGATGATAACTCCTACTGGATCGTTTCGGCCTCCCAGATGTTTCCGTACCCGGGAAAGCGGGAGCTGAAGGGAGAAATGGCGAAAGCCGACGCCGAAGGACAGAAGGCATATCTGGATGCCTTGAGGTTGAGAGTCGTCTCGAAAGTCAAAGAGCTTTATAACGATCTGTTCCTGGCCTACAAGACCATCGACATCCTTCAGGATAAAATCGACGTCTTTGCACGGATCGAGAGTGCTGCCCTTGCCCGGTACTCGACGGGCACGGGGTCTCAGCAGGAGGTCCTGATGGCCCAGACGGAGAAGTACATGATTCTCGAGCGGCAGGAGATGTTCAGGCAAAAGATCCAGGCCCTGGAGTCGATGTTGAATCTCACTGCAGGGCGGGCGCCGAATGCTCCATTGGGCAGGCCGAAGCAGCTGGTGTCCACAAAGATCGATCTCACGTTGGACGAGCTGACGAAGAAAGCCTACGAGGCCTCCCCGGAGATCCGGGTGAAAGAAAAGATGATTGCCGCCTCCGAGGCAAAGCTGCAGATGGCGAAAAAAGAGTATTACCCCGATGTGACGCTGAATGCGGGTGTGAACCAGGCAGGCCCCGATTTCCAGAACATGTACATGCTCACGGCATCGGTGAACCTCCCTGTCTATTTCCAGACAAAGCAGGATCCGGCGGTCAAGGAGGCGACATCCTCCCTCTCTGAGGCAAAGCACGACCTGGAAGCAACGAAGCTGATGCTGGCTTCCACCCTCAGGGACAATTATTCCATGATGCGATCGACGGAGAAGCTGCTGGATTTATACGAAAACGCACTGATTCCCAAGAGCACACAGGACTATCAGCTTGCCCTGTCCGGGTACGGCGCGGGGAAGATCGAGGCCCTGACGGTCATTTCGAGGCTGAAATCCTTCCTCGACGTGGAACTGTTGTACTGGAATCAGTTTGTCGAGAGGGAAAAGGCCCTTGCCAGGATCACTGCGATCACGGGGATAGGGATGCCGGAGTTAAAGGAAACCGGCAGCGGACACTCCGGAATGTGAGAGACATGTTCGTGGGTCAACGGGATGAGAGACCGGTCATGAAAAAGAAGTATTGGATGGTCACAGGCGTTGCTGCGGGGCTGGTCCTGCTGGCAGTCGCTGCGATTTTCTATTTGAAGGGCATCCCTTCCACCTCTGTCGGAACGGAGAAGGTTGCGGTGTCGAAGGCGGATTCAGAGCCGGCGCCGGCAGCGGAGCACCAGGGGCATGCGCCGGGCAGCATGCCCGGGATGCCGGGCATGGCGCAACCGGGACAGCCCGAGAAGCCTTCGGGGGAAGCACCGGCAGAAGCTCCCACGGTCGAAATAACTCCGGAAAAGCAGCAGCTGATCGGCGTGAAGATAGCCACCGTCTCCGTGCGGCCCCTGAGCAAGGTGATCAAAACAGTGGGCCGCATCGAGTATGACGAGAGGGTGCTCAGGACGGTGAACACGAAGGTCGAAGGGTGGATCGAGAAGCTCTACATCGACTACACGGGCCGGTACGTAAAAAAAGGGGAACCCATGGCCGAGCTATACAGCCCGGAGCTGCTTGCGACCCAGGAAGAGTACCTGAATATCCTGAAATGGCGAAGTGCGAAGGGGAGCGAAACCCAGACCGGCGCCATGATCTCCAGAGACGCCGAAGCCCTCGTCGAGGCGGCAAAGAAGAGATTGCAGCGCTACGACATCTCGGATGAGCAGATCCGGGAGCTCGAACAGACGGGGAAAGCCCGGAGGACCCTGGTCATTTACAGTCCCACCAACGGGTATGTTGTCCAGAAAATGGCCCTGCAGGGAATGAGGGTCATGCCGGGAGAAAAACTCTTCGATGTGGCCGATCTCTCCACGGTCTGGGTCATCGCGGATGTTTATGAATATGAATTGTCGTCCATCCGGGTGGGAGAGACGGCATCCATCGCGTTGAGCTATATCCCCGGCAAAGAGTTCAAATCGAAAATCGATTATGTCTACCCGACACTTTCCGGCGAGACACGAACGGCCCGGGTTCGATTCTCCATCCCCAACCCCGATGGGCGGCTCAAGCCGCAGATGTTCAGCACCGTTGAAATCAAGATCAACATGGGCAGCAAGCTGGCCGTTCCCGACGATGCCGTTATCGACACGGGCGCGCGCCAGATCGTTTATGTGGACAAGGGGGAAGGGTATTTCGAACCGAGAGAGGTCCTGCTGGGGTTCAGAGCGGGAGGCTATCGGGAAGTGCTCATGGGTCTGAAGTCCGGTGAGAAAGTTGCCGCGTCAGCCGCCTTCCTCGTCGATTCCGAAGCCCAGCTCAAGGGCGTCAAGCCGCTGGAGAAGAAATGAGGCCCGAGGTGCGAGGAACGAGGACCGAGGCAACAAAATAGAAATCCTCGAACCTCGTGCCTCGATCCTCGGACCTGCTGTGCTGGCCAACTTCTGAGCCATTCCCGAAGGTGAATCGAAAGATTAAGGAAGGATACGTAGCAGTTGATAGCCCGGATCATCGACTACAGCGCCAGAAACAAGTTTGTCGTCATCCTCTTCGTGGCGTCGGCCATCGCATGGGGGATCTGGGCGATGAAGAACACGCCGCTCGACGCCATCCCCGATCTTTCCGACACCCAGGTGATTATCTACACGGAGTGGCTCGGGCGAAGCCCGGACCTCGTCGAGGACCAGGTCACCTATCCCATCTCGTCAACCCTTCTGGCAGCCCCTAAAGTGCAGGTCGTGCGCGGTTTCTCCTTTCTGGGGAGTTCCTTCATCTATGTCATATTCGAGGAAGGGACCGACATCTACTGGGCGCGAAGCCGGGTGCTGGAATACCTGCAGGCCGTAAAGAACAAGCTCCCCGCAGACGTCAATCCCGTCCTGGGGCCTGACGCCACCAGCCTCGGCTGGGGATTTTCCTATGCCGTCGTGGATGAAACGGGGCAGCACGACCTTTCTCAGCTCCGCACCATCCAGGATTACGACATCAAGCTTGCCCTGGAGAGCGTCCAGGGCGTCTCCCAGGTGGCCTCCATAGGAGGCTTCGTGAAGCAGTACCAGGTGACCGTCGACCCCAACCGTCTAGCGGCCTTCAACATCCCCATCACAAAGGTCCTCGAGGCCGTCAAGAAGAGCAACCGCGATGTGGAGGGGCGGGTACTCGAGCTCTCGGGCGTCGAGTACATGGTGAGGGGGAGAGGGTACATCCAGACAACGAAGGACCTGGAGGATATCCCCCTGGGCGCAGCTGGCGGAGGGACCCCGGTTTTCTTGAGGGACGTGGCGCGTGTGCAGATCGGCCCGGAGATCAGGCGAGGCCTGGCGGACCTCGACGGGCGCGGCGAGGTGGCGGGCGGCATTGTTGTCGTGCGGTTCGGGGAGAATGTCCTGAATGTCATCGAGCGGGTAAAGGAGCGGCTGAAGCGGGATATCGAGCCCAGCCTTCCGAAAGGGGTGAAGATCGTCACGACCTATGACCGCTCCGATCTGATCCTCCGCGCGATCGACACGCTGAAAGAAGAGATCCTGAAACTGACCATCGCCGTCAGCGTGGTCTGCCTCGTGTTTCTTTTTCACCTGCCCAGCGCTCTCGTGGTCATCTGCACGCTTCCCGTGGCGATCATCATCTCCTTCATCTGCATGTTCTACCTGGGCGTGACGTCGAACATCATGAGCCTTTCCGGCATTGCCATCGCCATCGGGGCCATGGTGGACGCCTCCATCATCATGGTTGAAAACGCCCACAAGAAGCTCGAGGAGTGGGAGGCCGCAGGGAAGCCCGGGAGCCGCATCGAGGTCATCATCGACGCAGCCAGGGAAGTGGGGCCATCGCTCTTCTTCTCGCTTCTCGTCATCACCGTGGGGTTTCTCCCTGTTTTCACCCTGCAGGCCCAGGCAGGAAGGCTTTTCAAGCCCCTGGCCTACACGAAGACCTTCGCCATGCTGTTCTCGTCCCTGCTGGCCGTGACGCTGACGCCCATGCTGATGACTCTTTTCATCCGGGGCAGGATCAGGTCGGAGGATCGGAATCCCGTCAGCATGATCCTTCACAGGCTCTATGAGCCCGTGGCCCATTATGCCCTGCGGTTCAAGAAAACGGTCATCGTTGCGGCCCTCGTCGTCATGGCTCTCACTGTTTATCCCTTCGTGAGGCTGGGCACGGAGTTCATGCCGCCTCTTTATGAAGGCACCCTGTTCTACATGCCCGTGACTGTTCCCGCCGCCTCGGTCTCCGAGGCGGCGAAGCTCCTCCAGCTCCAGGACAAACTCCTGATGCAGGTCCCCGAGGTGGCGCAGGTCTTCGGCAAGGCAGGGCGCGCCGAGACGGCCACGGACCCCGCCCCGCTGGAGATGTTCGAGACCGTCATCAACCTCAAGCCCGAGTCGCAGTGGCGGGCGGGGATGACGGTGGAGAAACTCAAGAACGAGATGAACGACGCCCTCACGATCCCCGGGGTGGCCAATTCCTTCACGATGCCCATCAAGGCCCGCATCGACATGCTGGCCACGGGTATCCGCACGCCCGTGGGGATCAAGGTCATGGGGCCGAAGATCGAGGAACTCGAAAAGATCGGCCTTCAGCTCGAGCAGCACCTGAAGGATGTGCCCGGCACCCGGAGCGTCTATGCCGAGAGGGTCACCACCGGTTATTTTCTCGACTTCAACATCAAACGCCAGGAGGCGGCCCG
>DASRZY010000075.1:0-12169 GCA_035685905.1 Syntrophales bacterium
GTGATTCTCATTATGGGCAGCAACCCTGCCTCCAACCACCCCATCGCCTTCAAGTGGATTACCAAGGCTGTTGAAAAAGGCGCGAAGATCATCTGTGTCGATCCCCGCTTCACCCAGTCGGCCGCCAAGGCGCATCTCTATGCCCCGCTTCGCTCGGGCACGGACATCGCCTTCCTGGGCGGCATGATCAAGTATATCCTGGACAACAAGCTCTACTTCAAGGAATACCTCCAGTATTACACCAACGCCACCTTCCTGGTGAACCCCGACTTCAGGCTCCCCGGCGACAACAAGGGCGTCTTCTCGGGCCTCGTCGGCACGAAGTACGACAAGTCCACCTGGAGCTACCAGACCGATGCGGCCGGCGTCATCAAGAAAGATCCCTCGATGACGGACCCGCGCTGCGTATTCCAACTCCTGAAGAAACACTACTCCCGATACACACTGGAGATGGTCAACAAGATTACGGGAACGCCCGTGGCCAAGCTCGAGGAGGTTTACAAGCTCTACGGTTCAACAGGCACGCCGGACAAGAGCGGCAATGAACTGTACGCCATGGGGTGGACCCAGCACACCGTCGGTGTCCAGAACATCCGCACCATGTGCATCATCCAGCTTCTACTGGGCAACATGGGGATAGCGGGCGGCGGTGTCGCGGCCATGCGCGGCGAATCCAACGTCCAGGGCTCGACGGACCAGGGGCTGCTGTTCCACATCTGGCCGGGCTATCTTCCGACCCCGCGGGCCTCGATGGCCTCCTTCAAGATCTACAACGAGAAGATCACCCCCCAGACCAAGGAAGCCAAGGCCCTCAACTGGCCGAAGAACATGCCCAAGTATTCGGCAAGTTTCCTTCGATCCATGTACGGCATGAATGCCAGCCTCGATGAAGCCTACAACATGCTTCCCAAGCTCGAAGACGGGGTGGACTACTCCTGGCTCACCCTCTTCGACCAGATGTACAAGGGTAAGTTCACGGGCTTTTTAGCCTGGGGCATGAACCCCGCAAACTCCGGCGCCTCATCCAACAAGGTGCGCCAGGCCATGACGAAGCTCGACTGGATGGTCAACGTCAACCTCTACGACAACGAGACGGGCTCTTTCTGGAGAAGCCCCGGTTTTGACCCGACAAAGGTGAAAACCGAGGTCTTCATGCTCCCCTGTGCCTCTTCGGTCGAAAAGGAGGGCAGCATCTCCAACAGCGGCCGCTGGATGCAGTGGCGCTACAAGGCCGTCAATCCCGTGGGGATTTCGATTCCCGACGGCGACATCATGGCCGAGCTCTTCTTCAAACTCAAGGCCCTCTACGAGAAGGAGGGAGGCCCCAACAAGGAGGCCGTCACGAAGCTCTCGTGGAATTACGGCAGATTCGATGACAGGGGTCATTATCATCTCGATGTCCACGCCATCGCCAAGGAGATCAACGGCACCTTCCTCGAGGACAAGGTCGTCGAAAACCCCGCGAAGAAGGGCGAAAAGATGGAGTTCAAGAAGGGACAGCAGGTCCCGAGCTTCGCCTTCCTGCAGGACGACGGCTCCACCTCTTCGGGCGACTGGGTCTACTGCGGCTCCTACACCGACGCAGGCAACATGTCCGCAAGGCGCGGCAAGGCCGACCCCACGGGTCTTGGTCTTTTCCCCCAGTGGGCATGGTCCTGGCCGGTCAACCGCCGGATCATCTACAACGGCGCCTCGGTACACCCCGAGACGGGCAAGCCGTGGAACCCCGCACGAGCGGTCATCAAGTGGGACGGCACGAAGTGGACGGGCGATGTGCCCGACGGCGTGGGCGATCCCGGAAGCGGCCGGGGGCCCTTCATCATGAAGCCCGACGGCGTGGCCTCCCTCTACGGGCCGGGCCTGGTCGACGGCCCCTTCCCCGAGCACTACGAACCCATGGAGTGCCCGGTGGAGAAGAACCTCATGTCACCGCAGTTCAACAACCCCGTGGTCAAGCGCTGGGAAAAGAAGGGCGTGGGAACGGACACGGACGTGGATTCGATCGCCTCCTGCGATCCGCGATTCCCCTTCATCTGCAGCACCTACCGCGTGACCGAGCACTGGCAGACGGGCCTCCAGACGCGCTGGGTGCCCTGGCTCGCGGAGATGCAGCCCGGCATGTTTGTCGAGATGAGCGAGGAGCTGGCCAAGGATCGAGGTTTCACCAATGGCGAGCTCGTCACGGTCAAGACATCCCGCGGCGAGCTGGATGCCGTGGCCATCGTGACGCCCCGCATGAAGCCCTTCAACATCGACGGCAACACGATCCACATGGTGGGCATCCCCTGGCACTTCGGCTGGGCCACCACGGCTGCGCGCAACTACAACGCCAACGACAAGAAGCCCGAGGTCTTCACCACCGGTGATGCGGCAAACCTGCTGACACCCTACGCGGGGGATCCCAACACCATGATCCCCGAGAGCAAGGCCTTCATGGCGAACGTTGTCAAGAAGGGGGTGAAGTAAGATGGCTGAAAAAATCAAACTCTACGACGACGCAAAGTGCACCGCCTGCAGGGGCTGCCAGCTCGCCTGCAAGCAGTGGAACGCGCTGAAGGCCGGCCAGACGAAACAGTGGGGCTCCTACCAGAACCCCCCGACGCTTCAGCCCAACAACTACATGATCATCCACTTCCAGGACGTCAAGGACGACAAGGGCGGCGTGAAGTGGCTCTTCCGCAAGGAAGCATGCATGCACTGCACCGAGGCGGCCTGTGTGACGGTCTGCCCCTCGGGGGCCCTGTACTACAACAAGGACTTCGGGACGGTGGGCATCAACCAGGATCTCTGCATCGGATGCAAGAACTGTGTGGCGGCCTGCCCCTTCGAGGTCCCCAAGTACGACGGGGTGACGGACAAGGTCTACAAGTGCGACATGTGCGAAAGCCGTCTTGCCAACAACATGCTCCCCGCCTGCGTGAAGGCCTGCCCCACGGGCGCCCTTTCCTGGGGCGACAAGGAGGCCCAACTGAAGAAAGCCGCGGCCCGGGCGAAGCAGATCGGCGGCTCGGCCACGGTTTACGGCGACAAATACGTCGGGGGCACGCACCTGATGTACGTGCTCTCCGAGAAGCCCGCCACCTACGCAGGGATCCAGATCGACCCCTGCGTTCCCTGGAGTGTCACGCTGTGGAAGGGCTTCCTCAAGCCGGTCTCGCTGCTTGCGGCGGGAGGCATCCTGGCGGGTTCGTTCCTGCACTACCTGATTCACGGGCCCAAGCTGCCCGACGATGCGGGAGATGCGGGAAAGAAGGAAGGGGGTGAATGACCATGAGACCTGGAATGATTCAAGCAACCGATGCCTTTGAGCGGATCGTCCACTGGACCCTGGCGATTTCCTGCATCACCCTGTTCATCACCGGACTGGGCATGATGTTCCATTCGCTGAACTTCATCGGGACGATCCTGGGCGGATTGAAAAACCTGAAATACATTCACAACCTGACAGGACTGATCTTCAGCTTCTCGCTGATCTTCACCATCTCCATGTGGTGGAGGGAGGCGGGGGTGATCGAGATGCCCGACGATCTCGAGTGGATCAAGTGCGCCGGGGGCTACCTCTGGCACGTGGACAACCCCCCCGAGAGCGGCAAGTACAACCCGGGCCAGAAGATGTTCTTCATCGCTGTTGCCCTCTGCGGGCCCATGATGCTCGTGACGGGGCTTCTCATGATGTTCCAGATCCTGCCCATGGGGCTCACCCGCTGGATGTACACGCTGCACGCCGTGGGCTTCGTCACGCTGTTTGCCTTCTTCTTCGTCCACATCTACCTGGGGACGATCGGCAACCCGGGCTCGGTCCAGGCCATGATCACCGGCTGGGTCACCCGCGGATGGGTGAAGAAGCAGCACCCCAAGTGGCTCAAGGAGATGGAGCACAAGGGCACCCTCATCGTCTACGGCGAGGAGAAAAAGGGCGCTGCCGAAGGTCACCACTAGAAGAAAGAAGTTGAGACGTTGACGAGTTGACAAGGTAAGAAGAGTTGAGTGTTCAGGGGCCCGTTTCTTCGGAAGCGGGCCCCTTCTTTTTGGGTCCGGAAATTGCAGATCACGCGCAAATGGATCATCAATAGCGCTATTCTCCTCGCACTGGAAAAGGAAGCAGAAAATGAACAGAGATGCCTGGTTTTCGAAGCGGCAAATCCTTGCAAGACGGGTTTGCATCACCGGCTGCATCATGCTTGCAGCAGCAGTTTTCCTCCTGGGTGGCTGCGGACCCTCGGTCAAAGCATACGTGGTGGACATGAGATACCTCTACAGCGGTCCGCCGGATGAGCCCTACGGGCAGGAGAAGTACACCATCAATGTCGCCCGGTTTCGCGACGGCAGGATGACCGCGGACAAGCGGACGGTGGGTGTCGTGAGGGCACCCTGGTGGGACGAAGCTGTACCGATAGTCCCCAAGGAAAGAACGCCTGCCGAGATCGTGACGGATGGTGCCCGGGCGCAACTCGCCAAGGACGGGTTCAGCCTTTCGGGCCCTGCGCCGCTCTGGAACCAGGAGCCGGCGACTCTCGACAAGGCCTGGGGCCGTTATGTTCTCGGGGGGACGATTGAAGAACTCTACCTCGACGGGAAAAACGACCCGCCGTTTTGCTTTTATGATGCCTCCGTGAGACTGACCTTCGTCCTGGGCAATACGGAAACCGGCATGGTCAAGCGGTTCACGGTGGAAAGAGAGGGCTTCTCGACCCCCGCTACCCTGAGCGAGGACTCTCTGGAGAGGCTCATCAGCTCGGTGTTGTCCCGGGTCATCGCCGAAGGGCTCAGCGAAGACCGCGTCCGCCAGGCCTTGCGGGATATCTCCCCATGACCGACCATCGACCGGGCGAATCGGATCCTCGATTTGAAAGGGCTTCCGATCGCAGTCCGCGCCTATTTGACAATGTTGAAAATTTCCCTGAACTTGGGGTCCTGAGCCGTCCGGCAAAGCTCGAAGAGGACCATCTCCGTGCTCGTGAGCAGAGCGCCCTCGTCTCGCATCTTTTCAATGCCGATCTCGCGGTTCATGACGGTCCTCGAGGAAACGGCATCGGCAACGAGGTGGACCTCGTAGCCGAAGGCCAACAGATCGACGGTCGTCTGATAGACGCAGACGTGCGCCTCGATGCCGCAGACGAGCACCTGGCGGCGATCGGCGGCCTTGAGAGCCTTCATGATTTTTTCATCGCCGCAGCAGCTGAAGTCGGCCTTGGGGATCCCCTTGGCATCAGGCAGAAGCGCCGCAACCGGGGCAATGGTGGGCCCCAGCTTTTCCGGGATCTGCTCGGTGACGATGACCGGGATGCCGAATACCTGCATGCCCCGTATGAGCTTCTGGACATTCTCCAACAGGAATTGTTTGTCCTGCATGGATTCATACAGGTTGCCCTGCATGTCGATCACCATGATGACGGCATCTTCGACAGACAGCAAGGACATGGTTACTCCTTTCCGATTTTGATGTGCCGGGCGAAAGGACACGGAAAAAGATCGATCCTCTCCTGCTGGTCCCTACCCCCTGGTCCCTCGTCCCTCTATTCGTTGTTCAAACCACTTCTTGTCGGCCAGAACGATTGACGTCTCTACCTGCCGATCGCTGATGTTCCAGTATTTCTTAAGCAGCCCGTCTTTCTCATCGGCAGGAACCAGGCGGAACCCGTGTTTCTCGTAGAAGCGCACAGCCCAGGTGGCAGCCGCCCACGTCCCGACAAGCAGCGGCCGTGCGGTCTGCATGCGCAATGAGCCCAGGAGTTCTGCGCCGACCCCCGACCGGCGCTTTGCCGTGCGGACGTAGGCATGGCGCAGCAGGCTCACATCCCCGATGTGCTGGATGCCCATGACGCCGATGAGCTCGCCCTTGTCCTCATAACCCCAGAATTGCACGCCGTCTTCGATCTCGCGCCTGCATTCATCGGCAGACATGTAGGGCTCGGACCAGCAGTCCTCCGGTATGACGCCCCGGTAGGCCCGTGATGCATCACTGATGATTTCGAGCAGGACGGGAAAATCCCCTGCGTGACAGGGCCGGATCATGGGGATAAGCCTTGCGTTTGAAGATCAAAACCGTTAATGGACAAGTCTATGAAAAAGATTGCCGTCAAGCGGTCTGCCGCCGAGCAGCTTCACGCCTTCTTTCCCTGGGTGTACCGGACGGATATCCAGCAGGCAGATGGCGATCCAGGCGATCTCGTATCCGTCCACGCGCCCGGCGGGGCCTTCCTGGGAATCGGCTACGTGAACCCCGCCAGTGAAATCAGCGTGCGCATTTTATCGTTTTCCGATGTCGAGATCAACAGGGAGTTCTTCCGGGAGAGACTTCTGACGGCCATCGGCAAGCGTGAGACCCTCCGTGAGAAGACCGATGCCAGGCGCCTCGTCCACGCCGAGGCCGATGAACTGCCCGGCCTTATCATTGACGATTACGCAGGACATCTCGCCGTGCAGATCAACACGCTGGGGATGGAGAAGCTGCGGGAGCTCTACCTGCCGGAGCTGGTTGAACTGCTCGGGCCGAAGGGAATGTTCGAGAAGTCCGACGAGAAGTCGCGCAGCCGCGAGGGGCTTGCAACCGTTGAGCGGGTCCTCCATGGCGAGATCCCCGGACGGATCGAGATTCGGGAAAACGGCGCGCAGTTTCTCGTCAACCTGAGGGAGAGCCAGAAGACGGGCTTTTATCTCGATCAGCGGCGAAACCGGGCGATCACGGCATCGTATGTGGTTGCGGGAGATCATGTCCTCGACGTCTTCGCCAATACGGGGGCCTTCGGCATCCATGCAGCACTGCACGGGGCAGGCCGCGTCAGGCTCATCGACTCTTCCCGGGAAGCCCTCGAGCTTGCCCGCGAGAATATGACCGCCAACGGGGTTGCGTGCGAGACAAGGAGGGCCGATGCCTTCGACTACCTGACGGAGGCGCCCCGGGACAAGGACCGCTACGACCTGGTCATCCTCGACCCCCCGCCCTTCGCGAAGGCCAGGCGAAGCGCGACCGGCGCCCTCAAGGGGTATCGGCACCTCATCCTCCAGAGCCTGCGCATCCTGCGGCCCGGAGGTCTCCTTGCCGTCTTCTCCTGCTCCCATCACGTTTCGCAGCAGGATCTGCAGGCGGCAATCCTCGAGGCCTCCATGGACCGCGGGTGCCGCATCGAAATCCTGGAGCACCTCTTCCAGGACCGGGACCACCCCCACATCCTGAACATCCCCACCTCCCTGTATTTGAAAGGGTTTCTCCTCAGGCTCCTGTAGAAAAGAATCCCTTGCGTCCGCCCGGGAAAGGCGATATAGAGCACCCGGATTTAAATTCCTCGCAGTAAAATGCAAGGAATTCAGAGTCTTATTTTACGATGGAATGATCTGTCATCATGCCTGCTCCGCAGCAACGTTCGACAAGCTCACGTCAGGCGCAGCGGGATGCGCGTGCAATCGTTTTCGGGAAGGGTGGGGAGAGAAGACCTTCCCGCAGGCACCTCGAATGATCGGGTTGCCCATTCAAGGAGGTAGATCAAGGGGATGGTAACAGGACTGGGGCAGACGCTGCAGGTCATCGAGCGCCATAAGAATGTCAACCCGCAGTTCAGCGAGCTGCTGGATATTCTCGGGGAGATCCTCATCCTCAGGGAGGAGCACCGCAAGAAGATCACGAAGAGCATCTTCCCGATCGACGAGGCCCATCTCGAAGCCAAGCTGCAGGGAGGGCTTCCACTGGTCGATTTCTCGTCGGAGAAGCTCGACCTGGATGAGCCGAAGAAGTTTTTCATCGCCCTTCTCGAGATCGGCCAGAAACGAAACCCTGTCGAGACAGAGCAGATCCTGAAGGATATCGAAGACGGCAAGCTCAATTACGAGGCGATGGTCTACGATTCGTTCGCGTTGACGGAAGAATCGGAAGAAAGTGACTCTACACAGGAAGCGGACGACGACACCATCGACCTGCTGAAGTTCTTCGTCGAGGAGAGCCTGCGTCCCTCTCTGGAGTTTGTCACCGGTCTGTACGGCGAGCGGATCACGAAGATGGGATGGAATGACGGCTATTGCCCCGTTTGCGGGCGGATGCCGAAGATCGGAAGGCTCGTCGACGCGGAAGGAAAACGTCACCTGTTCTGCAGTCAGTGCGGATTCGAGTGGCGCTTCCGGCGCGTGAAGTGCCCCTTCTGCGGAAACGAGGAGCAGCAGTCGCTGTCCTACTTCACGGTGGAGGGCGACGAGCGCTACCGCGTCGACGTCTGCGACGTCTGCAAGCGCTACATCAAGACGGTCGACTTCCGCAGCGCCGGCGAGGAAGCCATCCTGGATGTGGAGGATGTGGCCACGCTGCACCTGGATATGCTCGCGCATGAGGAAGGCTATAATTAGGGACGAGGGACCGGGGACGAGGGACGAGTGTTAGAGATAAAGTCCTTTCCCTCCGGTCTTTGCTTGTCCTGGTCCCTACCCCCTTGTCCCTGGTCCCTTTATTCTCGCCATGAAAGACAAAGACATCCACATTGTCATACGCCTGCTGGAGGCCGAAATGCGGCAATTCGGCCTGCCGCCGGTTTCGGCCATGGCCGAGCAGAAGGCCGACCCGTTCAAGATTCTCATCTCCACGATCATCAGCGCGCGCACCAAGGACGAGGTGACCGGCCCCGCTACGGAGAGGCTCTTCGCCCTTGCCGATTCACCCGGGGAAATGTCGAAGCTCTCGGAAAAAAAGATCGAGACGGCCATTTTTCCCGCCGGGTTCTACCACACGAAGGCAAAGGCCATCCGGAGGACTTCGATGGAACTCGTCGAGCGATTCGGATCCCGGGTGCCGGACACGATCGAGACATTGCTGACGCTTCCCGGCGTGGGGCGCAAGACGGCAAATCTCGTCATGACGCTCGCCCATAACAAGGCGGGGATCTGCGTCGACACCCACGTTCACAGGATTACCAATCGATGGGGTTACGTCAAGACGAAGACGCCGCAGGAAACGGAACAGGCCCTTCGGGCAAAGCTCCCGAAGAGACACTGGATTGCCATCAACACGATCCTCGTCATGCACGGGCAGAACATCTGCAAGCCCATCTCGCCTTTCTGCAGCCGCTGCCCGGTGTTGAAATACTGCGACCGCATCGGCGTCACAAAAAGCCGTTAAATGAAAGGCCGGGTCTTCGCCCGGCCTTCTTTCTTTTGGTCCCTACACCCCCGTCCCTGGTCCCTTCTTTCTATTTCTTTTTCCACGTCGTCCCCGTCGGGTTGTCCTGAATCACGATCCCCATGTCCAGCAACTGCTTCCGGATCACGTCGGCTTCCTCCCACTGTTTCGCCTTCCGATACTGCTCGCGGACGGCGAGGAGCTTGCGTGCCTCGTCCCCGAGGCGCTCCTCCTCGAAGTCCATGACGGCGAGCACAGAATCGACCGTTTTCAGGACGTCCAGGATCCGGTCCCGATCCTTTTCGCTGAAGGCGTGGCGGGCAAGCGGTGCGCTCACCCGTTTCACGAATCCGAAGAGCGCTGCGAGGGCCGCCGAGATGTTGAGATCATCATCCATGGCCTCGGCGAAACCGTGTTTGAGATCATAAACAAACTGCTCCGTGTCGGGGCAGCCTACACCCGGAGTGAAGTGGATGAGCCGCTGGATGAACTCGTTGAGCTTCTCGACGGTGTTTTTCGCCGTCTCCATGGCGCCGGGAGAAAAGTTCAGCGGTTTGCGGTAGTGCGACGAGAGCAGGAAATATCGGATCTCGCTTCCCCCGTAGCCCTGCTTCTCCAGGTCCTCCACGGTAAGGATATTGCCCAGCGAGCGCGACATTTTCTTTCCCTCGATCATGACGAGATCCGTGTTGACCCAGTAGTTCGCGGGGGGCTTGCCCGTGTAGGCCTTGCCGATGGCGAGAACGTTTTCGCAGTGCGGGAAGACGATGTCGGAGCCGCTGGCATGGATGTCGAAGAGGTTGCCGAGAAATTTCATGGACAGGGCCGCGCACTCCAGGTGCCAGCTCGGCCGCACGTTGCCCCACCGGGTCTTGTAGTAGATCCCCTTCTTGAGCTCGGCAAGCGTCGAGCGCTTGAGCAGGGTGAAATCAACAGGGCTGTCCTTCTCGTACTCGTCCATCTCGACGGTCTTGCCGGATTTCATCTTCCCCAGATCCACGTTGGAGAGCTTCCCGTAGTCATCGAGCTTGGAGATGTCGAAATAGACCGAGCGGAGCTTCTCGTAGGCATAGCCCTTCTCGACGAGTTTTTCCACGATGCCGAGCATGGACTCGACATTTTCCTGGGCGCTGGGATAAAAGACCTCCTTGCGGACGCGGAGGTTCTCGATGTCGCGAAGGAAATCAGCGAACGCCTGCTTCGTGAACGTTGCGTGCTCGATGCCGGCCTGCTCGGCGCCCGCAATCGTCTTGTCGGTGAGGTCGATGACGTTGGTGGCATGCTTAACCTTGTACCCCTTGAACTCCAGGTACCGGACGATCATGTCCGAGACAATGAAGCGCCGGTAGCTGCCGAGATGCGGCACCTGGTGGATCGACGGGCCGCAGGACTGCATGCGGACCGATTCGGCGCTGATGGGCTGGAAGAACTCCTTCTGCTTGGTGCGGACGTTGTAGAACCGCAGCGTCGACTTGGCCTTGTCGGCAAACAGTTCCGTCGAGAGGTATCGCTCGGCGCTGTCGGGAAGGATGACGACGATGAGCCCTTCCTTGAGCTCCCTGGCCTTCTCGACGGCCACGTGCATGGCCGCCCCGCAGCTCATCCCGGCGAAGATCCCCTCCTCCCGCAGCAGCCTCCGGGCCATCTCGTAGGCGTCTTCGTCGAGGATGTTCACCTTCTCGTCGAGGCGGCTCTTGTCGAAGATCCCCGGCCGGTAGGACTCCTTCATGTTCTTGAGGCCCTGGATCTTGTGCCCCATGTAGGGCTCCACGCCGACAATCCGGATCGCCGGGTTGTATTCCTTGAAGCGGCGCGCGCACCCCATGGCTGTTCCGGAGGTGCCGAGAGTGGCCACGAACAGGGTGATCTTCCCCTCGGTCTGCTGCCAGATCTCAGCGGCTGTGCCGTGATAGTGGGCAGCGATGTTGTCCTCGTTGTTGAACTGGTCGACAAGGAAATACGTGTCCGGGTTTTCCCGCTTGATGCTGTAGGCTTCCTCGATGGCACCGTCCGTGCCGAGGGCGGCGGGTGTGAACCGAAGTTCGGCGCCGAGCGCCTTGAGGATCTTCTTGCGCTCCTCGCTGGCCGATTCGGACAGGGTGAGGCACAGGCGGTATCCCTTGGCGGCGGCCACCATGGCAAGGCCGATCCCCGTGTTGCCGCTTGTCGCCTCGAGGATGATCTTGTCGCGCGTGAGTTCCCCCCGTTCCTCTGCCCGCTCAATCATGTAGAGGGCCGGCCGGTCCTTGACGGACCCGCCCGGGTTGAAGCTCTCGAGCTTTGCGTAGATCTTGACGTTCTTGTTGGGGTTGAGCTTGCGGATCTCGACGAGCGGCGTGTTGCCGATGGTCTGGAGAACCCCCTCGAATCGTTCCCTCATGTCCCTCCCCTACGAAAAAAGGGGTCGATCGTCACCGACCCCGCACATTGAGCCATTCAATGGCCCGAATGGGCCGTGTTGTGAATTGCCATTCCACCTTCCCAGGTTCGAGGTCCGAGGAACGAGGACCGAGGAAGAAATCCTCGAACCTCGCGCCTCGAGCCTCGATCCTCGATCCTGTCAACTATCGAACTTGGGGGCGGGAATTTTCACGAAATCCACGCCTTCATCGCGAAGCGTCTCTTCTTCCTTTTCGGTTGTGACCCCCCGGATGTTTCTCCTGGTCTCCTCTCCGCGGTGGATTTTCAAGGCCACTTCGGTAAACCGGTTGCCCACATCGTCGAAGTTCTTCGAGACAAAGTCGTGTATCATTTCCAGCATTTTCATCGGGGAGAGGTCGGTTGCGCTTGCTTTGGGATCTTTGAGCTCCCGGCTCTTGCCCATGACGGCAATCGACGAGGGCACCATCGCCACCTCCGCGCTGCCGCATATCGGGCAGGTGATGAGTTTCTGTGACTTCTGCTGCTCGAATGCAGCCAGGTCCTTGAACCAGCCCTCGAATTTGTGTTTTTTGTCACATTTGAGATCGTAAATGATCACAATGCTTTCTCCCTGCGGCGGCGCTTGTTTTTCAACAGTCCTCTACAGGCTTAGTAGCAAAAAACAATGGACTTTTAAAGACAAATTAT
>DASRZY010000076.1:0-2893 GCA_035685905.1 Syntrophales bacterium
TGACGATATGCGCGAGAAGTTCGGCAAGCACTGCCTGCACCTGGGCGCGGCCCACGCCATCGACCAATTCGGGAAGGGCAGGCGCGGCACGCCCACCGTGCGCGAGCAGACGACCTTCTTCGGCGAGACGAAGAGAAAGCATTTGCCCTTACCCGTACTGCACATCAAGATATAGTGACCAGTGGCCAGTGGTCAGTGACCAGTGACCAGTGACCAGTGAAAGAGACGGGACTAGGGACTAGGGACTGGGGACGGGGGTAGAACGGGGGAGAGAGGATAAGAAGCGTGTAGTGTGTGGAAAGAAGGCCCCGCCGCATAAATTTGGATTCTGGAACGTAAAAGTCCAGGCGACAACTGCAAGGGCTGCCTGACGCTTGAATAAAAATCGGGACGGTGTTCTACCTATTTTTGACTCTCGTGCAAGGCCATCTATGCTTTTCTCGTCAGGCGTCAACCATGAAAGAACAAACACTCCACTATGAAGTCGACAAGGACGGGGTCATTGTCTCCATCAAGGGGCCCTGGGATCGGTTTGCGAAATCAAACGGCGGCAAGTCCCTTGCGAAAAGCGAAACCATCGGCAGGAACCTCTTTGAGATCGTCCGGGGTTCTGGAGTCGTCCATGTCTACCGGGTGATGCACGAGGTCCTGTTTGCGAATCCGGCAAGAACAATCGCATTTGCCTATCGCTGCGACGCCCCGGACATGAGGCGATTCATGAAGATGGAGATGAAGGCCTCGGGCGAACGAATCGTGTACCGCTCCACCATAGAGAAGGAAGAGCCTGTTTCACCGCCGCTGTCGCTCGATTACGAAAGCCTGGGCGAGGATTTCATCGTTCTGTGTTCGCTGTGCAAGGATTTCCGGTACCCCCGGGAATCCAGCGAGTGGCTGCCGATAGAGAGGGTGCTCGAGAAAGCGCCGGCGGTGTTTGCCGTTTCCCACAGCGTCTGTCCGTCCTGCTTCCAGAAAGCGCTGGGGGAGGCGGCGGATATCAAGGTTGATCATGCGTTGTAGCCAGGGTCATCTTTAGAATCGAACATCCCCGAGGAGAGGAACATTGCGGCCTGCTGTCCGGAGACAGGGGCCGTTTTTTTGTCCTGAATGGATTGACACCTCCGAGGGGATTCCCTATACTGCACAGTTAAATGGGGCCAGGCGGCGGACCGTGCAGGCTGGGTACAGGGAGGTTTGATCATGCCGTACGATGAAGGCGGATTTCGGCATAAACTGCAGAAGCGCTACTACGCAATGGCCGAGACGATCTCCATGCCGCTTGTGAAAGCCGGCATCTCGCCCAACCACATTACCGTCCTCGGGATGCTCCTCTCCTTTGCCTCCGGGATCCTCTTTGCAATGGGCTCGATTTTCCTGGGCGGGTTTGTCCTTTGGCTTTCGGCCATCATGGACCCCATCGACGGCACCGTGGCTCGCCTCTCGGGCAAGGTCTCGCGCTTCGGCGCGCTCTTTGACTCCACCCTCGACCGCTACTCGGAATTCTTCGTCTTCTTCGGCCTGATGTTCTACTTCAAGGGCGGGCGGATGCTTCTCATTGTGATGCTGGCCCTCATGGGCTCCATCATGGTGAGTTACGTGAAGGCGCGCGCCGAAGGACTCGGACAGAAGGAGGTCCGGGGGCTCATGCAGCGGCCCGAGCGCATCATCCTCCTGCTGACGGGCGCGATCCTCAACACTCCCGTCAACAGCATCTTCTTCCCCGGCTGCGCAGACTGCACGCTGAAGGGCACCCTTGTGATCCTCGCTGTCCTCACCAACATCACGGCCTTGCAGAGGCTGATTACCAGCCGGAATGAATTGAGGTGAAAGGTTAAAGGAAAAAGGTGAAAGGCCAGGGAGGAGATCTTTGTCCTTTATCCTTTGACCTTGAGCCTGCTTCATCCCCCCTGCGACCAGTGACCAGTGATCAGTGGCCAGTGGCAGAAAGGGACCGGGGACGAGGGGGTAGGGACATGGCCGCTGCGCAGCAGTGGTCAGTGACAGGTGAGGAAAAGGGAATTGGGAAATGGGCATTGGGAAAATCGGATTCCGGAATCAGGAGTCCGGATGCCTGATGCCTGCCGCGTTTTTGCCCGTCATCCTGCCTTCGCCCGGCAGTTCGGGAAGACCACGACGATCATGATAAACCGTGCTGCATTCTTCTGCATCCTCTTCGTCTCACTCGCGCTTTCAGGCTGTCTGCACTCCGTGCGCCTGCCCGATGCGGCGGACAGGGAGGCGGTCCGGACCGGCGAAAAGGTCGTCGTTCTCCTGCGGCATCAGTCAGCCTACGATTCGAAACCGAGAGAGACACTGGGCACCTACCCCACGGAGGGCTTCGGTCTGGAGATGGGCTGCCTCGATGACGACGACAAACCGATTGCGCCGGTCATTTTCCTGTCCTCGCCCTCGGAGCAGGCCCGAAAGGAAGGCTGGGCATACCTTGTCCTCAAGCCCGGCGGGTATTATCTTTCCATTGCCCGTGCCGGGGCCGATCAAAACCCGCCCGCCACCGTCTGGATTTCCACGCTGGGCCGGTGGGGGCACCTGTCCGAAAAGAAGATCGATCTCGACCGCACCTGGTGGTTTCATGTCCCGCCGGGCAGCGGCGTCGTTTACATCGGATCCTTTTCCAATGCCTGCAGCACGGGTCGGGGGATTTTCGGCAATCTGATCGATCATTGCACCGAGGCGGTGCTTCGCGATGAATCGAGGGAGGCCCAAACGATTGCGGCAACCTATTTCGGAGGCTACGGCCCTCTCAGGTCCGTCCCGGCGAGAGAATACCAGCCGGCGCTCCAGGTTCCGACGGAGGCCTTGCGGGGCATGCGATGGAGCGGCGGGCGATACGATGCCCAGATCCATCCCCTGTTTCCGGATGAGCCGTCGAACGTCG
>DASRZY010000077.1:0-4321 GCA_035685905.1 Syntrophales bacterium
ACTCG
Source organism: Syntrophales bacterium (assembly GCA_035685905.1). Classification (GTDB taxonomy): domain Bacteria; phylum Desulfobacterota; class Syntrophia; order Syntrophales; family UBA2192; genus UBA2192. The sequence goes on from DASRZY010000077.1 coordinate 6, forward strand.
AGCTCCACCTTCGCCCCCAGCTTCTTGCGCGCCGCGGTGAGGATGGCAGACTCAAGGGCTTCGATGATCACTTCCTTCTCGATTCCCTTGTCCTTGCCCATCTGCTCGATGAGACGTTTCAGCTCCGGAAACATGCGTGACCTCCTCCAAATTGGGCCTCAGGCTTCGTGCTTCAGAAAGTGAATCAGGACTTCTTCCCTTTGCCTTTTGCCTGGTGCCTGTTACCTGTTGCCTGTCTTTCGTATTCCAGATTCGCCTTCTGGATGTTGTCCCGGTCGATGCGGACGGTCTTGCCGTCCACGTCGACGGTTACCGTTTTTCGTCCGTCCTGCGCCGCAACCTCGACAAGGGTGCCCAGGAAATTCCTGGAGCCGTCGATGGGCTCCCGCGTCCGGATGCGGACCCTCGCACCACGGTACTTCTCGAAATCCTTGTCCCGGGTCAGGGGCCGGTCGAGCCCCGGCGTGGACACTTCCAGGGTGTACGGCCCCGGCGGGAGATCGTGCACGTTGAGCAGGTCCCCCACCTGGTGACTGATAGCCGTGCAGTCATCGAGGGTCGCGCCGCCCTCGCGATCGATAAAGATCCGGACGAGCCACCGGGTCTTCATCCGGAGGCACTCGAGCTCCACGAGCTCCAGTCCTTCAGACTCGATCACCGGCTCGATCAGCCCGATGATCTCCTCGCGGTACGTGGCCATCCTCCTCTCCCGGTTGCATCTTCTGTGCAGCGCATAAAATAAAAAAGTGGGCAAAAGGGCCCACTCGAATAGAAACCATTCGAATTTCAGGTGCTTTTCTAGCACAGAAAAGCACCCTGTGCAAGCAAAAAAAACGCCCCGTCCCCGGGCTACAAGGCCCCGGCGATCGCCTTGCCAAGCTCCTGCGTGCTTGCGTTGCCGCCGATGTCGCGCGTGCGCGGTCCCTCGCGCAGCACGCTCTCGATGGCGCGCACGATCGCACCGGCCGCCTCCTTGTGCCCCAGGTGCTCCAGCATCAGCGCACCCGACCAGATCTGGCCGATGGGGTTGGCGATGTTGAGGCCATAGATGTCGGGCGCCGAACCGTGCACGGGCTCGAAGAGCGACGGGAACTCCCGTTCCGGGTTGAGATTGGCCGAGGGCGCAATGGCGATCGTGCCGGTGCAGGCAGGCCCCAGATCGGACAGGATGTCGCCGAAGAGGTTGGTGCCCACCACCACGTCGAACCAGTCGGGGTTGCGGACGAATTGGGCCGTGAGGATGTCGATGTGATAATAATCCGCCTTCACGTCGGGGTATTGCGCCGCCATTTCGCGGGCCCGTTCGTCCCAGTACGGCATCGAGATGAAGATGCCGTTCGATTTGGTTGCCCAGGTCAGGTGCTTCCTGGGCCTGCTGCGGGCCAGCTCGAAGGCATATCGCATGATGCGGTCCACCCCGCGGCGGGTGAAGAGGCTCTCCTGCACCACCACCTCGCGATCGGTTCCCTCGAAGCTCCGGCCGCCGATCGAGGAATATTCCCCCTCGGTGTTCTCGCGCACGACGACGAAGTCGATGTCGCCCGGCTCGCGCCCGCGCAGGGGAGACTGGATCCCGGGCATCAGCCTCACCGGCCGGACGTTGGCGTACTGCTGGAAGCCCCGCCGGATCGGGATGAGCAGTCCCCAGACGGAGATGTGGTCGGGCACGCCGGGGAAACCGACGGCGCCCAGGTAGATGGCGTCGTGGTTGCGGATCTGAGCAAGCCCGTCTTCGGGCATCATGCGCCCTGTCTTTGCGTAGTATTCACAGCTCCACGGCAGCTCGTCCCACTGAAAGCCGATGCCGAACTTTGCCCCTGCGGCCTCCAGGACCCGGATGCCTTCCGGTACAACCTCTTTGCCGATGCCGTCACCGGGGATCACGGCAATCCTGTGCTTGCTCATGTCGTCCTCCTGCGCTGCGCAGTCTGATCTCTGCAACCTGCGATGACGAATCATACCCGATTTTCAGTGAACAAAAAAGGGATTCCTCGGTTTGCAGGAATCCCTTCATGTCATCCGGGTCTTGCGCCGTGAAAGAGGACCTCCTCTACCTGCCCGAGGTCCAGGGCCTGCTCAGCATGACGTAGAAGCTCGTACTCCCGTCGCCAGCATATCCGAATGCCCCGTAAAAGGGGCCAAAGATCGTATCGGCGGCGAAGAAGACGCTGCTGCCGAAGAGCCACCCGTTGTTCGCTTTCGGGTCGAACAGGTGGTGGACCTGGCCTGTCTCGAGCGATCCGCCCACGTAGAGCCCTTTTCCCAGAGGCGAGGGGAGGCTGCCAAACTGGTACATGTAGACGATCTCGCCGAAACTATACCCCTGGCCGACGAGCTGATTGAATTTGTATCCCGACAGGTTCAGGAATCCCCCGATCGCGAACGGATCGTAGGGGGGCAGGGCGCTGCCCGCGTTGTCGGCATAGGCGAGCCCCACGTTCAGGCTGTGAGGACCGAATGCAAAGGGCTTCCTCAGGACCAGCTCGTACTTGTTGTAGCTGTCCTGGGCGCCGAAGGCTTCATCCGTGCCGAAATAGTTCCCGGCGATGAGGATGCCTTCACGGGGGAAGTCGGCATCGTCTAGCTGGTCGATGGCAAATCTCCCCATAAACCCGCCCTGGCGGCGGTTGAAATCCGGCAGCTGCAGAAGGCCGAACTCGCTGTTTGCCGACACGTATCCCTGGTAAAACCCCAACCGGATCATCCCGACCTTCCCCTGGATGCCGAGATCGAGCCCGCCGCGGGTCTTGACGACGCCGTACTGCCCGAGATACGTCCCGTCGAAATAATAATTGACGGGGGACGCCGCCACGCCCGCCCAGGGAGCAACAAAGGAGCCGGCGGTGACCCCTACGGGCTGGAAGAACTCGGTGTAGAGGCCTTTCGTATAACCCAGCTGGGCGTCGGTGCGCCATTCCGCGCCATAACGGTTGAGCCAGGTCTTTCGATAGCTCGCGGCGATGTTGAACCGCACGGGGGTGGACATATCCGTGGCGAACCCGAGACCGAATTTCAGGTAGTCGGGCCCCCAGGGTTTCTCGACACCCTCGACCAGGATGGTCTCCTTTCCATCCTTTTTGACCAGGCTGTAGTCCATGAGCTCGAAGTCCCCTCGGCCGTAGATCGTCGTCAGGGTGTTCTGCAGCTGCTGGAGGTTCATCTCTTCGCCGTCTTTTTTCTTCATCGCCGACGGGATCTCCTCCAGCTTCTTCAGGCCTTCCTTCTCGCCCGGCTGCTTCGTAACCAGATACTCCATGATACCGGGTTTCTTCTCGATCTCCGCCTCGATGACGACGGGGTTCACCCACTTCATGTTCTTCTCCACCTCGATGTCGGCAACCCTGACATCCGCGGGCTTGCGCTCGGCAAGGCTCAGCTGCCAGGCCTTGTAATCGTCCTCGCTGACGCTCAGGCGCTCGAGCTTGTCCTGCACGGCCCGGGCCGCCGCGATCCCGATGGGGATCGTGTCCATCGCCTTGGTAAAGTCTCCCGAGCTGAACTCCCCGAGCGCAGGTTTGATCAGGATGTCCTTCTCCGTCAACTCGGCTAGCGATCTCTGGACGTTGTGCTCGGTCATCAGGTTGATCGACTGCAGGGCCACCGCGGCCACTGAGGTCAGCTGGTCGCGGCGAAGGGGGGGCGTGCCCAGGTTGACGGCGATGATGATCTCGCAGCCCGCCCTGCGGGCCACGTCCACGGGCAGATTGCGGACCATCCCGCCATCCACGTAGAGATGTCCGTCAATATTGGCAGGGGCGATGAAGGCCGGCACGGACATGCTGGCCCTCATGGCCTTGACGAGGACCCCGCTGTCGAAGACCTTCATCGAGCCGTCTTCGAGATCCATCGCCACGGCCCGGTAGGGAATCGGCAGGGAGTCAAAGTTTCGGGCCTCCCGTCCGGCCGCAAGGCCGACCATGTCCGTCATGAGAAACTCGAACTTGTAACCTGCCGTCGTCCCGTAGGGCAGCAGGATCTTGCCGTCCCGGAACCCGAACTCCAGGGCGAAGAGGCTCGTGTAGTCGTCCCTCTTTTCCTGCCAGGGGATTTGCTGCCGCGGGGGATCATCTTTGAAGATCGTGTCCCAGTTGATCAGGCGCACTTTGGCTTCCAGCTCTTCGGGCGTGAGCCCCGACGCATAGATGCCCCCCACCAGCGAGCCCATGCTGGTCCCCAGCACCATGTCGACGGGGACGCGGAGCTCCTCCAGGACCTTGAGCACACCGATGTGCGCGACCCCCCGCGCCCCGCCACCGGAGAGCACGAGTCCGATCTTGGGGCGGCCCGATATCTTGTAAAGAGAGGGTTCCGGCTTA
>DASRZY010000078.1:0-10780 GCA_035685905.1 Syntrophales bacterium
CACCCGGGGCTTATTTCTTACTTTATCCTTGATCCTCGTTCCTCGGGCCTCGATCCTGGCATTTCGCGTCAGATTGCCTCGTCCTCGATGACGACATTGGCATTGCGGTTCAGGACGCGGGTCACGCGGAGCACTTCCTCGACGGTCGTGATTCCCTCGAGAACCTTCCGGGCCCCGTCCTGCACCAGTGTCGACATGCCGTTGCGTATGGCTTCGTCGTTGATCTGGTTGGAATCCGATGTCTTCAGGATCAGCTTTTTGACCCCCTCGTCCATGTTCATGATTTCGAAGATGCCCGTTCGGCCTCGATACCCCGTGTTCATGCAGGAGTTGCACCCCTTGCGACGGAAGATGGTTCTCCCGTTGATGGCGCTGCGGGGGATTCCCGCGTCGATCAGCGATTCCGCATCGGGCTCGTAGGCTTCCTTGCAGCGCGGGCACAGGACGCGCACCAGTCGCTGGGCCACGATGGCGATGACCGATGAGGAAACGAGGAACGGCTCGATGCCCATGTCGATGAGACGCGTGATGGCGCTGGCCGCGTCGTTGGTGTGCAGCGTCGAGAAGACGAGGTGCCCGGTCAGGGAAGACTGGATGGCGATCTCGGCTGTCTCACGGTCGCGGATCTCGCCCACGAGGATGACGTCCGGGTCCTGCCGCACGATGGAGCGCAGGCCCGTGGCGAAGGTGAGGTCGATCTTGGGGTTGACCTGGATCTGCCCGATGCCGTCGATCTGGTACTCGATGGGATCCTCGATGGTGATGATGTTGATCTCGGGGCTGTTGATCTTGGAAAGAGCCGCATAAAGGCTTGTCGTCTTGCCGCTGCCCGTGGGCCCCGTGACCAGGACGATCCCGTAGGGAGACTTGATGAGGCGGTCGAACAGCTTGACTTTCGTTTCATCGAGGCCCAGGTCCGACAGGGTGAGCAGGGACTGGGACTTGTCCAGGAGCCTCAGCACCACCCGCTCGCCGAAGGCCGTGGGGATGACGGAGACGCGGATGTCCACGCTCTTGTCGGCGATCCTCACCTCGATGCGGCCGTCCTGCGGGAGGCGCTTTTCGGCGATGTTGAGCTTGGCCATGATCTTGATGCGCGAGACAAGAGACGACTGGATGCGCCGCGGCAGATTCAGCAGGTTGTACAGCATGCCGTCGATCCGGTAGCGGATCTTCAGCGAGTTGGCGTAGGGCTCGATGTGGATGTCGCTTGCGCGGTCCTTGATGGCCTGCGCGACAACCAGGTTCACGAGCTTGATGATGGGCGCGTCGCTCGCTTCGTCCAGCAGGTCGGCCGTTTCCTCGATCTCGGAGATGATGCTGTCGGCCGACTCGCCGTTCATGATCTCGGTGAATTCCTGCGCGGAGTCGCGGCCCAGGTCGTAAGCGAAGCCGATGGCCGAGAGGATCGTCCCCTCGGAGGCAATCACCACCTCGGCATCGTGGCGGCCGACAAGACGCATCACGTCATCGACGGCCTGGAAATTGGAGGGATCGCTCACGGCGATCAGGAACGCATCGGGTGTCTCCACGGGAACGATTTTCTGCTTCTTGAGGTACAGGATCGGGATCTTCCGGGTGAACTCCACGCTCATGTGCTCCGTCGGGAGTTCCGGCATGAAGGGGATGTTGAACTGCAGGCTCAGGCTGCGGAGCTGGCCGGCTTCGTCGGTTGCTTTTTTCTGGCTGTAGAGCTCCCCGATTGTTCGGCGCCGGGCGGGCTCGACCTCCTTCACGGGGCCGAAGGCCTCGTCGAGAAGGTCGATGATGGGCTTTCCGTCGGGGTTGACCAGGCCGGGGATATCGGCAGGCCGGGAATCTCGTTTGTCTTCTTTGGTTTCCATTTTCTTTATTGGACCTGCTTGCCCGTTGTCCCGGGCTTTTGAGGACCGTAGCTCTTGATCACCCCTCCCTCGAAGGTTTCAATCTGCTCGCGCTTGATCTCCTTGACTGCCTCGGCCTCGGCAACGGTCTCGATGATGTGAGGCGTGATGAAGATGTAAAGATTCGTCTTTTCACGCCGTTGGCCTTTCGACTTGAACAGCCAGCCGAGCAGCGGGATGTCGCCCAGCATCGGGATCTGGTAGTTGCTCGACGTGGAGCTGTCGCCCATGAGACCGCCGATGACGATGGTCTGATTGTCCTTGATCATGATCGTCGTTTTGGCCGTGCGCTTGAGTGTCGTCGGCAGGCCCTGCGTGGATTCCTCCTGGACGATCGTGGAGACCTCCTGGTTGACCTTGAGGCGCACGAAGCGCTCGGTGTTGATGGAGGGGGTAATGGTCAGGATGACGCCCACGTCGCGGTATTCATACGTCGTGTAGTCCACGTTGGTCTGCGATCGCTCCGCCCTCGTGATGTACGGGATGTTCTTTCCGACGCTGATCGTCGCCTCCTCGTTGTCGCTCGTGAGGAGCTGGGGGTTCGAGAGGATGTGCACGCTCGCGTCCTGCTGGACGGTGTTGATGACGGCGCCGATGTTCGGGAAGGTGACCCCGCCGATCGTGATGCCCGCGCCGAGCACGCCCAGCGAGAAGCCGCCGGGGAACGAGGGTGCCGTCGACGTGCCCGGGAAGAGCTGGTAGGACCCGCCGATCCCGCCGCCTCCGGAGCCGCCATATGCGACGGCCCGACCCGTGTCGAACCCGCTGAGGGAGCCGAGGTCACTGACGGTGCGCCACTCGACGCCGAGCTGGAAATTCTTGGTCACGTCCACTTCCATGATCAGGGCCTCAATGTAGACCATGGCCCTCGCGACGTCCACTTTCCGGATCACTTCCTCCAGGATTCGCCAGTCCTCCTTGTTGGCCGTGATGATGAGCGTGTTGGTCGCCTTGTCGGAGACGATCTGCACGTCGCCGGAAAGCAGGGCCTTCGACCGCAGCCCCGGAATGACGGGCGCGGCGGGCTGGCCGGCAGCCGGTGCGGCGGGCCTCGATTCCTTCGAGGGCAGGTTCATCAGGATCTTGGACAAATCTTCCGAGTTGGCGTACTGCAGGCGGAAGACGTGCATTTTCGATTCGCCCTGGGGCACATCCTTGTCCAAAAGCGCCACGAATTCGCGCACCCTGTTGGCAAAGACCTCGGAGGCGACGACAATCAGGCTGTTTGTGCGGTCGTCCGACAGGATGCGCATGTTGAACGCGGTCTGCTGGGGGCGACGGGCTGCCTGGTCGAGCTGAAAGATGGCGCTCAGCGATGCCGCCGTGTCCGAGGCAACGGCATGCCGGAGCGGGATGATGTGGATCTGTTCCCCCACGCCCGGCACATCCAGCGCATTGATGATGGTCACCAGCCGCTTGATGTTCGACTGCACATCGGTGATGACCAGCATTCCCGAGGGAGGGTAGGAGAGGATGACGCTCGCCTTCGACACGAGCGGGTCGAGGACCTTCTTCATGTCGTCGGGGTTTGCGTTTTTCAGGGGAACGATCTGGGTGACCACCCGGTCGTTGGGGCTCAGCGCCTCGGCCCGCAGCCGCGTCTCGATGTTCTTTTCCCTTGCCTGCTGACTGGGGACGATCTTGATCACGTCTCCCGACGGGACCGTCGTCAGGCCGTGGATCTCGAGGACGGACTCGAAAACCTTGTAGGCCTCGTCGGAGGAGATCTTGCGAGGCGAGAAGACACTGACCTTTCCCTTGACCGCTTCATCGACGACGAAGTTCTTGCCGGTGATCTCGCTGATGAACTTGATGAAGGCGAGAATGTCGACGTTGTCGAAATCGATCGTGACGTATTTCCCCAGCTGCCCCCTGGCGGACCCGGGTTTCCCGGCGGCTGCGGCCGTTGCGGAAGGCGAGACGCTGCGATCGGCGTCATCTCCGGCCGGGTTCTGCCGGGCAGGGGCCGTTGCCACGCTCTTCGTCGATGCCTTCGCGGGAGTCTTCTTCCTGGCGGGGGCCTTTTTTTTGGGCGCCGGGGCCGGCGTTTCATCCGCGGCAGCGGCGTCATCCTTTGCGGGGGAAGAGACCTCTGTCGATGTCGTCGAGACGGGTTGGGCATTGCCGGCGAGCTTCGCCGCCGGGGCCGATTCCTGGAGGACGAAGAACAGCACAAACACGGCCAGGGCCGCCTGGATGGTGAGCTTATTGCCGAAACGGATTGGCATTTGTATTCACCCTCAGTTTACGATTTTATGGTATTCGGACCTGGAGCGCAACGGCTCGAGATCCGTGTCGGTGCGGGCCCACTCCCTGAGGTCCTTGTTGAGCCACAGGGCGATCTTGAGATACTTCAGGCTCTTCGGGATGTCCCCCTGGCGGCTGAAGATACAGGCAAGATTATAGAAGGGGTCCGCCCAATCGCCCCTCGCATCGATGATCTGATAGAAAATGTCGATGGCCTCACCGTTGCGCTTCTGGTGCATGCACAAGACGCCTACGTTGTTCAGGGCGTTGAGGTTCTTCGGGTCCGCATCGATGGCCTTCCGGTAATACGTCTCGGCATCCGCGAAATCACCCGCTTGCTGCCGCCGGAGTCCGGCCTGGAACAGGATGTTGGCGTCCCGGGCCGGGTCGCCCGGCACGAGACGCGCCGGTTGACGGGATGCGGCATCGATTTTGGCCCGAAGGGCTGCCGAGGCTGCAGGAATGGCGCTGTCTTCCTGGAGGGCGCCTTCCTGGCCAAGATAGGTGATGAGAGAGAAGGCCGTCGATGCCAGGAGAACGAGCGATGCCAGCGAAACCCCGAGGATCAGGCGCTTCCTTCCGCGGACCCTGCGCCGCGGGCGGGCGGAGATGATGTCCCGGTAGGGCAGGTACCGGTCGTCGCTTGCCTTCTGGGCACGTTTCAAGGCATCGGTGATGTAGCTCATGTTTCGATTCTCTGTTTCGTCGTTCGGATAGATAATGCCTTACCCGTTTCCGGCACCTTCTGCACATCGTTTTACGTTTTAGGTTTTACGTGTTACGCAAAGAAATAATATCTTTATCATTTCCGTTACTTAACACTTAACACCTAACACTTAAAACTTAAAACGATTTTCAAGCAAACAGCCTCTTCCTCGCTCTTGCAAAAAAGGTTCCTTTTTTCGCATCGCTCGATTTGAGATCCTTGACGGCAAGCTTGATGACCTTGCGGTCGATCTCGAGCAGGTTCCCGGCGTAGGCGATCAGCATTGCCCTGTCGCAGAGGATGTTGATCCGGCGCGGGTTTCCCCTGCTGAAGTCGAAGATCTTCCCGAAGGCGTCATCGGTAAATTTCAGGCGTCCCGTGTCCCCGGCCACGGTCAGGCGGTGCTCGATGTAATCGGGCACGTCATCCCCGGAAAGGGCATCGAGGTGGTACCTGACGGAGATCCTCTCGGCGAGCTGCCTCAGCGACGGCTGCGCCAGGAGATCGCGCAGTTCGGGCTGTCCCACGAGAATGATCTGCAGCAGCTTCTCCGTCTCCGTCTCCAGGTTGGAAAGCATGCGGATCTGCTCGAGAACGTTCCGGGAGAGGTTCTGGGCTTCGTCGATGAGAACCACTGCGTTCTTTCCCGCGTTATAGTTGCTCATCAGGAAGGCGTTGAGCGAATCGATGTAGCGCCTCTTTGACCTGTCGACACCGACCAGCGAGACCTGGAACTCCTGGTTGATCACCTCGAGGAGCTCCATGTCCGACAGGTAGGAGTTGAAGATCAGCGCCGTCTCCACATACGGGTCCATCCCCGCAAGAAGCGCCCTGGACAGGGTCGTCTTGCCGGTTCCTATCCCGCCCGTGATGACGATGAATCCCTTCTTTTCCTTGATCCCGTAGATCAGGTGATTGAGGGCCTCCCGATGCTGGCGGCTCAGGAAGAGATACTTCGGGTCGGGTGTGAGACTGAAGGGGTTCTCCCTCAGCATGAAATGGGAGGTGTACATGCCTCGCGTTTGTCCTCGCTCATTATTAGTATATCAGCCAGCAAATTTCCACCGCGAATTTGCAGGGACTAGGCACCGGGGACTAGGGACCAGTATAAATCCAAACTCCCTCTGCCTCGTCCCTTGTCCCTGGTCCCTTCTATTCACTGTTACTCCACCGTATGGTTGAGTACTACCTGCCGGCCTCCGCGGGTGACCTTTACGGAAAGGCTCGTGCCGGGCTTGAGATCCCTGTACATGGCGACAAGGTCGTTGACGCCCGAGACAGGCTTGCCGTTGACTTCCTGGATGACATCCCCGTTGACCAGTCCCGCATTTTCAAAGAGGCTTCCCGGCTGGATCTCGTTGATGACCACTCCGTCGGGTTTCCCCGAAGATCCGGCCGTTACGTGGGGTATCACTCGGGCCTGGGTCAGCAGGCTTGCCAGGTCGGCAGCCGATCCCGTGGGGCCTGCTGCAGGGGGGCGGGACAAGGGCCTGGCCCTGGGAGCCGCTCCCGGTCCGGGTGGCGGCACTTGCTGTTCAGCCATTCCTGCCCCTGCCTGCCGTTCGCCCGGCGTCGATGCAATCGCTTTCTTCTTCAGGACCTGGTCCTTTTCCCCGAGTCGAAGCACGACGGCGTTTCGCATGATCTTGACGATCGTCGCACCGCTCACCTTGTCGCCGACCTTGTAGAGACGCTGCCGTTTCTTGTCCCTCTCCTCGATGATGGCGTAGCCTTTTCCGTCCTCACCCGCAATGGTTCCGTAGAGGTCAAGCTGCAGGGCGGTGGCTTCCAGCGAGTTGGGGTCCGTCAGATCGGTGGCGATGGGCCGGTCCGTTGTGCGGAAGAGGTTTCGCTCCGTGATGATGTCGTACGATTCGATGGGTTCTGTCGCAATCTCCGGGCGCGGAGCGCTCGATGCGACCTGTTGCCCGGGTGGAGTCGGCTCTGTATTGAGTTCGATGATCCGGTAAGCGATGTCGACGGCCAGGTACACGATGACGCTGATCACGAGAAGGATCATGATCGTGCGCTGCCTGTTTTTGAAAACGTTTCGCAACCCCATCTCTGTTTATCCCTGCCTCAGATCGGCGTGACAACCGGACTTGCAACCGTGCCGGTGACCTCGACGGCGAATCGTTCCCGCCCGGCGGCGGGAAGATTTACGTCGCCCCGGAGGGCAATCCGGCTGCTTGAAAAATCTCCTTCCAGCCGCACATTTCCCTGGAAGGTCCCCTGCACATTCTCGCCGGCCACCTCAAAGCGGTTCACCCTGAGGGTGCTGCTTTCCAGGTCCATGTTCCCCTCCACGCGGGTGACGGTCATCTCGTCCGTCCCGGAGAGGGGGTCCTGGAAGGAAACCAGGCCGTTCACGAGGGCCAGCTCGATGTGCCCCGACCCGGCCGCCCATTGTCCCGGCAGGCCGTCGAAGTGCGCCTGTCCGTCGACCCGCCCCTGGATCGGGCGTCCCAGGATTTCGGCAAGCCAGGGGCAATCGGCTGCATTGATGTTGCCGAATCTCATGTCAGCCAGTACGGGCCCGCTGGCCGAGAAACGGTTACGGAAGGCGATGTCTCCATCGATCCTGCCGCCCATGGCCGTGGCCTCGATGCGCAGGGCCACACGGCCCGTCAGGAGCGAAAGCAGCTTCAGGTGCGCCGTGACCGTTTCCGCGTCGATCCTCGATCCCCGGCCGTCCTTCCTCTGAACGGAAAACCCCGTCAGCGTGACTCCGAGCGGGAAGGCAAGCTGTGCCGAGTCAACCCGGATCAGCACCTCCGCCTGGTTCTTTGACAGGGCCGACAGCAGGAGCGAACGGACCGACTCCGAGGGCATCCGCCACCAGGCGAAAAGGAAAAGAACCGCCAGGGCAAAGAGAACATACCCGCCGTATTTACGGGTGGCTTCCTTCATCGGCAATCCGCCTTACCCCCTTCGCCGCGCGGGAGCGGATGCGGGCCCGGGCCCTGTCGCCGCCTGGTAGGTGGCGAGCTGGACCGTGACCGTGAGGTACTCGGGGCTCTCCATGCTCTTGCGCACGGTGAGCTTGCGAATCCGGACGGCATCGCGCGGCGAGTCTGCATGATAGAGAAACTGGACAAGTTGCCTCGTCGTGATCTTCTCGATGCTGACGTCGGCCATCGTTTCCTCGTAGCTCCCTGCGCTCATCCCCCTCGAGGGATTGATAGACTTGATGTTGCCCCGAACGCCTGCCTCCCGGGCCTTGCGCTCCACGAACGAGTAGAGGGTGAAATTCGGCGGTCTCGTCTCAAGGGCTCGCTGGAGGGAATCCATGTCGCGCTTGAGCAGGCGGTATTCGGCGAGCTGGGTGTTCATCTCCTTGAGGACCTTCTCCTGCGTCTCGATGGCCTTTGCCAGGCGATCCTTCTCCTCCCAGAAGGGAAGGAAGGCGAACTGGACGAGGACGATCAAGATCACAACCCCTGCTCCCGCAAGGATGTAGAGCTTCTCCCGTGCACCCAGTTTGTCCCAGAGCTTTTTCATGGTTTCTTCGCCAGGGTTGTTTTCAGCTCGAACTCCACGCGGTTTCCCTGCTTGACGTTGGACGAGCTGACGGAAATGCTCTCGTAGCGTCCCGTTGTTTCCAGTTCTTTCTTGATGGTTTCCGCGGCGTCGAAGCCCGTGGCCTCGCCCCGGATGTCGACCTTGCTGCCGTCGAAGACAAGGGAGGTCATGCTGAAGCCGGATGCCTCGGGAGCGCGCTCGGAGAGATCCTTCATGACGCCGAGCACGGAGCCGCCGGAGGCCGCGTTCCGGGACGCCGTGGCGAGGCGCTTTGCCTCGGCGATCTTGGAGCGGAACTGCTGGACCGGGTCAACGATGCGCGTGACCTCGGGGAAATTGCTCTGGAAGAGGGCCGTCGTCTCGGCCTTGAGTTGATCGAGCCGGGTCTTGTCGCCCAGGTAGGAGAGGAAAAAATCTCCTCCCGCCAGCAGCAGGATGAAAGCGGCCACGGCAGCCGCCCACTTGACGTCGACACCCAGATCGAACGTGAGGGCCATGCCTTTCCTGCGGAATCCTCCCTGATGGAAGTTGAATCCCGGACCCTTCGCCAGGGGCCGCAGGGCCAGCGCCAGGGCCCCGTTCATGATCATGGAATCCCATCCGTCGTCATCGCCTCCCACCGGTTTGATGCCGGCCAGTGCCGTCACGTTGACGCGCTCAACGGGAACCGTGAGTGCCTGGGAGAGATCGTCGACGAGCTTGCGGTAGAGAGACCCGCCGCCGGTCACGTAGACCGTCGCAACCTCTTCGGCGATGACACCGGACATCCGCAGTGAACTCATCGTGTTCTTCAGGGATGCGAAAAATTTCTGGCAGGCTGCCGTGATCTCCTGTTCGGCAAGCCCCGTGTCACCGCGTTTCTTGCGTGCCTCGGCCTCGGGAACAGGGATTCCCAGGGCCCCGGAGAGGGCCGCCGTGATATCGCCGCCCCCGAAGGGAAACGAGCGGATCTGGAGGATTTTCCCGGCCTTGAAGAAGATGCCCGTTGTCTCGGCGGCGCCCACATCAAGAAGAAGACACGGGACATCCGCCGTCGCCTCCGCCATGAGCCGTGCCGCCACGGGAACGGTGTCGATGTCGATGGCATCGGCGTCAAAGCCGTGCTCGGCCAGGAGCGTTGCGCGTTCCTGAACGTCCGTCTTCGGGATGACGGCGGTGAAGATCTCGGACCCTTCGGCCTGTGCGATGACGGTGAAATCGATGAGAACGTCCTCCACGGCGTGGGGGATCTGCGACTCCAGTTCGAAAGGCAGGGTCTGGAGGATTTTCTTGCGGTCCTTGAAGGGGAGTCTCACGTTGCGGAAAGAGAAGCCCCCGGCTGCGAGCGCGGTCTGGCATGTCGGCACGGTGAGGACGGGGATTTCCTGGAGCCGCCGCAGGGCATCGCCGATTCCGCCGCCGGCAGCGATGTCCACCTTTTCCCAGGCAACGATGCGCATGCTCCCCCGGAGGCCCGCTTCGACGAGGACGGCCTTGACGCTGCTCTTTCCGATATCGAGCCCGAGGATGTGTTTTGCCATCAGCCGAGCCTCCAGGCGACGAGGGAGAGCTTTTTTTCGCTGTCCCGCTTCACGACGCCCCGTATGGTGCGCTGCATTGCCCCCAGGTGCCCCGTGGAGATGATCTGGAAGGAGTCGCTCTTCGTTGTCAGAATTCCCTCGATCGTGACGCTCTCCATCCCGGTGACTTTCTTGTACCACGAGGGATCGGTCAGGCTGTTGCCCGGATTCTTCCGGTAGTCGTCCATCCGGTTGGCCATGTCTTCCGTGACGGCCGGTGCGAGGGCCTGGAGGACTTCCTTCGGGGCTGTGTTGATGTTGATCATCCCCTCCCCGTAAACGGTGAGGAAACGGCCCAGCCCGGGCTTCTCCGTCGTCCCGTAGAGCAGATCTTTCGTGACCCCCCGCACGAGCAGGAGCTCGTCAATGGATTCCATGGGGCCGTTCCGCGCGGTGTAGGGTTTGCCAAGGCTCTGATAATATGCATTTTCTGCACCAGTTCCGGTCACTTCAGAGTCCGCGTCGATCCAGTCCTTGATGGCGTTCACGAGGTCTTCGACCTCCCGGTCCTGGAGCTTGAACCGGGGGTGGGACAGGAAGCGGGTGAGCAGCCCCCTCACGGTGTTGTTGAAGGCGCTCCCCTCCACGAGCTTGTTGATGTTGATCTTACCGGATTCGTCCTCGATGACAAGCTCCAGGTGACCGCCATCGAAGTAGCTCTTGGACTGCTCCGTCAGGCTGTCTGTATGGGCCCAGGCCTCGTTGAGGGTGTCGGCATCGGCCCTGTCTTCGTAGAGGATCCCCATACCTGCGAAGAGGCCCGATTTGGCGATGTAGAGCACTCGGATCCCATCGCCCAGATTGGCCGCTTCGTGAACCTGCGCCCGCGACGAGACGTTGAGCTGCAGGGTGAGCACCACGAT
>DASRZY010000079.1:0-33288 GCA_035685905.1 Syntrophales bacterium
ATCTTGCGGACCAGGCGTCCGGGAATCGCACCGGGGGCCGGTTGATTCAGCACCGTGATCGATTCGGGACGGGCCGCCAGGACCACCCGGTCACCCGCCTTCATTTGCGAATGGAGACGGCCCTTCAGATGCACGGGCCCGGGGACATCGGTCAGAGCGACAACCCCCTCCGAGCCTTCCACGGAAACCAGGGTGCCTTCCAGAAAATTAATCAGGCCGATGAAGTCGGCCACGAAACGGTTGGCGGGGGATTCATAGATGTCCTTCGGCCTTCCCGTCTGCTGGACATAGCCTTTGTCCATGACGATGATCCGATCGGACATGACCATGGCCTCCGCCTGATCGTGGGTCACGTAGATGACGGTGATCCCGAGGCGGCGCTGCACGTCCTTGATCTCGAAGCGCATGCTCTCGCGAAGCTTGGCGTCCAGGTTGGAGAGAGGCTCGTCCAGAAGCAGAAGGGAGGGCTCGGCCACCAGGGCGCGGGCCAGAGCCACGCGCTGCTGTTGCCCGCCGGAGAGCTGACTGGGCAGGCGTTTCTCCAGGCCTTCCAGGTGCACCAGGTCGAGCACGTGGGCCACTTTCTCGCGGATCGTTTTTTGCGATGTGCCGCGCACCTTCAGGGGGTATGCGACGTTGGCGAAGACGTTCATGTGGGGCCAAACGGCGTAGGACTGGAAGACCATGCCGATGTTGCGGTCTTCCGGGGGCTTGTAGGTTTTGGTTTCCGAGCAGCTCACCAGTTCGCTGCCAATGAATACCCGTCCCGTGGTGGCCCTCTCGAAACCGGCGATGATCCGCAGTGTCGTGGTCTTCCCGCAACCCGAAGGCCCGAGAAGCGAAACGAATTCCCCTTCCCGGATAATCTCGCTGAATGCCGCCACGGCTTCCACATTGCCGAATTTCTTCGATACGTTTTCCAGTCTTACATCGGCCATGAATCGTTTTTTCCTTCCGTTTCCTGATCCTGCGTCGTCATCCCCGCGGAGGCGGGGATCCAATTCTTATCCGGATTCCCGGTCAAGCCAGCAATGACATCCCGCCATGATATTCTTCTGCGTTTGCATTGCGATTCATCAGATGGTGATCTTCCCTTTCGTGATTTTCGAAACCAGTACATTCCCCACCAGGACAACTGCAAGAATCAGCACGGACAGCACGGAGGCCGCCTGCTGGTTGGAGTAGGTCTGCATCTCGAACAGGATAACGCCCAGGTTGTGTGTCCCGGGGCCGTAAAGAAGAATCGTCATCGTCAATTCGTAGAATGTTGTCATGAACACGAGAAACCACGCGGCGATGAGGCCCGGCCGGACCAGCGGCAGGATGATGTCCCGGAAGCTCTGTATCCAGCTTGCCCCGGAGATCTGCGCCGCCTCCTCCAGCGACAGGTCGACCTGCTCCAGTGAGGCGCAGACCGTGCGGACGGAGAAGGCCAGGTACTTGACGATGTAGGCCACGATCAGAATTGCAAAGGTGTTGTACAGGTTGAGCCCGTATTTGCCCGAGAAGGCGATGATCAGCGCCAGGGCGATGACCGTTCCCGGCGTCGCGTAGGGGACAGTGGCAATAAGGTCTGCCGTCCGCGCCAGCGGGCTCTTTGCCTTCACCCGGTAGTAGGCAATGAGGCTGGCCATCAGCAGGGCCAGCGTTGCCGCCACGATTCCCAGGAAAAAGCTGTTCCAGAAGGCCTCGAGTGCCGTCTGGAACGTCAGGATGTATGCATAGTGCTCCAGGCTCAGGTTCTCCAGGGTGATCGGATCCCCGAAAACCCGGACGAACGATGTCACAACGATGGCCCCAATGGGCAGGATCACCAGGACAATAGCAAGTATACCCGAGAAGATCAGGGCCGGGATCCTGAAGCGGCCGAGCGATACGGGCAGCACTCGTGCGCTCTTCCCTCCCACGAGGGTGTATCGTTTTCGGCTGAGCAGGCGATTCCCGAGGGTCATGGTGATGACGGCGATGACCATGAGAACGACCGACAGGGCCGTGGCCTCCCGCATTCCCGACGTGGTTCCCATGTAGACGTACTGGATGACCTGCGTCGAGAGCACGTAGATGCGACTGGGCATGCCGATCATGGCGGGGATCCCGAAGGCGGAGGCGGATGCGGCAAAGACCAGGAGCCCTCCGGCGAAAAAGCTGGGGGAAACCAGCGGCAGCGTGATGTCCCAGAACACCCGCAGGGGATGGGCGCCGCTGATGCGGGCGGCCTCTTCGAGGGAGTTGTCCATCTGCTCGAGAGCGCTTGCCACATTCAGGAAGGCAAGCGGGTAGTAAAAGAGGGTCATGACCCACACGAGACCGGGAATCGTATAGATGTCGAAGGGACCGGGCACGTCAACTCCGCAATACTCGATGAGCATCTTGTTGATGTATCCCACTCCCGGGGTGAGCAGCAGGATCCAGGCAATCGCCCCCACGTAGGGCGGGATCACGTAGGGGATGAAGAAAAGCGAGCGGAACCGGCGCCTCCAGGGAAGGTTGCTGCGCACCACGAGCCAGGCGAGCCCCGTTGCGAAGATCATGGAGAAGAGCATGGTGAGACCGCATACCAGGAGTGTCGTGACCACGGCGTCCCAGTTACGTTCCTTGCCGTAGACGGCGATGTAGTTCTGGAGGCTGATCTCCCCTTCCGTTCCCAGAAAACTTCTCAAGACAAGAAGGGCCAGGGGAAAAAGGACAAAGACGACAAGAAACAGAAGGGCAGTGCCGATGACAAGATTGCGCGCGCTGAAAAGCCTCCCGATCGAACCCATGAAAGAACACCGCTCCACAATAGAAATCCCCGCCGGCCGTTCCGATGTCCGGCCGGCGGGGGAACAAAACGTCCTATTACCGCAGAACCGTCTGGTCGAACTTTTCCTTGACCTGTTCCGGTTCCCGGCTGATGGCTTCCCAGTCCATGGGCAAGGCGAACTTGTTGATCTGCGAGATCTTCATCGCGGCGTTGGCTGGCGGGGGCATGTCGGTCCGGGCGGAGTGCATCCATCCGGCAAGGATTGCCTGCTGCCCCTCCTTCGAGAGGAAGAAATCGTAGATAGCCTTTGCGCCCGCGGGGTTCTTGGTGGACTTCATGATGGCAATGCCCGAGGGAATCACGACAGGCCCGTCAGAGGGGTAAACAAACCCCAGGGGCTTCTTCTCGCCGATCGCCTTCAGAACATTCTCCTCGAGCAGCATAGCCATAACAAGCTGGCCGCTGAGAAGCTTCGTCTCCACGGCACCGTTTCCCGGCTCGCAGGAAATCCGGTTTTTCCTCAGGGCCTCGAAGAAGGGCCAACCGTGCTTGGGCGAACGCGCGAGGCCCGCCGTCCCCGCAAAGGCTGTCCCGGAAAGCAGCGGATTCGGCATGCCGATCTTCCCCGCCCACTTGGGGTTGGCCATGTCCCACCAGGTCTTGGGGAGGTCCTTTGCCGCCACGAGGTTCTTGTTGTAGGCGATGCCCATGACATTGATTCTTACGGCCGAGAAGTAACCGTCCTTGTCGACCCAGGCGGGAAGAACGTATTTCGCATTGGGCGATTTGTACTGCAGCAGCTTCCCTTCCCGCTTGAGGAGCAGAGAGTAGCCCGGGTCGGAGATCATGATCAGATCCGCCATCGTTGACCCCTGATCGAACTCGGCCACGAGCTTGGCGATCACCTTCTCCGAGCCCCCATAAAACCACTGGACATCGAGATCAGGAAACTTCTGCTTCAGCACTGGCTTGAGCTGCTCGATGATGTGAAGATAAATGGACGTGTAGATCATGACCTTGCCATTGGCAGGCTCCGCAGCGAGGGCCGAACCAGCCGTCGCCACTGACAGCACGAACAGGACCGCCATCACAATGGCCGATTTCGATAGCATGCGCTTCATTGCCCCTCCTCCTTGCATTCTTCTTTTTCTCGTCGCGATGATCAATAATGGATGCAGCGCCGTCCGACGCAATGAGCCAATCGTTTTTCGGCGCTCGATTTTCAGCGCTGTCTATAAGGGCAAACCCGCCGCTTTGTCAAGGCAAGACGACGAGATCCTCCCTGCCCATCCAGAAGAGGAGATCGGAGAGGTTCATGCGCATCCGGACAAACGGCGAGAACGCCACGGCCCACCGGAATTCCTCTTCCGCGGTGGTCGGGTTTGTCTCCCCGGGCCGGCAGGGAAGGCCCGACTTTTTTAATAGGGGTTCCAGTTCGACGGCCCGCATCGTCAACCGGGCCAGTTCGCGACGCAGCTCACCCCAGGAGTCGACAAACGATCCTATCCCGGGACAGGCGGCAGCCCAACGTTCCGATTTTTTTTGATATTCCCTGGAGAATTCCGCCCGTGCCGCGTCCATCTTCTCCCGGTACGGAGCCCTCCCACGCGGCAGGGGGGCTTCGGCCATGCGCTCCTCCAGAACCCGCAGGGATTGGCCGATATTCTCATGGCGCCAGGAAATGTCTTTGAGATTTTCAATCGCAAGCAGCCGATCAATGGTTCGCGCGCTGACGAGTGAGCCCAGTGCGACCTGCTCTCCGTGAAAGACGAGATCCCTGCCTGCCGTCAGCCTCAGGAAATCAAGGCCGTGGCTGATGACATGCTCGAAGCCTGACAGCGGGGTCGTCTCCCCGGCGGTGGACATGGAAATCCCCGCCATGGCCAGTGCTGCGGCGGTGCACGCCGTGGCTTCCTGCGGCAGGGGATATTGTGCAAACCCGTCGGCGACCGTCCGGATACCCCCGGCAAACGGCTCCATGAGACGAAAAGCCGATTCGTCGTATCGCTCCATGACTCCCAGGCGATGCCCGAGAAACCAGTCGCCATAGGCAACGAAGCGGGCCAGCAGATCCCCGTATCCCGCCCGGGACATGCCTGCCGGGGCGCATTCCAAGAACGGCCGTACCCAGAAGGCGGCGGAGACCGGTCTTGATTGAAGGGTGCGTTTTGCCCCGTGGAAGTCGATGATGGCAAAGGCAGACGTGAAGGCGGTGACGGTGAGGGCGGTGGGAATCGAAACGAAGGGGATGGACCTTCCTTCCAGATGCAGGGCATGTTTGACCAGATCGGTGATGCTTCCCGAACCCAAAACGATGGCAGCGTCTTCCTGCCCCTCCCGCACAACAACCCGGGTCTTCTCCAGGCATTCGTGCGATGCGTGAAGCCCTCCGGGGGGCAAGGCAAGGGCGGCAGAAAGATCCGTCCAGCCGAACTGGATGCCCGACTGATTCATGACCGCCCGGAGAGCCTCGTCGATCGTTGTCATCGGGCCTTCGGAGCATCTCTTGGAAGCGCCGTCGGCGAAGACGCGTATCCGCCTGCTGCCCGGCAGTGCCGTCTTCAGCCAGCCGGAAAAGGCGTCCTGGAAATCCGCAAGGGATTCAGCGTAATAATCCAGGGGCACCAGGGGAGACTTCCGGGGGTCTTTCAGAATCCCCTCGTGCTCCAGGGTGCGCTGAAGGGTCTCAAACCAGCGGATCATGTTATCCGGTCCTTTATTGACTCGTCGGCTGCGCATTGTAATCAATGACACTGCGAAAGTAAAGCGAGGGTAAAAAAGATTGTTCTTCCGCCTGCAATTTCGTAAAGTGGCGACACTGTTCCTGTTCCTGCCGCTCTCGGGAAAAGAAGGGTGCGAGGAATATTACAGAGAGATCTCTTTTACGGAGGCTCCTATGAAGCGCAGCCCGGAAAAACCTCCCGCGCCCCAACGCCTGCCTGTGCAGGTGGACGACTGCCCCTGTAAGCAGACTCGCTGCCACCGCCACGGAAATTGCGTGGAATGCATCCGTGTGCACCGCACAAGGCAGCAGCACATCCCCGAGTGTCTTCAGGACATGTTTCGCAACCGAATCAAAGAATTGGCCGTCCTCGTGGAATATGATGTCCACGACCTCCGGAGGACCCCGGCCTACTGGGATGAGCGCCTGGGGAAGGAAGACCTTGCCCCTTCCCTGAAACGTGAAGGGATTCCTCAGAGAAAACGATCGCCAAAGCCATCGGGTGCCAAACGAAAATAGCCATTCGGAAAAGGGAAGGCCTTGGCAAAATCAGCAAATCATTCACCGTATCGATGGATAGCCCTGCACCGTTTTCATTTCTACGGAATGTTATCCCCGATTGAACGGAACATTCAATTCGCTGCCTTGGAAAACTGCCTCAACACATCGCTCGACCCGCCTTGATTTCAGCTAACCTGCTGGCATAAAACGCTTTTTACTCTTTCGGTTATTCGGCCCTGAACATGGCACGGTAATTTCAATAGCAGAAGGCAAGAAAGAAACACACGAGGGAGAACACAGGCCATGAAAAAGATGCTTTCAATATTCGGACTGATTATTTTTGTCGTGCTGACCACGGGCACCTTCGCCCTGGCCGAATACCAGATGGCCGGCCCGGGAAGCTTCCCCTACTTTCAGCTTGGATGCCTGATCGTCGGCGGGCTCACCATCATCAGCCTGAAACAAAAATTCCAGAAACTCTATATGAGCGAGGCCGCGGGCGCCTTCGCACTCTACGCGGTGCTCGTCTCCCTGTCCACCTCCCCGGTGGCAGAGGCGGTGAAGAATCTGATCAGCTAGACCGAAGACAAATGAATCGAGCCGGAAGCGACCGGCTCCGGGAGGTTCTCATGAGGACCGGAATGATCGTGGAAAGACAAAACACACTTTTCGATATCCTGGCTTTCAGCGCCTGGGGGTTTGTGATTGCCGCCGGCTCCCTGCTCTTCTTCTGGGTCGGGCTCCTCATCGATGAGCAACTCCGCACCGAGCCCTGTTTCATGATCGGTTTTTTCATCCTGGCGGTTTTCTTGACGATCGGCCGCCTCTGGAAAAAGGCCTTCCAAGTGAACGAGCGGATGCGAACGGGACTCATCCCGGAGGAGGAACGGAAGGTCCTCAGGCAGCTCGGCAAGACGGGGATCACCCCGAACAGGCGCTTTTAAAACAGGCAAGGCATACGGGCTGAACCCTGCCGCCGGATCCCGGCGGCTTTTTTTCCTGAAGCGTCGCCGACAGTGTACTGGAAAGACTCCCAGGCATGCCGCATGGGTGCATGCCAGGTATCTTGGACGAAATTTCCCACGATAGCCCGGAGTTACTTTTTTGTAATAAAACCCTGCCTTTGTTTCATTCCAGGACTCCGGACGGCATAATCCTTTTCCCTTGACACAATCGCCCGCTTTCTATCTATACTCCTACTCTGCAACTAGAGGATATGCGGTGATGAAATACTGGAGAAAGCCGTTAGATCAGGTAAGCGACCGGAAGAGCCGGGGAGAGATCGTCGTTATCGTCGAGAGGTGCAAGGGTTGCGGCTTCTGCATCGCCTACTGCCCCCGGGGGGTCCTGCACCTGTCCTCCGGTTTCAACAAGAAGGGCTATCACCCCCCCGAGGTCGTGAATGCACCGAAGTGCGCAGCCTGTCATTTCTGCGAGGCCTTGTGCCCCGAGTTTGCCATTTATGTCGTTGAGCCTGATGTCAAGGCTTGAACGTCTCGCAAAGGAGCGAAGAGTTGTCCGGTAAAGCCGTCCTGACGGGAACCTGGTTCATGAACGGGGACCATGCCTGCTGCGAAGGGGCCCTTGCGGCGGGATGCCGTTTCTTTGCCGGCTACCCCATCACGCCAGCCACGGAGGTGGCCGAGCGCATGTCCCGCAGGCTCCCGGACCTGGGCGGCGTCTACATCCAGATGGAGGATGAACTGGCCTCCATGGCGGCCATCCTGGGGGCAAGCTGGGGAGGTGTGAAGGCCATGACAAGCACCTCCGGCCCGGGCTTCTCCCTCATGATGGAAAATATCGGCCTGGGCATCTGCACGGAGACCCCCTGTGTGGTCTGCAACGTTCAGCGGGCCGGTCCCAGCACGGGCCTGCCCACGCTGGTTGCGCAGGGGGACATGATGCAGGCCCGCTGGGGATCGCACGGTCACTACGAGATCATTGCCCTGTCGCCCTCCAGTCCCCAGGAAATGTTCGATTTCACAATCCGGGCCTTCAACCTGAGCGAGCAGTACCGGCTGCCTGTGATCATCCTGGCCGACGAGGTCGTGGGGCACATGAACGAGCGGGTCGTGATCCCGCCGGCAGAAGCCATCGAGGTGGTGAAGCGGCGCAAGCCGAAGGCGCCTCCGGGGGAGTATAAGCCGTACCAGCCGGATCCCGACGGAGTGGCCCCCATGGCCGACTGCGGCGAGGGGTACCGGATCCACGTCACGGGCCTGACGCATGACGAGCGCGGCTACCCGGGGATGAACGCGAAGACCCAGGAACAGATGATGGAGCGCCTCATCCGGAAGATCCGCAACAACAGGGACTCGATCATCCGGACGGAGGACGTGTTCCTGGACGATGCCGAGGTGGTCGTTGTGGCTTACGGCATCAGCGCACGCTCCGCCCGACACGCCGTCCAGGAAGCCCGCGCAAAGGGGATCCGGGCGGGACTCATCAAGCTCGAGACGGTCTGGCCGTTTCCCGAGGAACTGATCCGGTCCGTGGCCTCCCGCGTTCGCGCCCTTGTCATGCCGGAGATCAACGCCGGCCAGATGGTGCTCGAACTGGAGCGCTGCGCCGCAGGCGCCTGCCCGGTGAGGCTGGTGGCGCACCACGGGGGCGCCCTGATCCCCCCGGCCAAGGTCCTCGATGCCGTTCAGAAAGCATGGAAGGGAAAAGGATGACGACCCGCAAATCACCCAAGGAGACGCCTGTCCACCCCAAGGACTCGCTGCTGCGGACGGAGCGGATCCCCCACATCTGGTGCCCGGGCTGCGGGATCGGCACGGTTTTCGGCTCCGTCATGGGCGCCATCCAGAAATCCGGCCGCGATCTCGACCGGATGGCGATGGTGTCGGGCATTGGCTGCACGGGGCGCATGGCGGGCTACATCCGGCTCGATTCCTTCCACACCACCCATGGCAGGGCCATCCCATTCGCCACGGGGCTGAAGCTCGCCCGGCCGGATACGAAAGTGCTCGTTGTTTCGGGCGACGGCGATCTGCTGGCCATCGGCGGAAATCACTTTATCCACGCGGCCCGGCGTAACATCGACCTGACGGTCATCTGTGTGAACAATCTGAATTACGGCATGACGGGGGGCCAGCAGGCCCCGAGCACGCCTTTCGGAGCGAAGACCACCACCAGCGTCGCCGGCTCGCCGGAGGAACCCTTCAACTTCTGCCACCTCGCTGCCGCCTGCGGGGCCGTCTACGTGGCTCGCTGGACCGCCCTGCACATCAGGCTGCTGACGAACGCCATCACCGAGGCCATGCAGAAGCGCGGGTTCAGCTTCCTGGAAGTCCTGACGCCCTGCCCCTCGTCTTTCGGCCGCCGAAACAAGATGGGCAGCGCGCTGGACACGCTCAAGTTCTACCATGACCGCTCCGTGATCCGGAACGGCATCGACCCGAAAGAAGCATTGCTGGACTACGACAACCAGATCGTCGTGGGCCGGTTCGTGGACATCGAGAGGCCCACATTCATGGACAACTACGAGGCTCTCACCCGGCGTCAGGCCACGCCGCCGCCCGATCCGGGGCGGCCGCAAGCCCGGAGGAGACCATGACGACAAGACCCGAAAGGCAGGTCTTCATCACAGGCTTCGGCGGTCAGGGGATCGTCATGGCCGGCGACATCCTGGGCAAGGCTGCAACCCTCTATGACCGCAGACATGCCACCATGATGCAGACCTACGGCCCGGAGGCCCGGGGCGGATCCTGTTCCAGCCAGGTCATCATTTCCGACCGGGAGATTCTTTTTCCCAGCATCGGGGAGCCGGAAGTGCTGATCTGCATGAGCCAGGAGGGCTACACGAAGAACGTCAAGAACCTGCGCCGCGGCGGCACTCTCGTCCGGGACACGGACCTCGTGAAATCCCGGAAGGCGGCCGGCCTGACCACGTACAACGTCCCCGCGACGCGATTCGCAGAGGAGCTGGGTAACGCGATGATGGCCAACATCGTCATGCTCGGTTTCCTTGCCGCCGTGGAGAACGTGGTGAGCGCAGGGGCGCTTCGCGAGGCGGTTGCGGACTCCGTCCCGCCGGCAACGAAGGAGAGCAACCTGAAGGCCTTCGACCGGGGCCTCGAATATGGCGAGGCGATCCTGAAAGGCCGCGCGAAACAGGGACGCGCCGGGGAGACGGCATGAAACGAGCGTCTTCCCCCGGCAATGTGAAGAAAGCCGTCCTGCTCGTCGGCTCCGGATACGGGGCCCTGAAGGTGGCGCAGGACCTGGCCCAGTCCGGCCACTACCTCGTGTGGGTGACAAAGGCCCCCCATTTCCTGGAGCTCCCCGGCGGGCGAGCCAGTTTTACGGAATGGCCCGAGGACCTCGAGTTCCAGTTCAGGCCCCTGTACCTCAGGGTCACCCGCCACCCGAGGGTGACGGCCCTGACGCATGCACGAATCGAATCCATCGAACAGGGACCTGACGGTTATCGCATCACCGCCGTCCAGGACCCCCTCTACGTCGACTACGACCTCTGCACCGGCTGCGGCCGCTGCATGGAGGTCTGCCCCATTCACAACACGACCCACCCGCCCCTGCGAAGAACGCCGGCGTATTGCCCCTCCCGGGCCCTCGATCTGGACAAGCGCAAACCGAGCCCCTGCCGGACGGCCTGCCCGCTCGGTGTGAACGTGCAGGCCTACATGGCACTGACCGCCTCCTCTCGCTTCGACGAGGCCCTCGACGTCATCCGCAGGGACAACCCCCTGCCGGGCATCTGCGGAAGGGTCTGCCATCACCCCTGCGAGCAATCCTGCCGCCGCGCCACCGTCGATGAGGCCGTGGCCATCTGCTCGGTGAAACGTTTCCTGGCGGACAGGGATCTGTCGCAAAGGAAGCCCCGCTTTGACGAAACCGGCAGGGAGAAAAGACCCGAACGCATCGCCGTCATCGGTGCCGGCCCTGCGGGACTCACGGCCGCCCACTACCTGAACCGGGCAGGATTTCCCGTCACGATCTTCGAGGCTCACCACGAGGCCGGGGGGATGCTCCGGCTGGGCATCAATGCCTTCCGCCTGCCCCGGGCCATCCTCGATGCCGAGATCCGAGCCATCGTCGATTCGGGTGTCGAGATCCGCACGGGCACGACAGTGAAGTCGCTCCAGGATCTGTTCGGCGAAGGATTCCGGGCTGTCCTTATCTGCACGGGGGCCCACCGGGATCTGCGCCTGGGCATCCCGGGAGATGACGCCGAAGGGGTGCTCGGTGCCGTGGAGATGCTCCGGTCCCTTCATACCGGAAAGATGTCCGCCCTCCAGGGGGATGTGGCCGTCATCGGCGGCGGCAACTCCGCCTTCGATGCAGCCAGGGCTGCCGTGCGTCTCGGGGCGGATTCCGTCACGGTCTACTACCGACGCGAACGGGGCGACATGCCCGCCAGCCTGTCGGAGATCCGCGAGGCCGAGCAGGAAGGTATCCGGATCGAATTCCGCTGCGCGCCTGTGAATATTTCCGTCAAGGGCGGAAAGGCAACAGGCCTCACGCTCATCCGGATGAAAATGGGAAAGCCCGACAAGAGCGGGCGCCGCAGGCCGGAGCCGATCGCCGGATCCGAGTACTCCGTCCCGGCGGACCGGGTCATTGCGGCAATCGGGCAGCAGCCCCATCTGTCCGGGCTGCAGGATCATGTGAAAACGGATTCCGCCGGCCGGGTCAATGTGGATAAAAAATTCTCTTCGTCCCGTCCCGGCGTCTTTGCCGCGGGCGACGTGGTGACAGGCCCCGACACCGTGGTGGGATCCATGGCGCAGGGCAGGCAGGCCGCCTCCCGCGTTTCGGCCTGGCTCAGGGGCGCCAGGATTTCACCGGATGGAAATGCGGAGACTCACAGCGTCGGAGAGTACCTGGATGCGCCCAAGGATCAGCCGAAGCTCGTGCGCGCCCGGATGCCCCTGCGCGAGGCTGCCCGGCGCCGCAGGGATTTCGGCGAGGTCGAGAAAGGCTTTTCGGCCGAGCAGGCCGTGGCCGAGGCGAATCGGTGCCTTCAATGCTCCTCGTGCTGCGAGTGCCGCGCCTGCGAGTCCGTCTGCAGGGACATCGGCGCCATCGATCATGCCCGGGCCTCCCGCCGGGTGAGTTTCGTGAGCCCCGCCGTCATTGTCGCGAGCGAAGACGAGTTTGCCCGGCGCGACATGCTGGGCCAGAAGGGCATCTACCGCGTGGGGGAATTCAAGAGCGCAACGGACATCGTCAATGTGCTGATGGCAGGCTCGGCCTCGGCGGGACAGGCCATGGCCGACTGCCTGTCGCTGCGGCACCCCGGCATACCCGCCGAACCCCGCGAGCTTCCCGACGATCGTGAGCCGCGCATCGGCGTTTTCGTCTGCACCTGCAACGGAACCCTGGCATCATCGGGAGCCCTCGATCGCATCCGGGACCTGGCAGCCCGGATGCCGGGGGCCGTTCACAGCGAACTGATCGTCTCGGCATGCCATCCCCGCGGCGCGGAGCGGAT
Source organism: Syntrophales bacterium (assembly GCA_035685905.1). Taxonomy (GTDB): domain Bacteria; phylum Desulfobacterota; class Syntrophia; order Syntrophales; family UBA2192; genus UBA2192. Next base: position 12,424 of record DASRZY010000079.1, read on the forward strand.
CGCCGCGGCATTCCGGAACCAGAGGCTCAGCCGGGTCATCCTGGCCTCCTGCGTTTGCTGCCCCCTGGAGTTCCAGTGCATTTCCTGCAACGACCAGCGAAACCGCGCGCGGGTCCACCTGTTCAACCGCCTCGGCCTCGACCGCTGCCGGTTCGAGACGATCAACATCCGGGACCATCTCGGCGGCCCGGAGATCTCCGAGGATCAGGCCGTGGCAAATGCCCGGGATTTCCTACGGGAAGCCTTCCTCAGGGCGCGTGTGCTCGGCCCGCTGCGAGGCGGCACGACGAAGATGGGAAACCGGATCCTCGTCCTCGGCGGCTCCGAGGTGGGCCTGAGCTGCGCACACATCCTCGACCTTCAGGGTTTCAAGGTGCGCCTCGTGCACCGGTGCCGGCTCAAGGGCGGGCAGGACCTGCCCGAGGGCATTGCCAGGCGGCCGGTCACGGACACCATCGGGAAGGCCATCACCCACGTGCCGGAGGCCGAGATCGAGAGCATCAAGGGGCACTTGGGGGATTTCCACGTGACCGCCTCCGAGGGCGGCCAGCGTCGGCAGTGGAAGGCCGACATCGTCTGCCTGACGGATCTCAACCTGCTGCCGCTGGCGATTCCCGTGGACATGTTCGGACTCAAGAAATTCTACCGGTTCAATTTCGCCTTTTTCAACACCCCGCAGATAGGGGTTTTCCGCGTGATGCCGCGGACCCTCGGGCGGGTGTCGGCCTTCCAGGCGGGAGCCGCCCTGGCGGCCCACGTGGCTACCGCCGCGGCGGAGGCATTCCTGAAGGACCACGAGTTGAGCCCCCGGGTGGACCCCGAGCGCTGCCGGGGGTGCGGCCGCTGCGTGGAGATCTGCACCTTCGACGCGGTGCGGCTGGTGCCCAACGACAGGGGGTTCTACACGGCCGAGGTCCTTCGCCACAATTGCGTGGGCTGCGGGGGCTGCGTGGGACGATGCCCCGTGACCGCCATGGACATGCCCTATTTCTCGAACCGGCTCCTCGAGGAGATCACGGCATGCACGCTGGGCGAGGATCGCTGATATGGAGACGAGCGCTGACATGAAAAAGAGCGCCGGGAAAAAGCAAGTTCGGCTCCTCGGGATCTGCTGCAACTGGAGCCCCTTTGCCTGTTACAACGCGGCGGGGATGGCCCGGCTTGCAATGCCGCCCGATTTCCGTCTGATGCGCGTGATGTGCATCGGCCGGATCAACCAGGCCCTGATCCTCCGGGCCTTCGAGTACGGGGCCGACGGGGTGATCCTGCTGGAGTGTCTCGACGAAGATTGCCGCTACGGTCCCGGCCCCGGCGTGGGCCACGAGAATGTCAGAAGGGTCCGGAAGCTCCTGCACCTGCTGGGCATCGACCAGGAGAGGCTCGTGGAGCGCAGTTTCGGCGCCCATGAGAAAGATGTGCTCGTGGAGACCCTCTGGCGGTTTGCCGACCAGATCCAGGCTCTAGGGCCGATGACCGGGGGCGACGCCCTCGGGGTCAAGAGGCCTGCGCTATGAACGAGATCGACCGGATCATAAAGGCCCAGTCCCTCTTCCAGTGCCTCGAGTGCGGCAAGTGCTCCGCCGCGTGCCCGCGGCGTCTCACGGGCAAGGAGTACTCGCCGAGGCTTCTGGCCCACAAGGTCATCGCAGAGCGGGAGGACGAGGCCTTCATCGAGAACGCCGTCTGGGATTGCCTGAGCTGCGGGATGTGCAGCGAGCGATGCCCCTCGGGCGTCAAGTTCAGCGGTTTCATCCTGGACATGCGGACCCTGCTGGCCGAGACGAAAGGACTGCAGGGGTACCGGGCCCACGACGGGGCAATCCACTCCTGGATGCGCATGATGACGGCGCCGGAGCTCGAGCAGAACCGGCTGGACTGGGTCTCCGAGGACCTCGGGGTGGCCGAGTCGGGAGACGTGGCGTTTTTCGTGGGCTGTGCCCCCTACTTCGACGTCTTCTTCGCGGGGATCGAGGTGGATACGCTCTCCATTGCAAAAGACAGCATCCGCCTGCTCAATTTCATGGACATCAAGCCCGTCCTGCTGCGCGACGAGAGATGTTGCGGCCACGACCTATTGTGGACGGGGGATCGGGAGAATTTCGAGCGCCTCTGCCGCCTGAACTACGAAACATTCCGGGCCGCAGGGGTGAGGGAGATCGTCGTCTCCTGTCCCGAGTGCTATCACGTCCTGAGCGAACACATGCCGCGCGTGATCCCGGGGTTCGACATCAAGATCACGCTGCTTTTGGATCTGCTGCAGCGCGAGGTGCACAAGGGCGGTAAGGCTTTCCGCAGCCTGAAGCGCCGGGCCACGTACCAGGACCCCTGCCGTCTGGGGCGCATGGCGGGACGCTACGCCGCCCCGCGGGAGCTGCTGGGGCTCATCCCGGAGCTGCGCCTTGCCGAGATGGAGAACTCGGGACCGAGCGCCCTGTGCTGCGGCAACTGCGGCTTCATCAACTGCGATGCCCACTCCAAGCAGATCCAGGTGCAGAGACTCCAGGAAGCGCGGGCCACCGGGGCCGAAATGCTCATCACGGCCTGCCCGAAGTGCCTGATCCACCTGACCTGCGCAATCCGGGACCGCCTCAGGCAGGGGTCGGTAAAGATGGAAATCCGGGACATCCTGTCCGTCCTGGCCGATCAGATCGCCTGGTACGGAGGATAAGGAGAAAGGAACACACATGCAGAAGACCGAATCCCACGACAACGTCCGCATCGGGGTGTACGTCTGCCATTGCGGATCGAATATCGCCGGCGCGGTGGACTGCGCCGCCGTTGCACAATACGCCCGGGATCTGCCGGGGGTTGTCCACGCCCTCGACCAGGGCTACACGTGCTCCGAGCCCGGGCAGGCGCAGATCAAGCAGGACATTCGCGAATTCGGTCTCAACCGCATCGTCGTTGCCTCCTGCTCCCCGAGGCTGCACGAGCCCACGTTCCGCAAGTGCGTGAGCGAGGCGGGCCTCAATCCCTACCTCATGGAGATGGCCAACATCCGCGAGCAGTGCTCCTGGGTGCACAGCCTCGATCGCGCGGGGGCCACTGCCAAGGCCCGCGACCTGGTGCGCTCCGCCGTGGCCCGCGCTCGGCTCCTGGATATCCGCACGGAGCTCGAGGTGCCGGTGCGCCGCTCCACCCTGGTCATCGGCGGCGGCGTGGCGGGCATCCAGGCCGCCCTCGACCTGGCCGATGCGGGCTACCCCGTCGTGCTGGTGGAGAAGCAGCCCAGCATCGGCGGCATCATGGCCCAGCTCGACAAGACCTTTCCCACGATGGACTGTTCCATCTGAATACTCGGGCCGAAGATGACGGATGCCGGTCGGCATCCCCGGATCACGGTTCTGACGCAGAGCGAGGTCAAGGAGATCACGGGCTTCGTCGGGAACTTCCACGTCAAGATCCTCAAGCGGGCCCGCTACGTGAAGGAAAAGGAATGCACGGCCTGCGGCGACTGCGCGACGGTCTGCCCCGTCGTGGTGCCCGACGAGTTCAACATGGGGCTGAGCTCCCGCCACGCCATCTACTCGCCCTTCCCACAGGCCGTACCGTCCGCGTACGCCGTGGACATCCGGCACTGCCTGGGCCACAACCCGATCATCTGCGGCAAGTGCATCGAGAAGTGCGCCAAGCGCTGCATCGACTTCAACATGAACGACGAGGAGCTCTCCTTCGACGTGGGCACCATTGTCGTCGCCACGGGCATGGAGCCCTTCGACCCCACGGCCCTCGACGAGTACGGCTACAGCCGTTACGAGAACGTGCTGACGAGCATGGAGTTCGAGCGCCTCATCAATGCAGGCGGTCCCACGCACGGTCACGTCATCCGGCTCACCGACCGCAAGACGCCCCGTTCCGTGGCCTTCATCCAGTGCGTGGGGTCCCGCTCCCCGCAGAGGGGCCGCCCCTATTGCTCGAACATCTGCTGCATGAACACGGTGAAGAGCGCCATCATGCTCAAGGAGCACTACCCGGAGATGGAGGTGAAGGTCTTCTACATCGACATCCGGGCCTTCGGCAAGGGCTTCGAGGATCTGTTCCGGCGAAGCAAGGGCATGGGGGTCCGCTACATCCGGGGCCTGCCGGGCTCCGTCAGGCAGGATGCGTCAGGCCAGGAACTCGTCCTCACCGTGGAGAACACGGCGACCAATGCACTGGACACCTACCGGGCGGAGATGGTGATTCTGGCCGTGGGGCTCGAGCCCCCGGCTGAAATGAAGAACATCCAGGAGATGCTTGCGCTCCAGAAGACCTCCGACGGCTTCTACCTGGAGGCCCATCCGAAGCTTCAGCCCGTGGATTCGGCCTCGAGGGGGATTTTTTTCGCGGGCTGCGCAGAGAGCCCCAAGGACATCAAGGATTCCGTCACGCAGGCATCGGCCGCGGCCGCACGGGCCATGCGCCTTATGAACCCCGGGGCCCTGACCGTGGAGGCCATCACGGCCGAGGTCGACCAGGGGCTGTGCAACGCCTGCGGCCTGTGCGCCAGGGTATGCCCCTACAAGGCCATTGTGGTGGACACCAAGGGCAAGGTCCCCGCGAAAGTGACGGAGGCGGCCTGCTCGGGCTGCGGCACCTGCTCGGCGGAGTGTCCCGTCGGCGCGATCCGGATGAACCACTTCACCGATGAACAGCTCGAGGCCCAGATCGACGCCATCCTGGAGGAGGAGCCGGAAAAACAGGTGCTGGTCTTCGCGTGCAACTGGTGCTCCTACGCCGGGGCCGATTTCGCCGGCGTCTCGCGCCTGCACTACTCCCCGGGCAACCGCCTGATCCGGACCATGTGCTCCGGCCGCATCCACGAGAAGTTCATCTGGCGTGCCTTCGAGAGGGGAGCCCCCGTGGTTCTCGTGTCGGGCTGCCACATCGGGGATTGCCACTACATCAACGCCAACCACTTCACGGAGCGGCGCGTCAAGCGCATCTGGAAGAAAATGGAGAAGCTCGGCCTGCGCCGCGAGAGGCTCGCGCTCGAGTGGATCAGCGCAGCCGAGGGCATCCGGTTTCAGAAGGTGATGGACGACATGGAGCGCCTGCGGCAGACCGTCACCGCCGATGAGATCGAGACGACGCGGCAGATCCTGCTCAAGGAGCAGGACAAGACGTCGCGGAAATAATGGTGGGAATCACGAAAGTCACCCGCCCCGGGTGTTGCGGCAGGATGGACTCTCAGGGGTTTTCGAACTGGCCCACGTCGATCCACTCGGCCAGCATGGAAGCATGTCCGGGCTCCAGATAAAGCGTGGAGTAGAGGAATACACCCGAGGCTGACGTCATGGTCATCGCGATGTCGCGAAACTCTTCCAGGGCTTCCATCCGTTCCAGATCGTTCAGGACTTCCTGCCGCTCGAGGTCGAAGGGGGGCTGTGTGAAAAGATCCAGGGGAACAGGACGGGTGTAGTCTGCAGAATTTTTCCGGACAGTCTCCGCGATGAGCCGCAGGGGGTCACCCCGCTTTTGGAGCAGGATCTGTGCATAGGCCCCGGTCATAAAGAGCGAGGAGTAGAAATACAGGGGACCGCTGCCGGCGGCAAGTTCGTGCAGGTCCTCATTGGCGCCGAGGACATCCTCCAGGAGGCTGCCGAATTTTTCCTCCTGCAACGGTGGGGAAATTTGATCGGCCAGGCGATGAAAAATCTCGGAGTCCGAAATGAGCCGGCCGGCCTCGCTTTCCTTTCGGATCATGGATACGACGGCAAGTTCAATGCTTTCCATCTGCGCTTGTCTCAAGACCCGCTTGGGTCTTCATCCCTGAGGCCCAAGTCCCATCACGGCAGAAGCTTTTGTTTTCCCAGCTCCCCGGCAACTTGACTGAGCCCCAGCTTGCGGTAGGTCTGCTCGGTCGGGGCCCCGGTTTCCCGGTCCCAGCCCAGCTCGCCGTAAAACAGATCGATGGCGAGCTTGATATCCTTGCGATCCATGTGAATCGTTCCCTTTGTAAAGGGTGCCTTCCCCGACTTGTCGGTAAACACCCACTCCGGGATGGTGTCGTGCTTTGTGCGCATATCCTTCGTGCCCATGTCGCGGATCGTGAGCGCCCGATGAAGGGCGAAAATGCGCTCGGCCGCCTGATCGAGCTCCTGCCGGTCTTTCTTGTCTCCCGTCGCCAGGCTGTAGAGCATTGATTCTACGGTGTCATCGCCGCGGTACCCGCGTTCCTTGAGAGGGGATGCCACCCAGGGCCCCATCCAGTTGCACAGCGAAAGGGAATCGTGGAGCTCCTTGCGGAGCAGCGACCACTTGGCCATCTTTGCCTTGGATGGGTTCATCGGCGCGTAGGCCCCGACGGCATCGACAGCATCGGCTGAGCCCCAGATCTCTGCGGCCAGTTTTTTCTGCACCGCGATCGGCAGTCCGTTGCGCGTGAAGTTGGAGTGGGAGTGGCACTGGGCGTCGCGGTTGTAGGGCAGGTTGATCAGGACGCCGCACTGGCCCGCATCTTCGTTTGCGTGATGCTTGGGATGGCCCATCTTCCAGTAGGCAAGCTCCTTGTCTTCTCTCCAGGTTTCTTCGGGTATGGACCAGCGATCCAGGAGATATCCCGTCCCGAGACCCAGAACCGTCCCCAGCTCGCCGTCCTTGCTGGCGATCCGCGGGAAGAGCTCGAAGAGAAACGCCGGGTCCCCTTTCTCGAATTTGTCCCAGGAGTAACTGTTGAATTCCTGCCCGCCCAGTTTTTTCCGGACGGTTCCGTCATAGTAGAGCTTCTTGAAGTCCCGCTGCATCTGGCCGTAGTTGCACCAGACCCCGAGGTCATCGGCCAGGTGCATCCCCACCATGCTGGCCTCCACGCTCGTCATGCCCCGCGCCCCGTCGGGGAATTCCTTGAAGAACGTTCGGCCGAAGTTCAGTCCGGCGCAGGTATTTTGCTGGACCTCGGCAATGCCGTACTTGGCCGCTACCGAGGGGACCTTCATCATCGTGTGGCATCGGATGGGGCAGCTCGTGCACCCGTTTCCCCGCACGGTGTATTGCCACGCAATGTCGCCCAGGAAATAGGCCGCGTTGTTTGTCCGGTAGGCGATGCGGTTCAGGTCGTGGGGATCACACGTCCCCGTCTCGATCGATCGGGGCGCGGCTCCCCATGCCTGCCCCCCGGAGGCCCTCCAGCGGCTCGCGGAGTCATGGTACTCGGCCCAGGGTTGCGGAGAGCTGGGAACGACGTGCTGGTTGTTCGCGCCCAGAAGAGCGAGGTGGTGCCTGATGAGCTTCTCCCACTGCGCCCTGTCGCCAGCGATCCGGACGCTGCCGGTTCCGACAATCCCGATGGCCTTGAGGTTCTTCGCGCCCATCACGGAGCCGATCCCGCCGGCGGAGTGAGAGATGGAATTGATCACCACGGACATGGGGACGAGGTTCTCTCCCGCCTGACCGATGGCTGCTACGACCGCCTCGGGTCCCATGATCCGGGTGATCGCAAACGTCGTCTGGCGAATGCCGCCGCCCCAAAGCCTGCGGGCATCCCGGATTTGAACCTTGTCGTTCACGATCGAGAGCCATACGGGACGCTCGGCTTTCCCCTGGACGACAAGGGCGTCGTAGCCGGCATACTTCAGCTTCGCGGCAAACTGCCCGCCCATGTGGCCCGACGCCACGAGGGGCTTCGGGGAACAGGTCGGCCAGAGGGTCGTGATGGCCGTCCGGCCGTTGCAGGGGGCGCCGGTGCCTGCGAGGGGCCCGACGGCAAAAATGATCCGGTTGGCCGGATCGCAGGGGCCCGTCCCTGCAGGGACCTCGTCCCACATCACCTTGTAGCCGATCCCGGTGCCGCCCAGATAGTCTTTATACTTTTCGATGGTGTCCTCGGTCCAGGTTCGCCCCGTCGACAGGTCGACGTGAAGAACCTTTCCGGACCATCCTCCATAGCGGGCCATCGTCTTATTCCTTTTTTCCATTGATTTCCGGGATGGAGGGTTCCTCCACCGCCCCGGGTTCATCGGGTTGCTCCTCGTAGCCTGTGACCATGGCTTTGACGTGAGAAAAGACGGTCTCGCCGGTCGTGGCCATGTAGACGTGGATCACCAGGAAAAGCGCAAACACGTACAGTCCCGTCACGTGGAAGGCGTCAATCGTTTTGATGGTGCTGAAGGGAAGCAGCTCTCCGCCGATGCGAAAACCGCTGACGAAGAACAGTCCCGTTGCCACCGTGATCGGGGTGAAGACGCCCATGACGGAGCCGTAGGCAAGCTTCTGGAGAGCGTGATACTTCGCCTCGGGCGATGCCCGAAAGGGGCTCTTCTCCCCACGAAAAATCGACAGCATGTAGAATTTCATCTGTCCGGGAATCCCCGCGAGGTCCTGCCTTCGCACTGCATAATGCCGGAGCACGTGGCCGGTGGCCAGACCGTAGATGAGCCAGAAAACCCACAGCGCCGTCATGGCGATGCCTGCCCACTTGTGCAATCCAAGCGACGGGTTGTGGGGCCACAGGGATGCGATTCCAGGCACACGGAATTGAGTCCCCGTCGCAAGAAGAAGAATGACCGTGAGGGCGTTCACCCAGTGCCATACCCTCAGGGGAAGGGGGTGCAGGTAGACCCGGTTCATCGCTTCACCGCCTTGCGCAGCGCGCCATGGACCACAACGACGGCCAGCACAGCGGGGACGGCAATCGTTCCGATCACGTCAATCCATCGCGATCCGAACTCCCGTGCAGAAAGGGGCCTTCCGCTCCTCGAAGTACCCAGCATTATCCGGAAGGCGTCCCGGAGGTTCGTCTTCTGACCGGGCAGGTGGCACGCCTGGCACGAGAGCTCCCTCTCGGCCGGAAGCACAGCCGCCGTCGCAATACGCGGAGGCACTTCCCCGGTCAGGTCGCGCCAGTTCACAAAACTCAGCGACCCGGCAGGGCAGGCCTCGACACATTTCGGCTTGCCGCCGCAGAGGTGGCACTTGGTTGCTTTTTGTGTATCCGGGTCGAAGGAGATCATCTCCCAGGGGCATGCCTTCAGGCAGACCCCGCAGCCCGTGCACTTTTCCGGGTCAACCCTGCGCGCCTTGCCCTCAGGGGCCGCCACAATGGCGTCCTCGGGGCAGATGTTGGCGCAGGGCACGGGGTGAGGGCACTGCTTGCACAGGTCCTGCACGACCAATCCATTGCCCCAGTTGCCCTGTCCCTCGCGCCAGGCGAGAACGCCTGCGGGCCCGAAGTTCAGGTTCCGGTCCACTTTGATTCTCGACAGGGAAGGCGCCGCCCTGCCGTCGTTGAATTCCGTGCAGGCCAGCTCGCAGCGACCGCAGCCGACGCACAATGCCGTGTCCGCCACCACGAGGCCCTCGGCCTGCTCCATGATGATCAGGGGCGCCGTCGCTCCTTGGGCCAGGACGGGCCCGAGCACCGACAGCCCGATGATCGACATGCCGCCCCACTTCAGGGTCTGCCGGCGGGAACAGAGGGGATCCAGGTTGATCCTCCCGCCGCAGGATTCCGGCCGCTCGATTTCTTCATTCTGTCTTCCCATTGTTTCTCTCGCGTTGCGACTCATGAACGCAGTTGCAGTTCGTCTCAGGCAAAAGGCAAAGCAATCACCGCCCGGAGTAAAAATAATATGCTGTCTCTGCCGTCAAATGACAAGGGTTAATTGCGGACGTCCTGTAAGGCCGCGGCAGATCACCGCATTCGACACTGCGGCGTGATGAAAAAAAGAAGGGATTCCGAGCGGAATCCCTTCTTTTCTGTGGCGGTAAAAAAAGGCAGCAGCGATTACTTGACGGCTTCCTTCAGCCCTTTGCCGGCCGTGAACTTCGGTACCTTCTTTGCCTTCACTTTGATCATGTCGCCGGTCTGGGGATTGCGGGCCTTGCGCGCAGCGCGTTTTGCCACGGAGAACGTCCCGAATCCGGCGATGGCCACCTTGCCCCCCTTTTTCAGCGCCTTCTCAATGGCTCCGAATACGGCATCGACGGCTGCGGCTGCCTCCTTCTTTACGCACACTACTTTTGCCACTTCGCTGATCAGTTCCGCTTTGTTCATGTTTTCCTCCTTTCAGTGGGTTTACTTTCGTGATTGACAAATTATCATATCTCATTTCCAGGTGATCCTGCTATAATTAAATGATGAAAGAATGTGGGGGGCCCTTGAATATTCTGATCGTCGATGACGAGATCAACATCCGCAAGACCCTCTCCGTATGCCTCGAGACGGAAGGCCACCGCGTCGTTGCCGTCAGTAATTTCGAGGACGCCCTTTCCGAAAATGCCCGCCGTTCCTTCGATGTGGCCTTTGTGGATCTGCGCCTGGGGACCGCCAGCGGCCTCGATCTCATCCCGGCACTGCTGGCCGCGTCGCCCTGGCTCAAGATCATCGTCATCACGGCCTATGCATCGATCGATACGGCCGTGGAGGCCGTCAAGAGGGGGGCGACGGATTATATCCCCAAGCCTTTCACACCCGCACAGGTCAAGCTCGTCGTTCAGAGGCTCGCGGAGATGCGCTCCCTGGAGCAGCGCGTTGCATCGCTGCAGGCCGACTTGCAGCGAATCAACCCCGAGGTGGATCTCACCACGGAAAGCCCCGCGATGCAGCGGGCCATCGAGCTTGCCAGGCAGGTGGCCCCTGCCGACGCGATCGTCTTGCTGACGGGAGAAAATGGAACCGGGAAAAGCGTCCTGGCACGTGCCATTCACGGCTGGAGCAAGCGGGCGAACAAGCCCTTTGCCGAGATTTCCTGCCCGTCGCTCTCGGGGGAGCTGCTGGAAAGCGAGCTCTTCGGGCATGTGAAAGGGGCCTTTACGGGCGCCGTGCGGGATCATTCCGGCAGGATCGCAATGTGCGAAGGAGGCACCCTGTTTCTCGACGAGATTGGCGATCTGCCCCTGTCCGTCCAGCCCAAGCTCCTGAGGTTCATCCAGGAACGGGAATACGAACGCCTTGGCGACCATGTGACCCGCAAGGCAGATGTCCGACTGATTGCCGCTACGAACATGAATCTGGAGGAGGCCGTCAGGGATCACAGGTTCCGCGAGGATCTGTACTATCGGTTGAACGTGATCCAGATAGAGATCCCGCCTCTGCGTGAGCGGCCGGACGATATCGTCCACCTCGCAAAGAGGCTTCTTGCCTTTTTTGGGAAGAACCATCGCTGCGCCTCCCAGCAATTCACCGATGAAGCACTTCAATTGCTCAGCCGGTATTCCTGGCCCGGAAATGTGCGCGAACTGCGAAACGTCGTCGAGCGGGCCTCCATTCTCTGTCAGTCGGAATCGGTCGGGACAGAATACCTCCCCGAGAAAATCCAGCTGTCGGCAGGACAGCCGAAGCTCAATGATCTTCTCTCGCTGGACAAGCTCGAAGAGATGCACATCCGTCACGTGCTGGCTTCTACGAAATCCCTCCAGGAGGCATCCGACATCCTCGGGATCGATCAGGCGACACTTTGGCGGCGCCGCAAGCGATACAGCATCTGAAGCATTCTGTAGAGCCCCCTTTTTATGTCATTAACGCATTGCAAACTGCAATAATCGCGAGATGATCTCCTTGCCGATTGCACGACAACCCGGTCTCCTTAACCACATTACTATCTGATTTTGTTACATTTTATAAATGGCACGTGAGTTGCCTTGACCATCTCTCACAGGGAGGTCAGCCATGTTTGCTTTAAGACAGAAACTGCTCTTGGGGTTCGGGGGCCTTTTTCTGGTTATCGCATTGATCGGCATCCAGGGGATCACCAAAGTCACGGACCTGGGCGATGCCATCGATGTCATCCTTCGGGAAAACTATCGCAGTGTCATTGCCTGCCAGGCAATGAAGGAATCCCTGGAGCGGATGGACAGCGGCGCGCAATTCATTCTCCTCGGCAAGGCGAAGGAAGGCAGGGATGCGATCGATAAGAACGAAGTCGAGTTCGAGAAGGCATTGCAGGTCGAACTGAACAACATCACGATCCCGGGCGAAGGAGAGAGGGCGGCCCGCGTTCAAGATCTGTTTTCGCGTTACAAAGTCATGATCCGCGGCATGGAAGACGAAAACGTGCCGCGAGAGTCGCGAAATCAAATGTATTTCAACGATCTTCTGCCGCTGTTCCGGGGGATCAAAGATGCGGCAGACGAAATCCTGAAAATGAACCAGCAGAACATGTACGACGCAAACCAGCTGGCGCGCGGCAAGGCGGCCAAGGCGCGCGAGCAGATGTATATCCTGCTGCTGCTTGGGGCCGGGCTGGCTGCCCTCTATGTCCTGCTGATAGGCCGGTGGATTCTCCGGCCGATCAAACGCCTAACCCAGTCGGTCGATGAGATCAAACAGGGCAATCTCGATCTCGTGGTCACGAGCGACAGCCGTGACGAGATCGGGCATCTCTCAGAGGCATTCAACGAGATGACGGCAAGCCTGCGGGAGCTGCGTCGCAGCGATGAGGCGAAGGTTGTCCGCAGCCAGTACGCAGCGCAGCAGACGTTCAACAACCTGCCCGATGCCGTCGCGATTCTCGACCCGGAAGGCAGGGTGGAAGTGGCGACGACCACGGCGAGGGATATCTTCGGGCTGAAAAGCAAAGTTCAGATACAGGAGTTGCCCTTCAAGTGGATGACGGACTATTTCACGGCAGCCCTGAGGGGGGAGGAAACGTCGAAAAATGAGGAAAACATTTCGCTCGTGCAGCACTTCATCCACGCCGAGGAGCACTACTTCCGGCCGGCAGCCGCTCCCATCATGAACAATCGGCAGGAGGTGACAGGGGTCATCCTGATCCTGAAAGACGTCACGGAGCAACTGGAGCACGACGAGCTGAAAAGAGGTGTCATCTCGACGGTCTCTCATCAGCTCAAGACTCCGTTGACCTCCATCCGCATGGCTCTTCATCTTCTGCTCGAGGAAAAGGTAGGCGCGCTGACCCCCAAGCAGACGGAGTTGCTGATTGCCGCGCGGGAAGACAGCGATCGTCTGCACCGGATCCTGGAAAACCTGCTGGACATCAGCCGTATCGTCTCCGGGAAAGTGGCCATGGAGATCCACATGGCCCAGCCGAACCAGATGGTCCTTGAAGCCGTCGAGTCATTTCGGGCGGCAGCCCGCGACCACGGGGTTGAACTGGTGACGAACTTGCCCGGCGATAACGCCGATGTCTGGGCGGACACGCAACAGATCGGTCATGTGTTCGCCAACCTGCTGTCCAACGCCCTTCGATACACCGATTGCGGCGGCACGGTGACCGTATCGGCAACGTCGGAAGAGGAGCAGGTGCAATTCTCCGTCTCGGACACGGGGAGAGGAATTCCCGAGCGCTATCTCCCAAGAATCTTCGATCGCTTCTTCCGGGTGCCGGGGCAGCAGACCGAGTCCGGTATCGGGCTTGGCCTTGCCATCGTCAAGGAGATCGTCGAAGCCCACGGCGGATCGGTGAGCGTGGAGAGCCGTGAAAAGGAGGGCAGCGTCTTCCGTTTCACCCTTCCCAGGGCCGACAAAATTGCAAAGGAAACGATTGCCCATGGCTGATTGGGTCTTCGCGCTTACGGTCATCGTCTTTTTCTCGATCTGCCTGGTATACGCGCATCTTTGCGGGAGGCTGTAGGGATGGGTGAAATCATCGTCCTCATCGCCGGCATTGCCCTGGTGGCCTATCTTTTTTTCGTCATCATCCGCCCCGAGAAATTCTAGCGGCGGCCTGACAGCGGGATTGCGCCTGCTTTCCCGCGTACTTCGAGGAGTGCTTCATGGACATGTTCGGCTGGGTTCAGCTGGCCCTCTTCATTGTTCTTCTTTTCCTGCTGACGAAGCCCGTCGGCATCCACCTCACCCGGGTGCTGGACCCGGAGGGCAAGACGCTCCTGGACGCCGCGCTTCGCCCCGTGGAGAAGCTGCTTTACAGACTCTTTGGCCTGGACCCCAAAAAGGAACAGGCCTGGCAGGAGTATACGCTGTCGCTCATGAGTTTCAGCCTGGTGAGCCTTTTGTTCACGTACGCCATCCTGCGTATGCAGAACCTTCTTCCCCTGAACCCGCAGGGCTTAGGAGCGGTCAGTGAGCACCTGGCCTTCAACACGGCCGTCAGTTTCACCACCAACACCAACTGGCAGAGTTACGGGGGGGAATCCACCCTGTCCTATCTTTCGCAGATGGTCGGCTTGGTCATCCATAACTTCACTTCCGCCGCTGCGGGGATTGCAGTGGCCGCCGCTTTCATCCGGGGAATCGCCCGTCATTCAACCCGGATGATCGGAAATTTCTGGGTCGACCTGGTCCGTGTGAATCTTTATCTGCTGCTGCCCATCTGCATTCTCTACGCCTTGTTTCTCGTTTCCCAGGGAACGATTCAGAATTTCCGGCCCTACGATACGGCCCTGCTCGTGGAACCGGCCGTCGTTGAGGTCGCTAAAAAAGATGCTGCCGGGCGGGAGCTCCTGGATGCCCAGGGGAAGCCGGTTATGGAGAAGCAGACCGTCGTTTCTCAAACGATCGCCCAGGGCCCTGCCGCATCGCAGGTGGCCATCAAGATGCTGGGGACAAACGGCGGCGGCTTTTTTAATGCCAATGCCTCCCACCCCTTCGAAAACCCGACGCCCCTTTCCAACTTTCTGCAGATCCTCTCCATCTTCCTCATCCCGAGCGGCCTGACCTATACCCTTGGCCGGATGGTGAAAAACCAGGGCCACGGGTGGACCCTCTGGGGGGTGATGCTTGCCCTTTTTCTGGCGGGGGTCCTCACCTGCTGGTGGGCCGAAGCGGATGGCAACCCGAGACTCCAGGCACTTGGTGTTGAAACGGCAGGAGGGAACATGGAAGGCAAGGAGGTCCGTTTCGGGATCTCCGGGTCCGCCCTGTTTGCCACCGTGACAACCGATGCCTCCTGCGGCGCCGTTAATGCCATGCACGACTCCTTCACGCCGCTGGGCGGCCTCGTCCCCCTCTTCAACATCCAGCTGGGGGAGGTCATCTTCGGGGGCGTGGGCGCGGGGCTCTACGGGATGCTCGTCTTTGTCCTGCTCACGGTCTTTCTGGCGGGGCTGATGGTCGGGCGCACGCCCGAGTACCTGGGCAAGAAGATCGAGTCCTACGACGTGAAACTCAGCGTTTTCTTCGTGATGGTCCCGGTGTTTGCCATCCTGGGGTTTACGGCCTGGGCGGCGGTGAGCGCCTGGGGCACTGCCGGCCTCAATAATGCCGGTCCCCATGGATTTAGTGAGATGCTGTACGCGTTCTCATCGGCGGTCGGAAACAACGGCAGCGCCTTCGCGGGGCTCACCACCAACACGGCCTGGTACGACACGACGATGGGCATAGCCATGCTCCTGGGCCGTTTCTTCATGATCGTCCCGGTGCTCGCTCTGGCAGGGAGCCTGGCACAGAAAAAGCAGATTGCCGCAAGCGGCGGGAGCTTCCCCGTCTCGGGAGCCCTCTTTGCCACTCTGCTGCTGGGCACCGTTGTGATCGTGGGGGCCCTGACCTTCCTTCCTGCCATTGCGCTGGGCCCTGTTGTCGAGCACTTTCTGATGATTGGTTCCACGAATCTCTTTTGAGGAGCCCTGACGGATGTCTTCAAGGAAGCAAACCCTGTTTGATCGAGAAATCATTCTGCCGGCTCTTCTCGAGGCCGGGAAAAAGATGAATCCCGTCTACATGCTGAAGAACCCCGTCATGTTCGTCACCGAGGCGGGGGCGTTCATCGTGACGGCAGGCCTGGTTTTCAGACAGCAGAGTGAGAGCCTGGGGTTCGGCCTGCAGATCGCTCTCTGGCTCTGGTTTACCGTGTATTTCGCCAACTTCGCCGAGGCTATGGCCGAAGGGCGCGGCAGGGCCCAGGCCAATGCCCTGAGAAAGACTCGGACCCGGACGATGGCCAATCGCCTTCGCCCCGACAACTCGACAGAGCAGGTCCCTGCGGAGCAACTCAGAAAAGGGGAGCTGTTTCATGTTTCCGCCGGCGAGGTGATCCCGGCAGACGGGGAAATTACAGAAGGCGTTGCCACGGTCGATGAATCGGCCATCACGGGCGAGTCGGCCCCGGTGATCCGCGAGGCCGGCGGTGACCGGAGCGCCGTGACGGGCGGCACAAGGGTCCTGTCGGACTGGATCAAGGTCCGCGTGACGGCAAATCCCGGCGAGAGTTTTCTAGACAGGATGATCAGCCTCGTTGAAGGGGCCCGGCGCCAGAAGACACCCAACGAGATTGCCCTCACGATTCTCCTGGCGGCACTCACCATCATCTTCCTTGTCGTCATCATGACGCTGAAGTTCTTCGGACTCTATTCCGGACTTTCCTTCTCGGTCACCGTGCTGGTGGCACTGCTGGTCTGCCTCATCCCGACGACCATCGGCGGCCTTCTGTCCGCTATCGGGATTGCGGGCATCGACCGGATGGTACAGAAAAATGTCCTGGCCATGAGCGGGCGGGCCGTCGAGGCGGCAGGCGATGTGGACGTGCTGCTTCTCGACAAGACGGGGACCATCACCCTGGGCGATCGCCAGGCAACGGAGTTCCACCCCGCGCCGGGCGTCACGATGGCGGAGCTGGCCGATGCGGCCCAGCTGGCCTCGCTTGCCGATGAGACGCCCGAGGGGAGGAGCATCGTCGTTCTGGCCAAAAAATACGGCCTGCGGGGCCGCTCGATTTCCGATATGCCCCATGCCCGTTTCATCCGGTTCACGGCCCAGACCCGCATGAGCGGAGTCGACGTCGACGGCCGCCGGATCCGCAAGGGCGCATCCGATGCGGTGAGGGCCTTTGTCGGCGGCAGCTTCCAGCTGGGCGTACAAAGCACGATCGACGGGATCTCCCAATCCGGCGGCACCCCCCTTGTCGTTGCGGCCGACGCCCGGGTCATGGGGGTTGTGCAATTGAAAGATATTGTCAAGGGGGGCCTGAAAGACCGTTTCGAGCGATTCCGCGCCATGGGGATCCGGACCGTGATGATCACCGGGGACAACCCCCTCACGGCCGCCGCCATTGCCCGGGAGGCCGGCGTGGATGACTTCATCGCCGAGGCCCGTCCCGAAGACAAGCTGGCCCTGATCCGGCGCGAGCAGGCGAAAGGGCACCTGGTCGCCATGACCGGCGATGGCACCAACGACGCCCCCGCCCTGGCCCAGGCCGATGTGGGGGTCGCCATGAACACGGGCACGCAGGCGGCCAAGGAGGCCGGCAACATGGTGGATCTCGACTCCAACCCGACAAAACTCATCGAGGTGGTCGAGATCGGCAAGCAGCTCCTCATCACGCGCGGGGCCCTGACGACCTTCAGCATCGCAAACGACGTGGCCAAGTATTTTGCGATCATCCCGGCCCTGCTCGTCGCCTCGTTCCCGGTCATCGAACCTCTCAACATCATGAGACTGCAGTCGCCGGACAGCGCGATCCTGAGCGCCGTCATCTTTAACGCCCTCATCATCATCGCGCTGATCCCCCTGGCCCTGCGGGGGGTGAGATTCCGGCCCGTCGGCGCAGCGAGCCTCCTGAAGCGAAATGTACTGATCTACGGCCTCGGAGGGCTGCTGGCCCCGTTTCCCGGCATCAAGCTCATCGATGTCATCGTCAATGCCCTGCATATCGTGTGAGGGGTGAGTTTATGAACATGAAATCCATTTTGAAGGAACTCCGAATCTCGCTCGTCGCGACCCTGTGCCTGGCGGTGATTCTGTGCGGCATCTACCCGATGGTTGTCTGGGGTCTTGCCCAGGGACTTCTCCCCGAGAAGGCCAATGGGTCCTTGGTTGTCAAGGGGGCCAAGACGGTGGGGTCGAATCTCCTGGCCCAGGGGTTTGCCGGCGCGAAGTACTTTCATCCTCGCCCGTCTGCTGCAGGTTCCGGCTATGACGCCGCCGGTTCGGGGGGCAGCAACCTGGGTCCACTTTCCAAAAAGCTGATCGACGACACGGCGCAGCGTGTCCGTGACTACCGGGCCGAAAACTATCTTGCCCCCGGCGTCCGGGTCCCCGCCGACGCCGTGAGCGCTTCCGGCAGCGGCCTCGATCCCCACATCAGCCCGGAAAATGCCCTCCTGCAGGCGCTACGTGTTGCGCGGGCACGCGGTTTGACCGAGGAGGACGTGATCGTCAGAATCAAGGCCCGCACGGAAGGGCGCACACTGGGCATCCTCGGCGAGCCCCGGGTGAACGTCCTGATGCTGAACCTCGATCTGGATGGGAGTCCGTAACGTATGAACGTTGAGAATCGTGCCGATGCGTTCCTTCGATTGATCCGGCGGTCCCGGCGGGGGCGGCTGAAGGTCTACCTCGGCTATGCCGCCGGCGTGGGCAAGACCTGGCAGATGCTCCAGGAGGCTCACCGGCTCCGGGATGAAGGGATCGACGTGGTGGTCGGGCTCGTGGAGACCCACGGCCGTGAGGGCATCGCCAGACTCCAGGAGGGGCTGGAGATCATCCCCCGGCGCAGGCAGGAGTACCGCGGCATCGTCATCGAGGAGATGGACCTCGACGCCATCCTGGCCCGTAAGCCCCAGATCGTTCTCGTCGACGAACTGGCGCACACGAACGTCCCCGGGAGCCGCAACGAAAAGAGATACCAGGATGTACAGGACATCCTGGCCCGGGGGATCCACGTGATCAGCACCTTGAATATTCAGCACCTCGAGAGCCTCTATGACGTCGTCGAGCGTGCCTCCGGGGTCAAGGTGCACGAGCGGATCCCCGATGCCGTCCTTGCCGAGGCGGATCAGATCGTGAACGTCGATTTGACCTCCGAGGACCTCAGCGAACGCCTGAAGGAAGGAAAGATCTATCCCCCCGATCGGATCGAGACGGCGCTGGCGAATTTTTTCCGCAGGCAGAACCTGGAGCAGCTGCGTGAGCTGACCCTGCGTGAGCTGGCCTCTCAGATCGACTTGCGGGCCCGGGACGACACGAAAGAGGACGTTGGGGCAACGCCGGATCAGATCATGGTCTGCCTCAGCTCCCGCGGCCCCAACAGTGAAAAACTCCTCCGATACGCCTCGAGGCTGGCGGGCAGGCTGAACCGCAACTGGTACGCCGTTTATGTCCAGACCCCCTCGGAAGCGCCGACGGCCATCGATGCGCAGACCCAGCGGCTGCTGTCCGGGACATTGACCCTGGCAAAGCAGCTCGGTGCAATCGTCTTCACCTTCAAGGGGGAGGATGTTGTGAAGACCATCCTGCAGTTTGCCAGGGAATATCGCGTCGGCCAGATTGTCATCGGCAGCCCGCGGAAAATCCCCGCATGGAAACGAGCGCTCGGTGAACAAAGCGTTGCCGAACGGTTGATCGGCAGTGCCGAGGGCGTCACGGTTGTTGTGCTGGACACCCGGGAGCCGGCGTCCCATCCATCGTCGACGATCGAGGAGGAAATGATCCGCGAGGAATCGACCCCCCCGGCAGGCCCCGCAGGGGCGTCGAGTTCGACGTTGAGTCAATTCCTGTCGCCGGGAAGCATCGTCATCTGGAAGGAACCCGTCACGAGAGATGAGCTGCTCACGCATCTCACGGATGCGGCCTGGTGTGATCAGGCATCCGATCAACGATTGAAGAAACTCGAGGCTATCCTGGACAGGGAGCAGCAGGGTTCGACCTTCTTCAACGAAGGGGTCGCCTTCCCGCATGCGCGCATTGCGGGCCTGAAGGGGTCCTGTGTCGCCTTGGGGATGACCCGTAGCGGTGTGTCCGATGTGATGACCGATAAGCCCATTGAATGCGTTTTTCTTATTTTTTCACCGGCCGAGGGACCCGGCGAGCAAATTCAGCTCCTGGCGCTTGCGAGCAAGGCCGCCCAAGACAGGAAACTGATGGAGAGCCTCCGATCTGCCGCTTCGCCCGATGAAATCCACGCGGCCATCCACAACTGGGAGACGTTCCAGAAAGCTCAGGAAGAAAGAAAGTGAAACGCATGAAGATCCTCGAGAACAACAGAGGGTCTATTGGAGATCCGTGAGGGGGAATGCAGATGGACAAGAATCGATTTGCCGCAATCCTGGCTGTCTTCCTGCTTTTTGTAATGCCCGTTTCCGGCCTGACGCAGACAGCGGAAGACATGAAGAAGGAGATGAACGCGATCAACAGCGAAATCGCCTCGCTGGACAGGATGATCCAGGATAACAACAGGCTGATCCGGATGCTCAGGGGCCACGAGTCCAGATTGAGAGCGGCCGCTGATGATCCCAAAATCCATCGTCTCCCTTTGCTGATCGAGGGGAAAGTGGTGTACACGACGGTGGGCGACACAGAGCTCGAGGATTTTTCCCAGTCCCTTGCCCTGGAGGATCTTCTCATCCGGCACAAGGTGACCAAGGGCAGCTTTCGCAGTGATGACCCGGCAGAGTGGAAAAGAATCCTGATGGAGGAAAGCAAGGAAGCCAGGGAACATCTCCAGCTCGTCGAGTTACCGGCCATAGAAAAGAGGATCGATGAGCAGGATCGGGAGACCGGCAAGTTCGAAGCTCGGCGCAACAAGCTTTATGAGAGGTACAAGATGCTGCAACAGAAATTGGGAGGAGGCTGACAGACCCACGACGTTCCTTCTGCGCTGTCTTCTATCGAGCATCCCCCGGCCTGGCACTCCCGGGAGCAGGCTCCAACCCATACTTCTGCTTCAGGAATTGCTTGCCTGACGTGTGATAGAGCACGTACGTCAACACGTCCTCTTCCGTTTTGGCCAGGGCGCCGAGCTTCTGGCGGGCCGATTCCATCTCCGGCTTGAGGTGATTGGCCGGCCGGTCCGTGATCCAGATCCCCTGCCCGGAGCCGCGCAGGGCCATCTCACGGACCCTCGGATCGATGGCTGCGGGCGTCTTTCCATAGAGACCGAACAGCAGGTCTCGAAACTGGTTGCTCACTGTCTGGTATCGCCCCGTGAGCACATTCATGACCGCCTGTGAGCCGATGATCTGCGATGTCGGGGTCACGAGCGGCGGCATCCCCGCTTCTTTTCGGACCGTCTGGATTTCCTGCTGAACCTCGGG
>DASRZY010000080.1:0-6431 GCA_035685905.1 Syntrophales bacterium
GCCGGATCAATATCGGAGCACTTGAACCATTTGTCCCAGTCCCGGTCGTCGTTCAGGATATCGTGGTCGAGATACTCCCGCCACAGCGGCGTGCCGCGATAAACGCACAACCGATTGAACCCGAAGGTATCCAGCTTGAGCCGCGCGGCGAAGCGAAAGCTCTCCAGGATGTCCTCTTCGGTTTCGCCGGGAGAGCCGACCAGGAAAAAACCATGGGCTCTTTCGATCCCCTGGCGCTTGGCTTCGCTGACGGCGTCTTCGATTTGCTCCAGAGTCTGCCTCTTGTCAAGCCGATCGAGGATCTTTTGCGTCCCCGCTTCCACGCCAAATGCCAGGAAATTGCAGTTTGCCCTGCTCATGATATCAAACTGATCCACCGCGACGGAGTCCACGCGACCTTCACAACCCCACTTGAACTTCAGTTTGCGCTGGATGATACCCTCGCAAATGTCATTGATGCGGGTCCGTTTCATCAGGAAGTGATCGTCTGTCAGATAAATGGAACGATAGCCCATGTCGTTGAGCTGCTGCATCTCTCCCAAAACATGCTCAGGCGAACGGTATCGCCATTTGCCGTTGGTCAGCGCCGGGATGTCGCAATAGATGCACGTGTAGGGACAACCGCGGGAAGTCTGGATCGTGCAGAATTTTTCCAGTGAAAGAACGGCGGGCACATCGAGGGGCAGGGATTCGATGTAATCGATCGGAAGTGTGGTCCGGTCGGGATACGGGAACCGGTCCAGATCCCTGATGAGCGGCCGGGCGATGTTCCGGACGATTCTCTTGCCGTCGCGCCAGACGAGGCCGGCAACGCTTGCAGGATCCTCCATGTGGTCCAGGTAATCCGGCAGGAGCTCTTCACCCTCGCCGACTCCCAGGCAGTCAATGTACGGACAATCGTTGAGAATCCGATCCGCGTTCATCGTGGCAAACACCCCGCCGACAATGATTGGAACGGAGGGCTGCTCGGACTTGAGCAACCGGGCCATTTGCTTTACCGCCGGGTAGGTGGTCGTGGACAAAAACGAAACGGCAACGACGTCCGGCGCGTCGTCCCTGAGGGCTTGGGCGATGTCCGACTCTTTCATCTGCGGGTGGCAGGTGTCGAACATTCGGACCCGGTGGCCATGCTGGCGCAGCACGGGGGCAAGTGTCTCGATGCCCAGGGGAGGGAATCCCATCACCTTGACCCGCTGATCGCCCGGTTGCGAGCCTCCCAGCTCTTCAGGCAACAGCCTGTAGAAATTCTCGTCGTTCACGAATATGAGGAACACGTTTTTCATCGCAGAGGCCCTTCCAACCTGCAGGTTCCTGTCGCGCAGAGGCGGAATCGCGTTGCAGGGGTCTCCGAGCCCATCGGCATCGGCATGGACTTCAGCGTCCGCTCTCTTCTCTCCTTCTTTCTTGTTCGACAGAGATGTCATGGCAAGGCGAATGGCGCCCAGCAAAGACTCTTCATCAACGGGTTTCCGCAGATACGAGGAGGCGCCCAACCGCATCGCCCGCTCTTCCATCCCGGGACGGTCCTCACCGGTTATGAATATCGTTGGCATTTGCGCACCGCAGACAAGAAGCTGCTCCCGGAGTTCATAGCCGCTCATCCCCGACAGACTGATGTCAAGAAGCAGGCAACCCGGCCTTTGTTTGAAATCCGATCGGAGAAACTCCTCGGCCGATGAAAAAACAAGAACAGGGTATCCTGCGGACTGCAGCAGCCGGCGCACGGCCGTGCAGATGGATGTATCATCGTCCACCACGTAGACAGTTTCGACCATTGAAACCAAAGCGATCCGCCTTTCTTTCCGAGCGGGGGTCCGAATCATGACGTGAAGTCATGGGAAGCGTCTCATTCGCGCATCGAGCATACAAATTGTGAGCGAGGAAGGATATGGGACCTTGGTCCCATGTGGATAGGACTTTAGGCACCTCCGGGTGTCAGAGGTGTGAATGAATAAACTGGGAGGATTACTTCGATTGAAGGGGTTGTATGCCTGCTTTTTCAGCCATTCGGACGAGATCGGCCAGGGTCCGTGCATCCATTTTTGCCATGATGGACGCACGGTGAACCTTGACTGTCTTTTCTGATGTCTTGAGCCTGTCGGCGATTTGCTTGTTCATAAACCCGGAAATGACCAGGGAAAAAACCTCGTGCTCCCTCGGCGTCAAAGCACCGACCCGTTCCCGGATCTCTTGCTTTTCGTCTCGCTGCGCCTTTTCCCGCCCGGCCTGATCGATGGCTCGCTGAACAGAATCGAGCAGGTCCTGCTCGTCGAAGGGCTTCAAGAGGAAGTCCGTGGCACCGGCCTTCATTGCGCGTACGCTCATCGGAACCGTTCCATGGCCGGAGATAAAGATGATCGGCAGGAAGATGCCTGCCCTGGCCAATTGCTCCTGCAGATCGAGACCGCTGATTTCAGGCATTCGCACATCGAGGACCAGGCATCCGGTTTCCGCCCAATGACCGCGCTGCAGAAACTCCCTGGCGGAGGCAAACGATTCCGCAACGAGGCCGACGGATTTCATCAGCCTCTCCAGGGACCGTCGGACGGAAGGATCATCGTCGATGATGAAGATAACGGGCTCCGTGCCTGTCATGGCCTCACCCCCGCAGCGAAAGGCACGGTGAAGGAAAAGGTAGTCCCTTTCTCCCGGTTGTTTTCAGCCCAGATCGCTCCTCCGTGAGACTTGATGATATCCTTGCTGATGGCGAGGCCCATGCCAATCCCTCCGGCCTTCGTTGTGTAAAAAGGGACGAACAGCCTGCCGATCTGGGCCTCTTGAATCCCGGACCCGGCATCCATGATGGACACCTTCACACACTGATTGTCCTGATTCTCCGTCCTGACGACCAGCCTGCGGCGATCGGGGTCCATGTCTTTCATGGCCTCTTCGGCATTCATCACCAGGTTCAGGATGACTTGCTGCAGTTGAATGCGGTCAGCCCGTACAGGCGGCAGCGAGGAGTCCAGGATTTTTTCTATCGTCAGGGACGTCAAGGCGATGTCGTTGCTCAAGACATTGAGTATTTCTTCGATGACGTCGTTCATGCTCAAGGATTCGTAACAGATCTCTTCTTTTTTCAGCATGGACCGGATTCTTCGGATCACCTCCGCAGCCCGGTTGTCATCCCGGATGATGTCTTTCAAAATCTCGGTGAGCTCGTTCACATCCAGGCTGCCCTGCGAGAGGAATCGCTGAGCTGCCTGGGCATTGCTGAGGATTGCGGCCAGGGGTTGATTGATTTCATGGGCCAGAGAGCTCGCGAGCTCTCCCAGGGCTGACACGCGGGTGACATGGGCAAGCTCGTCACGCAGCTTCCGGGCCTCCGACTCCGCCAGCTTCCGCTCGGTGATGTCGACGAGCGCAATTCTCCACCCGTCTCCGAACAGGCTGTCTTCATAAGGTGAGCTTTCCAGATACCCATGGAAGAGGGAACTGTCGAGCCGCCGGAACACCAGTTCCCGGCTCCGCTGAATCCCGCTTTTTCGGACCCGTATCAGGTGCAGGTAAAAGACGTCCGCCTCGCCCCTGTCCATGAATTTCGACAGGGGAGCCCCGATCAGGTGCTTGAGAGGCGTCCCGAGCAGAGAAGCGGCCTTGAGGTTCGCCTCGCGGATCAGGAAGCTGCCATCCAGGACCAGATACCCGATGGGCGCAGAATCGAAAAGCTCTTTGTAGCGGTCGCGGGCCCGGGACAGCTCGAGCTGGGCCAGCCGGAGTTCCTCATTCTGGGATCTCAGCTCTTCCTGGTGGACACCCAGCTCATGCATGAGACTGCCGACGTCCCCGGTCGAGGCCCCCGGGGATTCACCGGAGCTGTCCGGAACAGATTTCCCTCGTTGCCTGGAGTGCTTTTCTTTCATCATTCACCGGAGATGGCTTTGAAGTTCAGCAGAATCATGCCGGGATCTCTCAAGGACAGTCGCTCTGGACGGCGCACGTCGAATTGTTGCATAAATTGAAGGGCAAATCTAGAAAGGAAAAGATGATTCCCTATCCCTTCCCAATATAAATAAAGCATCATCGGACAGCACTTGACCGATCCGGTCGCCAGGCGACCTCTGCAATGCTTCAGAATCGACGAAGAGGCGTTTCGGCGGCAACGGCGGTCAAGGGGGAAGGCATCTTGCAAGAGGACAGGGCCAAGCGGGAACAAACGCCAAAACAAAAGAGAGGGTTTCGGTGACGTGCACCGAAACCCTCTCTGGTCTTGGTGGGCCGCACAGGGATCGAACCTGCGACCCGCTGATCAAGAGTCAGCTGCTCTACCAACTGAGCTAGCGGCCCAAGATATTCGGTTTTCTCTATTTATGGTGCGCCCGGCACGACTCGAACGTGCGACCAACAGATTCGAAGTCTGCGACTCTATCCAGCTGAGCTACGGGCGCATTTTTTGCCCGTTTTATTTCTGGGGTGAGTGGAGGGACTTGAACCCTCAACCTTCGGGGCCACAACCCGACACTCTAACCACTTGAGCTACACCCACCGTCTGGTTCTGGTACGCCTGCAGGGATTCGAACCCGGGACCTACGGATTAGAAGTCCGTTGCTCTATCCAGCTGAGCTACAGGCGCACTTGAGATTCCGATCGGAAAGAGGATTTATTAAACTCTTTGCCGTGTTTTGTCAAGCGGCAAATAACTTTTTTTTCAGCCGGTCATCGCAGGACGAATCCCACGATCCCCTCGAACTGATACCCCTTGCGCCCCATGCCCTCGCCGCCGGCATCGGTGGTGAAGAAATAATGACTCGTGGCCGGATTGAACCACCGGTAGAGCTCTCTCGTGGCGGGCAGGCGGATCGTGGCGATGTTGCCGATGGATCCTTCGAAGAGGTAGCCTGCGAGATTCTTTCGCCCGCCGCTTCGCTCCACAGCATAATAATGATCGCCGATGGCAGGGTTGTACCAGCGGTACAGCTCAACGGTCCCGGCCGTCCCCGGACTGAACAGCCTGAAGGCAAGCCCGGCCCTCTGGTAGGCGCCGAGATAACGGGGATCCTCCTTGTCGGGTTGGGACGTGAAGAGCAGGTCACTGCCCCGTGTGTACCGGTAAACGCTGAGCACTTTCTGAACCTGCTCGCCCGTCATGTTCAGGGAGACGGGTATCCGGGCCGTGCCCCCGTTGGACGCAACCGTTACATAGTCCGTGTAGATGCCGGGCTTGAGCTCCGAGAGATTCATCCGGAGCGTGACGAAGTCCGTCTCCTTCGTGGTCGTTCCCGACAGGGGAGTCAGCCGCAGCCATGCCGAAGGCGGCACGGCAGCCCTGGGGTCCGCCGCGAAAAACCCCTCGAGGACAACAGCCCCTTCCACGAGATGGACCTGCAGGCTGTGAGGCCCCTCCGCCAGACTCTCGTCAAGATCGAGCTCGAAGCGATCCCCCTCGAGTGCCTGGGGCATCGTCTCCCGGGCCGGGAGGTCGTCGACGGAAACCGTGATCAACGAATTTTCTGCGAGTTTCCTCCCGTAGAGGATCACTCCCGCCCCCTGGAACTGCAGGCGCAGAGCACAGCCCGCCCCCGCCCCTTTCGGGTAGCCCTTCTCGGCGATCCAGCTGCCCGACATCTGGAGCGCCTCCTTGACGTGCGCGGGTGCAGCGTAAGGCCCTCCCGCCGTGAGGCCCTCATTGAGCAGGGAGATGTATTTTCCCCTCCCCGCTTGCTGTATGGCTCTCGCCGTGGAGGAAGCGGTCGTTGCCGCCTGCCATTTCAGCACACCCGCGCCGCCGTTCGTGATCTTGATCCGGCGTGTCACTTCCTTGACCGGATCTGTGTCTCCCAGGTCGATGCCCCGCGGCTCCACCTCCAGGGAAGGCCTGGACCTGGCGTCAGCCAGAATAAACTTGACGAAGAACGTCCGGGAGCCGGCGTCCGATTCGATTTTCAACGCCTCGCGGTAAGGACCTTCGGCGAGGTTCCGCCGGAGTATCCATGTGTTCCTTCCCGATACGATCTGGAGCTCAACCGGGTGCTCCCCCGACCCTGCGCGCTCACGCAGGGAACTCAGCACGACATCCACACGTGATGGAGAAGGCCCGCTCTCCCCTGCCGGGCTCTTGCCTGCCGGGCGTTCCCAGCCTGCCGGCTCCTCCATGGACCACTGGATCACGCCCTGTCCGGAATTGCTGATCTGGAACTGGCCCCGGGCGCTCTCGCCGGGCCCGATGACGCCGAGATCGATCTCGCGGGCCGAGATCAGCAAGGCCCGGCCTGCGGTATGACTCTCCAGGGCCGATGCCGTCACCCAGGTCCCCTCTGCTGCCAACGCAAGGAAGGCGATGAGCAGGACAACCACGCAGCTCGTAATCCGCTTCATCACAGGCTCCCGACAGCGTGCAGGATGTCGACCCCTGCAGCGGCTGCTTCAAAAATGCTTGACAGGCGGACCGCTCGAGTATAGAAGGCTGACTTTGACATTTTGAAATCGAGTCC
>DASRZY010000081.1:0-18161 GCA_035685905.1 Syntrophales bacterium
CTTCACCTTCAAGGGGGAGGATGTTGTGAAGACCATCCTGCAGTTTGCCAGGGAATATCGCGTCGGCCAGATTGTCATCGGCAGCCCGCGGAAAATCTCCGCATGGAAACGGATGCTCGGAGAACAGAGCGTTGCCGAACAGCTGATCGGCAGTGCCGAGGGCGTCTCCGTCGTCGTGCTGGACACCCGGGAGCCGCCGCCCCATGCACCGTCGGCGATCGAGGAAGAGATGATCCGGGACGAGTCGACCCCGGCAGGACCCGCAGAGGCATCGAGCGCGACGTTGAGTCAGTTCCTGTCGCCCAAAAGCATCGTCATCTGGAAGGAACCCGTCACGAGAGATGAGCTGCTGCGACAACTCACGGATGCGGCCTGGTGTGATCATGCAGCCGATCAGCGATTGAAAAAGCTCGAGGCCATCTTGGAAAGAGAACAGCAGGGTTCAACCTTCTTCAACGAGGGGGTTGCCTTCCCGCACGCGCGAATTGCCGGGCTGAAGGGGTCCTGTGTCGCCCTGGGGATGGCTCGCAGCGGTGTGTCCGACGTGACGACCGACAAACCCATTGAGTGCGTTTTCCTTATTTTTTCGCCTGAAGACGGACCGGGCGAGCAAATTCAGCTCCTGGCTCTAGCCAGCAAGGCCGCCCAGGACAGGCAGCTGATGGAGAGCCTCCGGTCGGCCGCTTCGCCCGAAGAAATCCACACGGCCATCCGGAACTGGGAGACGCTCCAGAGAACCCAGAAAGAAAGAAAGTGAAAAAGACGAAGATCCTTGAGAACAGCCGAGTGTCTCATGGAGATCAGTGAGGTGAATGCAGATGAACAAGAACCGATTTGCTGCAATCCTGGTAGTCTTCCTGCTCTTTGCGGCCCCGCTTCCGGCCTGACGCAGTCCGTGGACGACATGAAGAAGGAGATGAACTCGATTAACAGCGAAATCGCCCAACTGGACAGGATGATTCGGGACGACGGCAGGCTGATCCAACTGCTCAGGGGCCACGAGGCCCGGTTGAGGGCTGTTGCCGACAATCCCAAAGCCTACCGTCTCCCTCTTCTGATAGAGGGGAAGGTGGTGTACACAACACTGGATGATGCCGAGCTCGAGGATTTTTCCCAGTCCCTTGCCCTCGAAGACCTTCTCATCCGTCACAAGGTGACCAAGGGCAGATTTCGCAGTGATGAGCCGGCGGAGTGGAAAAGAATCCTGATGGAGGAAAACAGGAAAGCCAGAGAACATCTTCAACAGGTTGAGTTACCGGCCGTAAAAAGCAGGATCGACGAGCAAGAGCAGGAGACCCGCAAGTTCGAAGATCGGCGCAACAAGCTCTATCAGAGGTACAAGATGCTGCAGCAGAAAGTGGGAGGCGGCTGACAGACCCTCGGGCGCCTCCGCATGCCCCGTGTTTCTATCGAGCATCCCCGGTCTTGACGCTCTCGGGCATCGGTTCAACTCCGTACTTCCATTTCAGGAACTGCTCACCAGACGTCTGATAAAGCACGTACGTCAAAACGTCCTCTTCCGTTTTTGCCAGATCGCCGAGTTTCCGCCGGGCGGCGTCCATTTCCGGCTTGAGATGATTTGCGGGCCGGTCCGTGATCCATATCCCCTGCCCGGAGCCGCGCAATGCCGTTTCGCGGACCTGCGGATCGATACCGGCGGGCGTTTTCCCATAGAGCCCGAACAGCAGATCGCGAAACTGGTTGCTGACAGTCCGGTATCTTCCCGAAAGCACATTCATGACGGCCTGCGACCCGATGATCTGTGAAGTCGGGGTCACGAGCGGCGGTGTGCCCGCCTCTTTGCGAACACGCTGAATCTCCTGCTGGACTTCGGGGAGACGATCGAGGGCATTCATCTCCTTGAGCTGGCTGACGAGGTTGGAGACCATCCCGCCCGGGATCTGGTGTGCGATCACGTTTTCATCGATGAGCGACAGGGTGTTTGCGGCCAGGTGCTTTTGATACCGGGGGGCGATGGATTCGAGGTATTTGCCGATCTCCAGCAGGCGGCTCATCTCCAGGCCCGGGTCGCGCTCGCTGCCTTCCAGGGTCAGCTGCAGCGGCTCAATGGGTGGCATGGAGGTCCGCATCGCGTAAGGCGCGACACAGGTGTCCACGATGTCCACCCCCGCCTCGACGGCCTTCAGGCATGTCATCGATCCCATGCCGCTGGTGTAATGGGTATGCAGGTGCAGGGGGACCTTGATGGTTTTCTTCAACTCGGTGAAGAGATCGTAGGCATCGTAGGGGGCCATGATGCCGGCCATGTCCTTGATGCAGATTGAGTCCGCCCCCATCTCCTCGAGACCCTTGGCCTTCGAGACGTAATACGCGAGGTTGAATACCTCGCCGCCCAGATGCCTCTCCGTGAGAGAGTACACGACGGCACCCTCGAAATGCTTCCCGTTTGCCTTGATGCAGGCGGCACTGGCCTCGATGTTCCGAAGGTCATTGAGCGCATCGAAAACACGGAAGATGTCGATCCCGATCGCGCAGGCCCTGTCGACAAATGCCCGGACGACGTCGTCGGCGTAGTGGCGGTACCCCACGAGGTTCTGGCCTCGCAGGAGCATCGCAAAGGGGGTCTTTTTCATATAGCGCTTCAGGATGCGGGGTCTCTCCCAGGGGTCCTCGCCCAGAAAGCGGTGCATCGTGTCAAATGTCGCTCCGCCCCACACCTCCACGGCCCAGAATCCGACCTCGTCCATCGCCTCGGCAACGGGGATCATGTCCCCGGTCCTCATCCGGGTCGCGTAGATGGACTGGTGGCCGTCCCGAAAGGTGTTGTCCTGGATCTTGAGCGGATTCTTCGCAGCCTTTCCTGTGCCCATAAAATCATGTTACCTCATCTTCTTCAAAGTATACCAATAGTAATCGGCAAAGGATCCCGAAATTTTTCCAAATCATGGAGACTGAAAAAGGAAAGGGGCTGCGAATGGTTTCGCAATCCCCCTTGACGGGCTGTTTTCCGCTGCTGAGACGGGCCGAACAACTCTGATTCGCGGCTCTCTGCGATCAGATCACCTGGCTGATGTGCATGGCTTTGAATTTGCCTCCGCTGGCCTTCGCCGCCTTGGAAAGCTGGATGAGGCATCCCGGGCATCCCGTCACCACGATGGCAGCGCCCGTCTTCTCGATATTCTGCCGCTTCTTGTCGATGATCGCCGATGCGATGTCGGGGTAGTCCATGTGAAAGGACCCCGCCCCGCCGCAGCAGACGTCGGCCTCTTTCATCTCGACGAACGTGCCTGCCGCTTTGAGAAGGTCGCGAGGCTGCTTTTTGATCCCCTGGCCGCGCGCGAGATGGCAGGGGTCGTGGTAGGTGAAGGTTGCATCCACCTTCTGCCGGGGGGTGTAGCCGACCTTGGCCAGGTACTCGGTGAGGTCCATCACCTTGCGGCTGAAAGCGGCCGCCCGGTCTTTCCACTGCGGATCGTCGGCGAAGTACGAGGCGACATGCTTGAGCGTGCCGCCGCAGCTTGCGCAGTCGCAGACGACGACGTCGGCATCTTCGTAGATCGAGATGTTCTTCCTGGCGAGCTCCAGGAATTCGTCGCGAAGCCCGTGGGCCAGGTGCGGCAGGCCGCAGCAGACGTTGTCTTTCATGACGGGTTTCGTCCCGGCCTTCAGAAGGTTGAGCGTCTCGGCGGCGGCCTCGGGAAACATCATCCGCATGCCGCAGCCGTCAAAATAGGCCACCCGCGTTGCCGCAGTAACGGCCACATCCGAGGGGGGCGCCTTCTGCCCCAGGGCGGCAGGCCCCGAGAAGGCGGCGAGAAAATGCGCCCTCGTGTACTCTTCCGGCACCATCCCGTGAGGAAAGACACTGTTGAGGCCGAGCTTGCGCAGGAGCGAAAGGGTCTTCGCCGTGAGCTTCACCATTCCGCGGCTCTTCAGGATGCCGCCCATGGCCTTGTATTTTGCGTTCGCAGCCCCCGTCTTGTTCACGAGGTACTGGCGGATGTTGATCATCGCCTCGTCGGTTGCGATCTTGCTCGGGCAGATGTCGACGCAGGCGCGGCACAGAAGGCAGAAGTTGACTTTGGCAAGCATCTCCGGCGTCGGCTCGAGACCCCCCTCGGTCAGGGCCCGGGCGATGACATTCTTGCCCCGCGCGCTCGAGGCCTCGATGTTTTTCGCCTCGAAAAGAGGGCAGGCCGGCAGGCAGGTGCCGCAGCGGTCGCACTGGCTGACGATTTTTTTTGCTTCCTGGAGTAATTTGTCGTCCGTATTTTTATGCATGGGTTCCCTGTTTCCTATTCCGTTCTCACCAGATCTTGCCGGGGTTCAGGATGCCCTTCGGGTCGAGGCCCTGCTTGACGGCCTTGAGGGCCTTCACGCCCCCCTCACCGAGGGCGTTGGCGATGTAGGGCCGCTTGGTGATGCCGATGCCGTGCTCCCCCGAGAGGGTTCCCCCGACGGCGATTGCCGCGTCGAAGATGTCGCTGACGGCATCATGGACCCGCTCCTCCTCGCCGGGCTTGCTCAGATCGCACAGGACGGAGGGGTGGATGTTGCCGTCGCCCGCATGGCCGTAAACGACAATCATGATGTTGTGTTTCTCGGCAATCGCCCGGATGCGGCGCACGATCTCGGGGAAGGCGTCCCGCGGGACCGAAATGTCCTCCCCCAGCCGGTTCGGCACGAGGCTGGCGATGGCCGAGCTCAGGCCCCGCCGGATGGCCCACAGATCGTCGGACTCCTGCTGGGACTGGGCGACGCGGAACTGGTAGACGCCGCACCTCTGGGCCACGGCTTCCATCCGTTTTGTCTGGGTCTGGAGGGACTCGTCGTCCTCGCCGTCGATCTCGATGATGATGCAGGCGCCGATGGCCGGGTCGAGTTCCGTCTTGCGGTGCTTGGCCACGGCTTCGAGGCAGAACCGGTCCATGATCTCGGCTGCCGCCGGCACGAGGCCTTCCTGCAGCATCTGGTGGATCGTCGCACAGCCGTCATCGAGAGTCTTGAACATCAGTTGCAGCGTCCCGCGCTTCTTCGGCATGGGGATGACCCGGACGAGCACCTTGGTGATGATCCCCAGCGTCCCCTCGGAGCCTGTGAAGAGGCCTGTCAGGTTGTAGCCCGTGACATTCTTGATGGCCTTGCCGCCCGTCTGGAGCACGGTGCCGTCGGCGAGCACCACCTCGAGGCCCATGATGTAGTTGGAGGTCACTCCGTACTTGACGGCCCGCATTCCCCCGGCGTTCTCGGCCACGTTGCCGCCGATCGTGGAGAATTTCCAGCTTGCCGGATCGGGCGGGTAGAAGAGCCCCCTGGCGGCGCAGGCGTTGTAGAGATCGATGGTGCGGACCCCCGCCTCGGCCCAAACCATCATGTTGTTGACGTCCATCTCGATGATTTTCGTCATGCGCTCCAGGGAGAGGGATATGCCCCCCTGCAGGGGGATGCTGCCGCCCGTGCGGCCGCTCGCGGCACCCCTCGGCGTGACGGGAATTGCGTGCTCGAAAGCGATGGCCATGAGCTTCGACACTTCCTCGACGGTTGCGGGCCGCACGACGAGCTCCGGCTTTTTTGCCGGCAGCAGCGGAACGAAGGATGCGTCGTAGGAATAGCCGAAGCGGTCCAGGTCGGAATCCAGGGCGTTTTCCGCGCCCACGAGGTCGCGGATTTTTTTCTTGATGTCTTCTGTAATCATCGAGCTGGCCTCCCGTAGAGATCTTGTCGTAATGAGCTTTTCGAGCCGCTCAGGGGCTCATCCTGCATGGGGCGCTTTCATCAGGCCCTGCCGCTTGAAAGTGCGCACTATAAGGGAACCGGCCTTTTCTGTCAATGGGACTTGGGAACTTGTCCGGCTCTAGCTCGCCGTGAGCCTGGGGATCGTCAGCCCCCCATCCATGATGAAGGTGACCTTTGCGCCGGGCCCCTTCTCCCGGAGCGCCTCCGCCACGGCTTCGGTGACGCTGTCGAAGGGCCGCATGTGGGCCTTGCTGATCAGGGTTGCGTCCAGGGGGGTGACGGCCCACATCTGGGCCCGCACACCGATCTCGGCCATCTTGCCGGCCTTGTGGTACCCCAGCTTATATTCCCGGTCCAGCTTGTCGATGACCGCCTTGCAGCTCTTCTCGGAGCTGAGCAGGTCCATGAACGCCTGCGAGCCGATCCCGCTGCGGCATGCGGAGACCAGGATGATGATCCCGCCGTCCTTCAGGGCGGTTTTGCCGTTGTCCAGGGCCTTCTGCGACTGGTAGAGGTCGATGTCGTTGGGCTCCAGGGCGACCGTCACCACGATGTCGGCCAGCCTCCTGATCGGGACGACGAACACCTCGTCGGCCTTCGGGAGCAGCGAATAAAAAGATTCCTTCAGATCCCCGGCGGCGGCGGCGTAAACCCGGTGCTCGCCGTCCAGGACGGTCATGATCGCAAAGATGTTGAGCTTCTCCAGGAGCTTCTGCGCATCGTCGAACTCCTCGGCAACCGGGTTGCCCTTCAGGACCATGGCTTGTGCGGCCCGGGAGATGGCCAGCCTGTGGTTGGCCGTGATGCAGTCATACGAGGCCACGCCGGGCATGAAGGACTTGCGGCCGCCGGTGTAGCCTGCAAAGTAGTGAGGCTCGATGCTCCCGATCGGGATGATGGCATCGGCCTGGCGTACGAGGACGTTGAGCATCATGTCGTTTCCGTGCCTTGTCTTGCCCAGCGAGAAACACTCGCTCTTCTTCGCGTCGTGGACGAAAATGCGCTCCTTCAGCTCGCCGTAGAGCTTCCCGAAGATGAAGCCGTATTCCTCTTCCGTCGGCGCCCGGTGGCTGCCCGTTGCGATGATGATCTTGAAATTCTTGCCCTTCAGCTCCGGGTGGATGATCTCCATGATTCTCCCGGTAGGCGTCGGGCGCGTCGCATCATTGACGACGAGGAGAATGTTTTTCCGGTCCCTCAGGAAGGCATCGAGGCCCGGGGACTTCATCGGGCGGAATATGGCAGCCCTGAGCGTTTCCATCTCGTCGGCGGATTGTACGGCATTGGGGACAATGACCTGCTCGATATTCTTTTCCGCCAGCTCCACCGTATCCATCCCGTTTCCATAAGGTATCTCTATCTTCATCGATGCCCCCTGTTTCTTCATGCGTTGCGAAGCCTTCCGAGTTTTTGAAGCATAGGGGGAAGGCGGCATTCTGTCAATCCCCGGAGAAGCGGCAGCGCAAAAAAAATCCGCTGCGGTCCGGCACGGAAGATCGTCAACCGGCCTTTGCGTCCTCAGGGGCCATCCACAAAGGAAACGATGCACGACCGGGCCGGTAAGCGGAACCCATTGAATGTAAATGGAAATATGACTCGTACCGTGTCCGGTCCGTTGCCGGGCGCAAAATGCGGAAAATTTTCTCTTGACAACTTCCGGAACACTGTTAGTGTTGGATGACTCAATCATCAGATGATCATACCTGTAGGACAACCGGCAAAGGTGCCTGAATGGATGGGACTCTGGAACTAAAAGTCAGCGAAGCCCTCTCCGAAGATGTTGGCAAGGGGCTTGCCCGCCTCGACCCCGAAGACATGAAGGCCATCAGTGCCGTTCTGGGCGATGTGATCGAAATCGCAGGCGAGAAAGTCACCGTCGCCCGTATCACGGGAGCCTTTCCGCAATACCTTGGAAAACGCCTGATCCAGATCGACGGCATCACCCGGGAAAACGCCAAGGCCTTCGTGGGCGGGAAGGTGAAGGTCAAGAAGGCGACGCGCAAAACCGCTGCCACGATTGTCATCAGCCCCCTGGACTTTACCAACATCCTTCCTGACGAAAAAGAAGTCGATCAATTCGCTCGAGTCCTCCAGGGCCTGTCGGTCATTCTCGGCGACAAGCTCAACATCCCCTTCCTGGGCGGCAAGGAGCGGCTCTTCCTGGTCGAAGCGACCTCCCCCTCGGGCGGCGTCATCATCAACCAGCAGACGAAATTCGTACTGAAGAAGCCCGATTTCTCCCTGGAGCCTTCCTCCCGGGTATCCTATGAGCACATCGGCGGGCTGGAGAAAGAACTCCAACTCGTCCGGGAGATGGTCGAGCTGCCGCTCCGGTATTCCGAGGTCTTCGAGAAGCTGGGCATCGAGGCCCCGAAGGGGGTGCTCCTGTACGGGCCGCCCGGCACCGGCAAGACCCTGATTGCCCGGGCCATTGCCAGCGAGACGAAACTGCACTTCATCCGGGTCAACGGGCCGGAGATCATCCACAAGTTCTATGGCGAGAGCGAGGCGAGGCTGCGGGAGATCTTCGAAGAGGCAAGCCTCAAGGCCCCGAGCGTCATCTTCATCGATGAGATCGATGCCATCGCCCCGAAGCGCGCGGAAGTGCTCGGTGATGTGGAAAAGCGGGTGGTCGCCCAGCTGCTGGCCCTCATGGACGGCATGGTGTCGCGAGGGCATGTCATCGTCATCGGCGCAACCAACATCCCCGAGGTGATCGATCCGGCCCTTCGCAGGCCGGGGCGATTTGACCGCGAGGTCGTCATCCCCGTCCCCAATGTCGAAGGTCGGCGGGCCATCCTGAAGATTCACAGCAGCCGCATGCCCCTGGCGCCCGACGTGGATCTCGACCGCCTTGCCAGCATCACACACGCCTTCGTCGGGGCCGACATCGAGGCATTGTGCAAAGAAGCCGGCATGGTGGCCCTGCGGAGGTACCTGTCCCTCGAGGGGGAGAATCATCTCGAGGCGGTGCTCCAGACGACGGAAGCGTTGCAGATCACCATGGATGATTTCCTCAAGGGCCTTCGCGAGGTCGAACCGACGGCAACACGCGAGTTTTTTACCGAGCGCTCCACGGTGAAATGGGACGATATCGGCGGGCTGCATAAGATAAAGGAATCCCTGGTCTCCATTGTGGAATGGCCGGCGAAATACCCCGAGCTCTTCGCCGCGGCGAAGGTCATGCCTCCCCGGGGGATCCTCTTTTCGGGGCCTTCCGGCACGGGAAAGACCCTTATGGCAAAGGCCCTTGCAGGGGAGACGGGGCTGAATTTCATCTCCATCAGCGTGCCGATCCTGTTCTCCAAGTGGCTGGGCGAATCCGAGAAGGCGCTCCACCAGATTTTCAAGAAGGCAAAGCAGTCGGCGCCCTGCATCCTCTTCTTCGATGAAATCGACACCCTCGGCGTCACCCGCCACGTCACCAGCGAGGGGGCGGCGGCCGTCGAGCGCGTTGTCAGCCAGTTCTTCAATGAACTGGATAACCTGAGCGATCTCTCCCAGGTCATCGTGCTCGGCGCGACGAACCGCGAGGACGACCTCGACCCGGCCCTGACCCGCTCGGGCAGACTGGATTACGTGATTCCCTTCCCCGTCAGCGATAGTGGGGACCGTCTGGAAATATTCAAAGTCCACCTGAGAGACAAGCCCCTGGCGAGTGACGTGAACATGGCGGAACTCGTCCAGATGACGGAAGGGATGGTGGCTTCCCAGATTGCCTTTGTCTGCAGAAGCGCCGCGATGCTGGCCATCTCCGAGTTGATCCACACACCGGAGAAAGAGCGTTCACAACCATTTTCAATGAATGCCGCCCACTTCCGAGAGGCCATTCGGATCCTGAGAGAAAGGGAAGGCAGAGCGCCATGCTGAAAGAAGTCAGAAAAAAGCGTGCCTACGAAGACATCGTCGTCCAGATTCACGACCTGATCAAGAAGGGGCGGCTCAAGCAGCACGACCAGCTCCCCAACGAGAAGGAATTGTCGGAGACGTTCAAGGTGTCCCGGTCGACAGTGCGGGAGGCTATCCTGTCCCTGGAGACGATGAGACTGGTGGAGCGGCGCCAGGGCGACGGGACCTACGTGATCGCCACGAGTGAAGAAGCCCTTGTCCAGCCCCTGGCATCCACACTTTTCGGCGAAAAAGACGATCTCATCGACATCTTCTTCCTGCGCAAGATCATCGAGCCGGAAGTGGCGCACATCGCCGCGGAAAACGCCACGGCGGAAGAAATCGCGGAATTGGAGAAGATTCTCAGGGAACAGGAAGACGAAGTGACCCGCGGCGGCCGGGAAGCCCATCAGGATACGACGTTCCATCATCTTCTGGCCCGCATGGCCAAGAACCGGGTCCTGGAGCGTCTGTCGCTGGCCCTGGTGGATCTGTTGAGCGAAACGCGCGATGAGTACCTGCAGTCGGAGGAAAGGAAGCGCGGATCACTGAATGGGCATCTTCGCATCCTCGATGCCATGAAAGCACGCAACGGGAATGCCGCGCGAAAGGCCATGCACAAACATTTGACGGATGTCGAAAAAATTGTATTCAAAAAGAAGAGAGGGGGTGGAAAGAAATCACCGGCGCATTAGTGTTCATGGAAGACCCAAACCCATTTACACAAGATTGTTTCATCGATTCGTTTGACGGATCAATTTGAAGGAGGTGTTTATGGCTAAAGTTACAGAAATGACCGTATGGACCAGGGGCGTCACGATGGACAAGGAGGCCCGCGATGTGGCCAATGCCTTTGCCGAGGCCGCCCAGAAGGAAGGGAAATTCGTCCAGGCCTTCGACAACTACGAAGACCTTCCCGACCGCGTTCTCGTCACGACCCGGAAATACGCCCGGATCAGCGACGAAGAGCTTCAAATGAAGTACGAGTACGTCAACCATCATCCGGACATCGTCGTCATCGTCGAGCCCACGATCGTCAAGGGGATCAACATCCTGAAGGGCATGCCCGAGGGCGGTCTCCTGCTGATCAACACCAGCCGCGACATCGACTACATGCTGAAGTTCATCCCCAATGCCGACGTGCTGGGCGCCATCGCCACGGTGGATGCCGACGGCATCTCCGGCATCAAGACCGTCGACTTTTCCGGCTCCGAAGGCGGCGTGGACCAGGCCGGTATCGGCGCGGGCATCGCGGCGCCCCTTCTCGGCGCCCTGGCCAAGGTGACGGGGATGGTGAAAAAAGAGTCCATGGCCAGCGTCATCAGCGACGTTGCCTCCATGGAGCGGGGATACAATGAAGTCAAGATCAAGAAATTCCGCAAGGCCCGGGCAGAGTATTTCTGGGGGAGTTGATCTAGACGAGATTCGATCCTATTAATGGAAAGGAGAATATTATGGCCATTAAGGTACCTAAAGATAGAGAAGTCCCCTTTGGGGCAATCACCCCTGCACCGATCGGAGCGCAGGAGCTTTTTATCACCTCGAACTGGCGGATCGTCCGGCCGATCATCGATCACGAGAAATGCACCCGCTGCTTCATCTGCTACGCTTCCTGCCCGGATGCCTGCTGGGCATACAACGAGAAGGAAGATCAGATGGAATGGAACTGGAGGTTCTGCAAAGGCTGCCAGATCTGCATCAATGAGTGCCCATCGGACGCCCTGAGCGCTGAAGCAGAGCTCGATTTCGAAGATGGGGTGGTTCGTCTGGAAAAACCTTTTTAAGCAGGAGGAAAAATTATGGCGAAAGAATTAATGCTCAGCGGCTGCGCCGCGGCAGCTCAGGGTGCGAAATTCGCGGAGGTGGAGGTTATCTGCTCCTACCCGATCCGCCCCTATACAGCGATCATGATGGAGCTCTCGAGGATGGTCGCCAACGGAGAGCTCGATGCCGAATTCGTCCACGGCGAAGGCGAGCACGCCCAGGTGTCGGTTGTGCTGGGGGCTTCGGCGGCCGGCGCCCGAGCCTACACCGGGAGCTCCGGCGTGGGTGTTACCTATGCCTTCGAGGTATACAGCCCGGCAGCAGGCGGACGGTATCCCCTGCAGATGGCCATTGCCGACCGGACCCTCGATCCCCCCGGGGATTTCGGTTCCGAACACACGGACTGCATGTCCGCAAGGGATCAGGGCTGGCTCATGGGGTGGGCATCAACCCCCCAGGAAGTTTTTGACAACACGTTGATCAATTACCGGGTGGGCGAGGACCAGCGGATCATGCTGCCCCAGTTCGTCGCCCAGGACGGGTATTTCCTGTCCCACATCCCCGACAAGGTGATACTGCCCGACATGGCTCAGGTGAAGGAATTCCTCCCCCCCTACAGTGCCCCTCATCCCCTGAGCACGACCTGCCCCGTTTCTCACGGGCCGCAGATCAAGCCGGACCAGGGGGCCGTCATGGATGCGCAGAGGGCATCCACCTTCCTGATCGCTCCCAAGGTCATCGAAGAAGCCGTGGCGGATTACAACCGGATATTCAAGCGGAACATTCCGCCCTTCATCGAGAAGTACAAGATGGAAGACGCGGAGCTGGCCTTCTTCATCATGGGCGCCCATTCCAACACCTGCAAGAAGGCCATCGACCAGATGCGGGCCCAGGGCCTGAAGGTGGGCATGGTCCGCACCCGATGGGTACGACCCTGGCCCACGCAGCAGATTGCCGAGGCCTTCCAGAACGTGAAGGCCATCGCCAGTGTTGAAACCAGCACCTCCTACGGAGGAGCAATGCGGGGCGGAAACCTGGTCCATGAGTTGAGGGCATCTCTGTATGACCTGGAAAAACGGCCTCTCGTAAGCTCGTTCATGGCCGGCTTGGGTGGAGACGTCATCCTGTTCGAGGATTTCCACTACATGGCAAAGATCCTCAACGAGATGGTGAAAGCCAAGAAGACCTTCAAGCACGTGTACTGGATCGGTTTCGAGGAAGATTAATCCGCCAAGACCCCAAGGAGGTATAAAATATGCCGCAAGCATTTGATTATCAGAAACAGAATCTGCCCCCCATCAAATCTCTCCGCCATGCGCCGAGAGAGGAGATGTACCTGCCGGGGCACAGGACCTGCGCGGGCTGCGGCCCGGCTCTGAATTATCGCCTGGTTGCAAAGGCCGCAGGCAAGGACACGATCTTCATCGGTCCCACGGGCTGCATGTACGTGGCCAATGCGAGCTATCTCTGCACGCCGTATGCCGTCTCCTGGATCCATGCCCAGATCACCAACGGCGGGGCCGTGGGTTCGGGCATCGAGGCCGCCTACAAGATCCTCGCGCGGAAGAAGAAATACGACGGGCCCTTCCCGAACATCATCGTCATGGCGGGTGACGGCGGGTCCGTGGACATCGGTCTTCAGGCCATGTCGGCAATGATGTATCGCGGTCACGACGTACTCTTCATTTGCTACGACAATGAATCGTACGCCAACACGGGCATCCAGACCTCGCCGACAACCCCCTACGGGGCGAACACCACCTTTACCCCCCCGGGGAAGGTGATCCCCGAAGGAAAGGTTCTCTTCCCGAAGGATCCCCCGCAGCTGGTGATCGGCGGCCATCCACTTGTGAAGTACGTGGCCACGACCTGCATTTCCTATCCTGTCGACCTGATGAACAAGGTCCGCAAGGCCCTCAACTACGACGGCCCGAGCTTCCTGCACATGCTCTCCCCCTGCCCGAAGGGGTGGAAATTCGATGAGAAGCTGAGCCTGGAAATGGGCCGACTGGCCGTGGAGACAGGGATGTGGAGCCTCTACGAGTGGGAGAACGGCGTTTACAAATACTCCCATCTCCCCAAGAAGTACAAAGGGGTTGGCGAATACATGAAGTTCCAGGGGCGCTTCTCGCACCTCAAGGAAGAGCACATCGCCAAGATGCAGGCATTTGTGGATGAGAAGATCCAGAGGATCAAGGCCATCACGGCAGAGGCGCCTATCCCCACGCCGAAAAAGAAGGCCTGAGTGAATCAATAATTCAGGGGACATTCTCGTCAGTCCCGGCCGGAGCACCCCGTCGCCCGCGGCGGGGTGCTCCGGCGGGCTGGCAAAGAATGGAAGGAGAAGGAATATGTCGGACGAAAAGGACCTTGCCATACAACAGTATGGTCCGATTGTCGGCAACCGCTGGATCCAGCTGGCGGCCGGCGTCATTGCCATGATCGTCATCTCGAACTTTCAGTACGCCTTCACCCTTTTCACTCCGGGACTGAAGCAGACATTTGCGGATGTGCCCTACTCACAAATCGCGCTGATCTATACCCTGTTCATCCTGTTCGAAACCTGGCCCGTGCCGCTGGCCGGATACTTGATCGACAAATTCGGCATCCGAAAACTCATGCTTGTAGGGTCCGTGGGCATCCTTGCAGGGTGGGGGCTGGGCGGTACGGTAGCAACAACGGTTTTTCATCACTACATCTGTTACGGTGTGATCGCCGGGACGGGAGCAGGCATCATCTATATCGCGACGGTGGCCAACGCCGTCAAGTGGTTCCCCGATAAACGGGGGTTGGCGGCGGGGCTCACGGCCGCTGGGTTCGGAGGCGGCTCGGCGCTCACGCTCATCCCCATTTCCGCCACTATCAACAGCATGGGCTGGCAGGGCGCCATGGCTTCCTGGGGCATCGGCCAGGGTATCGTGGCCATCGCCTGCGCCCTCGTTTTGTCTCACCCCCCGACAGGCTGGCTACCTCCGAAATGGGTGCAGCCCAAGGCGGTAGCGCAAACGCGGAAGCAATTTACCTCGGTGGAGATGCTGTCGACCAAAGAGTTTTACATCATGTACTTCATGTTCCTCATGGTCTGCACCGGCGGACTGATGACGACCGGAAATCTGTCTCAGATCGCCAAGTCCCTCAACGTGTTCGACGCAAAGGTCGGGGGCATCGCCATTGTGCCCGTCGTGGCAACCATAGCGGGAGTGACCAATGCTCTTGCCCGGATCATGTGGGGGTCGATTTCAGACCGGTTTGGACGGGAATACACGATGGCCTTCGCCTTCGCCCTGGAAGGCGTCCTCATCTTCTTGATGACGCAGATTTCAGGAAGCCCGATAGCCTTCATGTTCCTGATGCCCTTTGTCTTCCTGGCCTGGGGCGAGATATACGCCCTGTTTTCGGCCATCACGGGAGATGTCTTCGGCGCGAAGAACGCCTCGGGCAATTACGGCATCATGTACACGGCCAAGGGGCTGGCTTCGATCATGGCAGGGTGGGGTGCCGCTGCAGTGGCTGCGTATTATGCAGGCTCATTCGCGGTTCCCTACTACATCTCGTCCGTATTCGACCTCATTGCGGCGGCCCTGGCCCTCTGGGTTTTGAGGCCGATCATCCGGAAGAGGATCGCCGAAGAGGTTAAAAAAGAGGCCTGAGGAAGCGGTGTGAGTTAACCGGGTAACAGCCTTAACCTTACGGGGGAGGGGAACAGGGCCATGGACGCAACGGACCCTGTTCCCCTCTTTTCTTTCAGGAGGGCCCGATGAAGATCCTTCTTGCAGGCGGTGCAGGAGAGGTCGGAAAACATCTTGTTCAGGATCTCACGGATCAGGGACACTCGGTCAAGGTTCTCGATCGCGCGGAAAAGACGAAGGGGACAAGAGATGCGATCTGCGGGGATTTGTCGGACCCCGCGCTCGTCCGCGCCGCTGTAAAGGGTGTGGATGTCATCGTCAACCTGGCCTGGAGCTTTGCCGACGACCCCCAGGTCATCTTCGGCGGGGATATCAGGGGCCACGTGAACCTGCTGGAGGCCGCCTGCTCCTGCAACGTGTCTCACTTCATCTATACCAGCACGGCAACCGTCTATGGCAAAGCCGTTCACCACCCGGTGACGGAGGACCACCCGTGCCTGATCGCAGAGGCCCGCAAACCCCTTTACGCCCTGGGCAAATACACGGCGGAAGAACTCTGCCGGTACTATTTCAAGACCCGGGGCCTTGCCACGACCGTCTTTCGATTCTGGTGGGCCTTCGGTGCGACAATAGGCGGGAGCAACCTCAGGGATCTGATCAGGAAAGCCGTGCACAATCAGCCCCTGGAGATGGTACCGGGCGCAGGCGGCGCATTTCTCACCATGGCAGATCTTGATCGGGCCATCTTGCTTTCGATGTCCAACCCTGCCGCAGCAGGCCAGGCATACAATCTCGGCAGCCTGTTCCTGTCGTGGAAAGAGATCGCGGATATCATCATCGGCCTGACGGGTTCAACGTCTGTTATCAAACCCGTATCATCAGAGCAGTGGCGCGGTGCCGCGTTTCTCAACGAAGTCTGGGATCTCGACTGGGGCAAGGCAAAACAAGAACTGGGTTACGAACCGGCAGACTCAACCCAGACAATGAAGGACTCTTTCATCGAAGCGTTGAAGAGCTGCGTTGCCCAGGTCAGGAGAGAAGAGAAGCTGAAGTAGCGAGGACAAAGGGGAACTGTCATGATCGGCGAAAGAAGGGGAGCTCCGGATCATCGGAGCCCCCTTTCTTTTTCCGGTTCTCTGCTCAGGTGGTCAGTGCCGCGGCCAGGCTGCCCACCGTCTCTAGGGCCCGCTCGACCTTCGGCGACCAGTGTGCGGCATTGAGCCTCAGGAAGTTCCGGTATTTGCCGGAATTCGAGAAGATCGGTCCCGGAGCGATCGATATCCCCTTGTCCCGGGCCCGGCGGTAAAGTTCCAGGGAGTCCGCATTCCCCGGAAGTTCCACCCAGAAGATGAAGCTGCCTTCGGGCCGGGTCGTCTTTGCCCCCTCGGGGAAGTTGCGTCGGACCGCTTCGAGCATCCGCACCAGCTGCTTTTCATAGATCCGCCTCACCCTGCGCAGGTGCCGCTCATACCCCCCGGTCGCAAGGAATTCGGCAACAGCCATCTGGGTGGGAGAGGCCGGTGTGAGCGTGTTGATCATCCGCTGGTGCTCGATTGCCCGCTGGAAGCGGCCGGGTGCGACCCAACCGACCCGGTATCCCGGTGCAAGCGTCTTGGAGAAAGACGAGCACAGAATCACGAGACCTTCCCGATCGAAGGATTTGGCCGCCCGCGGGCGCGTGTCGGAAAAAGAGAGATCGCCGTAGACGTC
Source organism: Syntrophales bacterium (assembly GCA_035685905.1). Classification (GTDB taxonomy): domain Bacteria; phylum Desulfobacterota; class Syntrophia; order Syntrophales; family UBA2192; genus UBA2192. The sequence continues at coordinate 16,689 of DASRZY010000081.1, forward strand.
GTCCTCGATCAGCGGGATTGTCCTTGCCGCAAGCATTTCCACCAGGGTCTTTTTCCGGTGGTCGGGCATGCAGCTCCCCGTCGGGTTGCTGAAGTTTGCGCTGACGAGGCAGGCCTTCACGGGGGTGTGTTCCATCGCGTATCCCAGGGCCTCCAGGCTGATCCCCTCCCTGGGGCTCGAGGGAATCTCCACGATTTTCAACCCCATGGCGGCCATGGCCTGCAGGTGGTTGAAGAAGAAGGGAGACTCGATGGCAACGGCATCCCCGGGCCGGCAGAGTGCCCGAAGGGAGATGGCAATTGCCTCGTGGCATCCCGTGGTGACGACGATGTCATCGGGGGTCAGAGGGCAGCCGGCCTGGATTGCCCGCTGGGCGATCTGCTTGCGCAACGGCCCGTAGCCGCTTGAAAAGAGATAGGAGATGCTCGTTGCGTCCCTGGCCCGCACGACACTCGCGAGCATGCGGTTGAGCTTTTTCGCAGGCAACAGCTCGACGTTCGGCGTCGCCATGCCAAGGTTGACAAAAGAAGGATTGGCGGCATCGCTGACGATCACGCGGGCAATTTCCCCGATCGTTGCCGAGACCGGTTTCAGATCTTTTTTCAGCAACTGTGGCTCTGAAACCGGTTTCAGCAACGGCGGAGAGACATAGTACCCCGACTGGGGGCGAGCCTCGATGAGCCCCTTCACTTCGAGTAGCCGGTAGGCCTCGAGCGCTGTCGAGACGCTCACCTTCATGGAGCGGCTGATGTCCCTGATCGACGGGATTCGATCGCCTGTCCGGTATGTGCCGTGCCGGATGAGATGGTCCATCTTGCCGGCCACTTCCTCATAGAGAGCATTTGTTTTTGCTTTCATGTCCGGTTCACCATCCTCGAGATGAATCATAGGGTTTCCTGCCGAAAACCGGAAGATACAGCTGTCTTGTTTTCATACCATAACAGTTATAGAAAACAACATCTGTTTGCCAAACAAATTCAATTGCTGAATCTGTTGTCCTTTCCCCCTCGGACCTATACTCGATCCCGTCAACGGGTGGGATGTAGAAAAATTCCCGCCTGCGCAACTCCACTTCATGACAAGGGGGCTTCGATGAAATCGGGCATGGAACATCGCCTGAGCAGGGATGAACGAATCCGGCTCGACGGGGACAATACGGGCAGGGTCATCTCGTGCAGGGAAGGGATCCTCTGGCTGACCCAGACAGGCAATCCGGGCGATCATCTGCTCCGGGCGGGCGAGGCTGTCTCAATCGACCATTCCGGCTTGGTCGTGATCAGCGCCCTGGAGGATTCCGTCTGCGCCGTTGCGGACGGAGCAGGCAATCCCCTCTGCTCAGTCCGGTCCTTCAAGCCCGCCCTCCGGAAAATGGCGCGCCGCTTCGAAGGGGTGTTGAGAAAGGGCCTTTTGACTTGACGATGGGCGAGTTGCACCTTATCCTTTCCGTGTGCCGTTGCTGTTCTGAATTACGCA
>DASRZY010000082.1:0-12380 GCA_035685905.1 Syntrophales bacterium
AGGTGGACCTGGAAGCCGAGCTTGGCGAGCTTTTTTGCGACGGTTGCCTTGTCAAAGGGCTTGACGACATATTCGTTGCACCCCCCCTGGATACACGACACGATGGTTCCCTTGTCCGCGAGGGCCGTGACCATGACGATCTTCGCCCTGTGGTTCTCGGAAACGCCCTTTTCCAGCTCCAGTCTTCTGATTTTCCCCAGGACCTCAATGCCGTCCATCTGCGGCATCTGCACGTCGAGGGAAATCAGATCATAGGGGGTCCAACTCTCCCAGGCCTTTGCAAAGGCTGCCATGGCGTCGGCGCCGTTCTCGACGGCTTCGCACTGGCCGAAATGGCTCATGATCATTTTCATCTTCTCCCTGCTGACCATCTCGTCGTCCACGACCAGGATCTTCATGACTCACTCCACTGTTTCAACGGGCAGTCTCGGGTTTGTGCACAAACTCATCCAGGCGCCTGTAGGCTTTTTCCAGTTTCTCCAGCCCTCCGGCCGCCTCGCCGAGAGACCCCGATTTCGCCGTTTTTTCGAGCTCCGCGGCCGCCGAGGAAAGCTCCGCTGCCGCCAGGTTGGCTGCGCCGCCCTTGATGGCGTGAGCCTCCCGCCTCAGGATCTCCGCATCGGCCCGGTCCAGGGCTTCCCGGATGGTGCCGAGCTGATTTCTGACACTCTCCAGGAACCGCTCGAGGAGCCCCGACAGAAATTCCCGGTTGCCCTCGAATTCCGCCAGAGCTCTTTCGAAGTCCAGGGGCGCATCCCCCGCCGCGCGACAGGCGCCCGGCGCTGCAACGCTCGAGACCAAGGAAGCAGGCTGCGCCGCCGAATCCGGCGATGCGCCCTGCGTGATCCAGAAATCGACGCGGTCGATGAGGACCTGGCGCCACACGGGCTTGATCAGGTAGTCATCCATGCCCGCCTTCAGGCAGGCATCTATATAGTCTTTCACCGCGTGGGCTGTCAAGGCAATGATGGGCAGGCGCTGCAGCGAGCCGGCTTCTTGCTCGAGGGCGCGGATGATCCGCGTCGCCTCGATCCCATCCATCACGGGCATCTGCACATCCATGAGGATCAAGTCATAGCCGCCCCGTTTGAAGGAATCCACCGCTTCCTGCCCGTTACAGGCGATATCGACGCCGTAGCCGGCGCCGGTGAGGTTCCGCATGGCAACCTGCTGGTTGACCGGGTAATCCTCGACGAGGAGCACCCGCCGCCCATGCCGGAACGGAGAGCCTGCAACCGCAGCGCCGGCGCTCTTTTCTGTGTCCTTCGCGAGGCCGGCTGCCGCCGCGATCTTGCCGAACAGTTCCCGCCGCATCACGGGCGTTGTGACGACAGCGTTTGCGCGGACTTCCCCCGCCCCGCCTGCGACAGCCGGTTTTCCGGCGGCCCGCAAGGCAATGACAGGAACGGGCCGCCCGTTCCCCCTGGCCGGGATTCTCGGCAGCAAATCGAATCCGTCCCGCTGCAGGATGCCGCTGCGGACCATGGCAAGGTCGAAGACCGTCCCCGAATCCCGCAGCCCGTTGAGAAGGGAAAGGGTCTCCGCTCCCCCGCCGGATTCCACCACCCCGCACCCGGAGGCTTCGAGATAGCGGCGGATGATGGATCGCATCGTGCCGGCCTCGTCCACCAGCAGGACACGGAGCCCGGTGAGGCTTTCCGCCGTCTTTCCCCGCGTCTCGCGGAGTCCTTTCTGTTTCTTCAGGCACGTGTTGAACCAGAAGGTGCTTCCCTCGCCCGGCTCGCTCACGACGCCGATTTCGCCACCCATCATCTCGACCAGTTTCTTCGAAATGGTGATGCCGAGGCCGCTGCCGCCGTACTGGCGGGTGATCGATCCGTCGGCCTGGGTGAAACTCTCGAAGATTTTGTCCTGCTTCTCGAGGGGGATTCCGATCCCCGTGTCGCTCACGGAGAACTGGGCCATGACGTCATCGTCCGAATCCCGGAGGAGCTCGCAGGTGACGGTGACTTCCCCTTTTTCGGTGAACTTGAGGGCATTGCCGACGAGGTTGACGAGGACCTGGCGCATTCGGACGGAGTCGCCGACGAGGTTCGTGGCAACGTCGGGTGCAAGGAAGGTCACAAAACCGAGTCCCTTTTGCGCCGCCCTCAATGCGAAGCTCTCCGTGATGTCGTCCACCAGATCCGCCAGATCGAAAGGCTCCTCGTCCAGTTCAAGTTTTCCCGACTCGATCCGAGACAGGTCGAGAATGTCGCTGATGAGATGGGAGAGGTTCCTCGCCTCGTTGCGGATCGTTTCGAGAATGCCCCTCTGGTCCTCGCTGAGATCGAGTCCGAGGGCCAGCTCCGTCATGCCGATGATCCCGTTGAGCGGGGTGCGGATCTCGTGGCTCATGCTGGCCAGAAACTCGCTCTTGGCGCGGTTGGAGACCTCGGCAGCCTCCTTTTCCTTGCCCAGGGCCTCGGCACGCTTGCGCTCGGTGATATCCCTCGTCACCCCCTGGATGCCGACGATCAGTCCGTCCGATTCGGCGGTGATGCTCACCTGCGTTTCTCCCCAGAAGATGCTGCCGTCCTTCCGGACGTGCTCCAGTTCCAGCGTCTCGGAAAACCCCTTGCCCGCAAGAGTCCTGCGCTTGATGAGATCCTTGATGACTTTATAGAGGTCGTGGATCTTTTTCGCGGAGTCGGGTGTCAGCATCCGGTCAAAGCGAATCCTGTGGGCTTCCTCCGGGGAGTACCCGTACTGGGTCAGCATGGACGGACTGACGTAGGTCGGATTCATTTTCAGATCCATGGTCCAGATGAGATCGCTCATGTTGTCCGCCATGAGGCGATACTGCTTTTCCCTGCGGCGGAGGGCCAGTTCGGCCTCCTTGCGCGCAGTGATGTCGATGAAGCTCTCCAGGAGGCACTCGCGGCCGCCCACGTGAAGGGGGACGACGGTCTTGATGATGGAGCGCCGGGAGCCGTCCGCCGTGAGCATGATCCGCTCCGAGTTGTCGACACTCTGCCCCAGGTCCGTCACCGGGCAACGTCCGGTGTGGGACGGACAGACGAACTGGTGGCAGGGCCGCCCGACGATCTGCTCCTGCGGCAGGCCGAACATGCGGGCTGCCGCAGGGTTGATCTCCTGGATGATGTGCGTCTCCCGGTCGATGATCATGATCCCCGTGTGAACGGTCTCGAAGACGGCATTCAGGCGGCCTTCGCCCTCTCGCATCCTGGCCTCGGCGCGCTTCTGTTCCGTGATGTCCTGGACATTCCCGATCCGGTAGAGCACGTTGCCCTTCTCGTCACGCTTGACCGTGACGTCATGCAGCGCCGGAAAGCGGGCCCCGTCTTTGCGGAGGCGATCCAGCTCGAAGATGTGGTGGCCCTTTTCGTAAGCCAGGCGCATTTGCGCCTCGTGGTTCGTGCGGCAATCGGGCGCGATCATGTCCCTCACCGGCCGGCCGGTCAACTCCTCGGCTGTGTAGCCGTGCATCTCGGCATAGGCGGGATTCATGATGTCAAGCCTGTCGCCGACACTCGTGACCATCCCCATGCGGGTGTTCCGGAAAATATCGGCAAGCTTGTGCAGCTCCTCCTCCGATCGCTTTCGGTCCGTGATGTCCCGGACGAACACGAGGGCCCCGTCATGCCCCTCAAAGCGGATGGGGACGGGGGCCACGGACACGTGCATGGCAGTGCCGTCGAGCTTCAGATAGACCTGGTCCTGGGCGGGAACCTGCCTTTTCTCTACGTTCAGGATGCGGGTCCGTTCCCTCGCACTCTCAAGATTGTCGGGGTGAATCCGTTCGAACAGGGGACGGCCGATCAATTCCTCCTGGGTCTGGGCCCCGAAGATGCGCAGGGCGGCCTGATTCAGATAGGCGAACAGGCCCCGGGTCTGCACGAAAATGCCGTCCGGTGCGTTTTCGATGAGCAGGCGGTAGCGGTTCTCGCTTTCCCGGAGTTTCTGCTCGGCATTTCTCTGCTCCGTCAGGTCCTGTACGTTCGCAATCCGGTACAGCACCTTTCCCTTTTCGTCAAACTTGACCGTGATGTCGTGAAGCGCCGGGAATCGGGTCCCGTCCTTGCGGACGTGATCGAGCTCGAAGATGCGATGACCCGTTTCAGTGGCCTGGCGGATGTTCTCGATGAAGGCATTTCGGCAATCCGGGGCGATCAGCTCCATGACTGGCCGGCCGGCCAGTTCCTCGATCGTGCACCCGTGCATCTCGGCATAGGCCGGGTTCACGTTGTCGAGCAGGTCGCGGACGCACGTGACCATGCCCGTGCGGGAGTTTCGGAAGACGGCTGCAAGCTTGTGCAGTTCCTTCTCCATCCGCTTGCGCTCAGAGATGTCGCGGATGATCCCCTCGATGCCCGTGGGGTTCCCCTGGTCATCGAAACAGAAGGAGCTGCTGACCGAAACATCAATGGGCGTGCCGTCCTTTTTCTTGAGCTGGACGCCGTGGTCGTCCACATGTCCCTGCTGCTGGAGTATGCGAAGGTACTCTTCCCGTGCCTCGGGATTCACATAAAATGATGCCATGGGGGAACCGATCAGTTCCTCGAGGGTGTCGTAGCCCAACTTCGGCAGCGCCGACCGGCTCACCATGACGAGCTTTCCCTCGAGGTCGCACCGGAAATAGATATCGCGGATGTTCTCGACAATCTGGCGGAATTTCTTTTCACTTCGTGTCAGGGCTTCCTCAGCACGCTTCCGGGCGCTGATGTCGCGGGCAAGCCCCCTGAAGCCTGCAGGCTTTCCATCATTGTGCCGGAGCAGTGAGACCGACACCTCGATGCGGACGCGGGAGCCGTCCTTGCGGATGAGCTCATAATCGAAAGCCCTTTCCGTCTCGCCGGTCCTGAAGACCCGATTGAAGACATCGAAGACCTTTTTTGAGCCCTCGTCGTCCATGTAGGCCCGGTAGTGCATCCCCGGCATCTCGCTCAAGGAATAACCCAGCATCCGGCACATGGCCGTGTTGCAGAAGGTGAAACATCCCTCCAGGTCCACCTCGTAGTAACCCTCGTCGATGCCGTTCAATATGGTGCGGTAGCGCTCTTCGCGGATCGCGCTGCGGGCGGGCGCGTTTTCAGGGCTTTCTCCCCGCAGCCTCTCCAGTTCTCCCCGGAGCGCTTCGATCTCGGCGATCAGCTCGGCCTTGGTCTTTTCCATGAAAATCGGCAATGTCCTGAATATGATATACTTTTTTGTCCCTGGTGTTGTTATGCAAGTTCCGTGAAACATCGGCAGGCTGCGATTCGAGGAATTGAGTCGGCAATCGGTCTCCGCGACGGATTTCCATCGCTCGCCGGCTGCCACTCGAATGCAGGCAATCCCGTTCTTCACCGGCAGATCGGCTTCTTCGCATCCATGGTCTCGAACCCTTCTTTTTCCGGCATTTAAAATGTCGGCGACCGCAAGATCGGGATGCCACGGCAGACGTTTCTGCCTGACGGGGAGGACACGGCAGAATCTGTCTCGCGAAACCAGACACGTTCCTCTCTTAAGTGCCCGCGAACTTGAGCAGACCCCCGCTTCGCAGCCGTGCAAGTTTCCATTGCGCCGCGAGCGGCTTCATGCTTTGATGGGCATCGTTTGACGGAATACAACCAGGGAGCCGGACATGATCAAAGCGGTGATCTTCGACTGGGGAGGCGTGCTGATCGAGAACCCCACGGAAGGGATCCTGCGATACTGCCGGGAATATCTCGGCATCGGAAACGGGTGCATGCTGGCGGCCTACCGCAAGCTGATGCCCTACTTCCAGGAGGGTCGGATCTCGGAGGAGGAGTTCTGGAAAGGGGTGCGCAGGCGGACCGGTGCGAAACGGGAGATGCCCGCATCGCTCTGGTTTGAGGCGTTCGAGAAATCCTATGTGGAAAAAAAGGACGTCTTTTCCATCGCCGCCGATCTCTATCAAAGAGGATACCGGACGGGCATCCTCTCGAACACGGAGAAACCGGCAAGGCCTTTTATGAATCGGAAACCCTACGGCATTTTCGACCCCGTCGTGCTTTCCTGGGCAGTGGGGTCGGCAAAACCTCAAGGCAGGATCTTCGAGGCCCTGATCGCAACCCTTGGACTGGAGCCTCCGGAGATTCTAGTCATCGACGACGCGGCGATAAACGTCACCGCTGCAAGGCAGGTGGGTCTTCAGGGCCTGTTGTTCACCGACACGGAGGCGCTTCGTAAAGACCTCGCCAGTCTGCTCTGACGCGCAGACTGTATCTTATTTTTCCGCACTGGACCCTATACCCGATACCCTGTCTTCACTTCACAAACATCGGCGGCACCTTGGCCGGCAACACTTCGATTTTGCGCCACACGTCCCCCACGACGTAGGGTTCCGTCTTGAGCCAGGCGTCCACATCGGCTCGCGTTGGATAATCGACCACCAGGGCCGAGCCGATCATCTGTTCGCGGTCGTTCAGGATGGCCACACCGTAGACCGCCTTCCCCTCCTCCTTCATCTTCACGATGCCCGCCAGATGGGCTTCTCGTGCCGCCATCCGCCGCTCCGGAGCCTTGTCGTCGGTTCCGTCGTAGGCAATCACCAGAAACTGCATACTTTCCCCTTTCTTTTTTAATAACCCCGGCCGGCGCTCTCCACGCTTTCGAGAACGCCGTCCTCGAACGTCAGCGCGTAGACGTAATCGCCGATGCCGCGGTTGTAATGCCATTTCTCGACTCGTTTTCCGGACGAGGCATCCCTGTCGCCCAGTTCTTCCCTGGAATCGGGCTTTCCGCAGAGACTCAGCACATGCACTGTCGTGTCCCCGCGGTCGACGGTGTCGCTGCCGCAGCGGAAAACATCGTCCGTTGCCCATGCAGAACAGGCCCACAGGGCGATCCAGAGGGTCGCTGCAACCATCGCTGCCGAGACTCGCATTGTCGTCATTCTTCGTGGAGCCCCCTTATGCTTTTTTGCCTTCCTCTTGCAAAACAAGTTCCAGCTGGTCCAGCAGCCCCCGCTGGCCCGCGTTGATCTTCTCTTTCGCAAGATCGACGGCAAACCACCCGGCCCGGTCCACCTCCGGAAACTCCTGCTGCCTGCCGGAGCGCGGCGGCCACTCCATGGCGAAGGTATTGCTGCGAATGGCCCGGGGATCGCAGTCCCCCTCGATTGCCCAGGCATGGACGATCTTTCCGCCTCTTTGCTGCACGGGTGTCAGTTTATGGAAAATACCCGAGGGCCTGAAGCTTGTCTCCTCCTCGAATTCCCTGCGGGCAGCCTCGAACGCCTCCTCCCCTTCGTCCAGTTCCCCTTTCGGGATGGACCAGGCGCCCAGGTCTTTGCGCTCCCAAAAGGGGCCGCCTGGGTGAATGAGGAAGACCTCGAGCATCCCCGCGTGAAAACGATAGAGAAGCAGACCCGCGCTGTGTTTCGACATATCGATAAAGTGGATTCCCTTGCCCAGTGAGTGTAAGGATTCAAGACTCATCGGTCAAGGGAAAAGGGGACGGAAATGATATGAAAAGGCGGCAGAGGAAAACCTTCTGCCGCCTTTTGATGTCGACATCGTTTGTTTCACCGCCCGCCTGCGGCCTTCTCGGCTGTGCCGATCGCCTGATAGGCCAGATCGACGGATCGGCCCAGCGTGCTGAGCGCCAGGCTCGGGTTGTGGAAGCCCATGCTGTTCTCGGCTGCCACGAAATCCCAGTACCACTGTGCCTTCCGGATCAGCTCGCGCGCTTTGTCGAGCTCCGCCTTGTTGGCCTTCGGGCTCTTCGAGGCTTTGCCGATCGCCAGATGGGCCTTGGCCACGATCTCGCCGGCGGTATGCTGCATCTCGAAGACCCGGTCCTGCACCATCTTCACCCGTTCGAGCAGCCACGCATCACTCTGGGTGTGGCAGGTCCTGCAGCCTTCCCGGCTGTGCCTCATGGGGCTTGTGACCCAGTGCGAGGTGTACTTCTGGCCGTCGACCTTCATGTAGGGCATGTGGCAGTCTGCGCAGGAAACGCCGGAGGTCGCATGAACACCCCCGCTCCAGAACTCGAACTCGGGGTGCTGGGCCTTGAGCATCTTGGCCTCCGAGTCGGGGTGCTTCCAATCCATTTCAAAGCCGTTGGGGACCATGGAGTAATAGTCATAGATCTTCTCGGGGTGCAGGCCGTTGACCCAGGGCAAGATGACCTTCTTGTCCGACGGCACGAAGTAGTACTCCACGTGGCATTGCCCGCAGACGTAGCTGCGCATTTCCTCGCGGGAGGCCTTTTTCACGTCGATGCCGCGCTTCTCCATGGCTTCGATGAAGGCCGGGTTGATCACACGCAGGTTCATCGTCTTGGGGTCATGACAGTTGGCGCAGACGATGGGCTGCTTGATCTGCGGGAGAACTTCGGAAAGGGGCATCTTTGCATACGCCCAGCCCTTCTCCTTGAAGAGATCCGCCAGATATGCCGTTTTGCAGGTCATGCAGGCGGCGACGGTCGTCTGGTTGACCCGCTTTGTCTCTTTCAGGTCTTCCATGGCGTATGGATGCCCGCGGTCCTCGTTGTAGTCGATGCTGAAGGGCATCCCCTTGAAGTTCATGAGGATCTCCGGCTCCTTGATCCTCTTCGGGGTTTTCTCGCTTCCCCCGTACCCTGTCACGGGCGGGTTCATCTCCTTGTTCTTCAGGTAGCTCTGATACTCCAGGGGATAGTACTTGCCCCAGACGGCAGGGTCGTATTCCCCTTCGGGAAGCACAGCGATCTTCATCGTCGTGTAGGGCGTCCGCACGAAGATCTGGAGCACGATGATGAACAGCATCACCAATGCGATACCCCCGAGCGTCATCCAGATTTTCTTATTGCTGTCCAAGGATGATCCCTCCTCCTTTTTCAAGCCCCCGTTGATGGACGGAGAAGCGATGGCACTTGAGGCAGTCGGCTCCGCCTGCCCCCATGGGGGTGTTCTGCACCGTCGAGAAGTGACATCTCAGGCAATTGCCGTTTGCGACTTCCCGACTCTCCGCCGAAAAAGCGATCATGGCAGGATAGGTCTTCAGGGTTTCATGGTAGAGGTCATTGAGACCGGACTTGACTTTATAGGCAACCTGACCGACGAGGTTGGTATCGGGGAGATGGCAGTCGATGCAGGCGAACTGCTTGTGGGTGGATCCCTGCCATCGGGCGTAAACGAGATCCATGCTATGGCAGGTTCCGCAGACCCGGGGGCTGCCCGAGGCCTGATATCCGCCGACGAGGAAGACCACAAGGACCATCCCGGCAATGATGCCGGCGGCCAGCAGCTTTGAGGGGGGGAGGCGAAACACGTCCTTCCAGTTCACGCTTCGGCACCGTTTTTGAGTATCGGTTTGTTACGAAATTGGAACGCCCCTATGCGTAAGAGACTAAAGAGTGAAAAAGAAAATGTCAAGGGGTAACTCGAGGCCGGAAAAAATAATGCCCCCTGTATTTCCAGAAGGGGCGACCGGATCGGATTGCAGGAAAGCCGGGGGGATCAGCCCTGCGCAGGCGACGACACCATGAAGGGACATCAAGGAGTCACTACGCTCCGGGGGTTGACTTCTCCGGGCATAGTATATTACGTGACAGGCATGAAAAAAGAGGCTCGGGTCAGAATCGGTATTGTGGTCCCCAAATACGGTCTCGTAGGCGGTGGGGAGGAGCACGTGGCCCAACTGACCAACCGGATATCACAGAGCGGCGAATTCGATGTCCATCTGTTCGCCAATCAGTGGGCGAATGTTTCCGACACGGTCAGCGTCCACAAGATACCGATCCTGTCCTTCCCGAAATTCCTGACGACAAGCAGCTTCGCGTATTTTGTGGAGAAAGAAGCTGCCCGGATGCCGCTCGACCTCATTCACACCCACGACAGGATCTACAGGGCCGATCTGTCGACCCTCCATTGGATCCCTCACCGTATCTGGGTCCGCGATGTCCGCAAGAAGAGAGCGACCCTCTTCGATCGGGTCACGATGAGGGTGGAGCACCGGCTGGCCCACTCCTGCCGGATGTTTGCAGCCGTGTCTCATCTGGCCAGGGAGAAATTTCTCGAAGAATACCCCGGGATCGACCCGGACCGGATCCGGGTGGTCCATCCCGGCGTGGATCTCGAGCAATTCTCAAAGCGGGATCGAGGGACGTGCCGCCACGAGATCAGGCAGCAATATGGATTGACGGACAGCGACACGGTCGTCCTCTTTGTGTCGATGAATTACGACATCAAGGGGCTGGACTACCTCATGGGCGGCATCGCGCAGTTCCGGGGGAGTCATCCCGGGGAGCCCCTCAAGCTGCTGATCGTCGGGAGAAGCGGCACCGCTCAATATGACGCACTTGCCCGGACACTGGGTATTCACCGGGATATCCTGTATACGGGCGTCATCCCCCATGAGCGGATTGCGGAGATCTATCTGGCCTCGGATCTCTTTGCCATGCCTTCGAGGTTTGACACCTTCGGTCTGACAGTCGTGGAAGCCATGGCCGCCGGGCTTCCCGTCATTGTCAGCACGAATGTCGGGGCCAGGGATCTCGTCACGCAGGGCCTCAACGGCTTCATCGTGGACAACGAGAAACACGCAGAGCAGATCGGCCACGCCTTGTCCGTGCTGATCAACCGGGACGTGCGGAGAGGCATGTCGCAGGAGGCATGGAAGACTGCATCCCGGCACGGCTGGGAGGTGAATCTGGAGAGATACCTGGAGCTCTATCGGCACCTGCTGGAAGTGAAACCGGGCCGCTCATGAAATTCGAAGGGGCCCGCCCGTGACCGAACGTGAGGTCGCCGCGGGGAGAAAAAGGGGGGGATCAGCCGTTCCCCTGACCCACGGCACACAAAGTCGGACTCCGCGGTCGCGGTTTCATACCATGCAATTCAGTTAAATTCAACGTTGATTTTTCACAAAGAGATATGTTACCGGAGCGCGGGCCCGGAGTAGGTGGAGCCGTCTTCTAGTTGGCGCGACAATGCTTCCGAAGCACGGTCAGGCAGAGAGATCGGAAGCGTTCCAGCCAGCTCGTACAGCCTATTCTGGAGGCAAACTAAAATCTCAGGGAGGTAGATGATGTCTTACGCAGAAGAGTACAAGAGGAAACTTACAACCCCCGAAGAAGCTGTGAAAGTGGTGAAGAGCGGAGACTGGATTGATTACGGGTTCGGCCACACCAAGCCGGTCGCACTGGACAAGGCCCTTGCTGCTCGCAAAAATGAGCTCAAGAACATCAATATCCGCCATTGCCTGAGCCTCACCCCGAATGCCTGTGTTGAAGCCGACCCCGAGGGAGAGGTCTTCACGTACCAGGACTGGCATTTCACAGGGTACGCCCGCAAGCTCCACGACCGCGGACGGTGCTACTACCACCCGATGATCTTTCGCAACCAGCCCCTGTTCTACCGGAAGAGCATCAAGAGCCTCGACGTGGCCATGATCCGCGTGACCAAGATGGACAAGGACGGTTTCTTCAACACGCACATGGGCAATGCGGCAGTGCGCGCGGCCATGGACGTTGCGAAGAAGATCATCCTCGAAGTCAACCCGCTGCTCCCCTGGGCAATGGGCGGCCGTGAAGAGGTCGTGCACATCTCCGAAGTCGAGTCCATCGTCGAGTTCGAGTCCAAGGTGGAGGTAATCCCCCCCGCCGCCCCGACGGAGATCGACAAGAAGATCGCTGCCTTCATCGTCCCCATGATCCCGAACGGCGCCTGCATCCAGCTCGGTATCGGCGGTCTGCCCAATTTCATCGGCAGCCAGCTGGCCGAATCGGATCTCAAGGACCTGGGCTGCCACACGGAGATGCTCGTCGATGCGTATTATCACATGCACGCGGCCGGCAAGCTGACGAACAAAAAGAAGGGCGTGGACAAGGGCAAGAGCGCTTACGCCTTCGCCGCCGGCAGCCAGTTCCTCTATGACTGGATGGACATGAACCCCTCGCTGGCGTCCTACCCGGTTTCCTACACCAACGCCCCCCATGTCATGTGCCAGCACGACAACATGGTCTCCATCAACGCCTGCGTCGAGGTCGACCTCTTCGGGCAGGTTTCGTCCGAATCGTCAGGACCGCGGCACATCAGCGGCACCGGCGGACAGCTCGATTTCGCAACGGGCGCATACATGTCCGACGGCGGGATGTCCTTCATCTGCTGCAACGCAGCGTATACGGACAAGAAAACGGGCGCTATCAAATCCCGGATCACCCCCATGCTGCCCCAGGGCTCGATCGTCACCGTGCCCCGCACGCAGGCCCACCTGATCGTAACGGAATTCGGTGTTGCCGACCTGGCGGGCAAGTCCACCTGGCAGAGGGCGGAAGCGCTGATCAACGTCGCCCACCCCGACCTGCGGGATGGATTGATCAAGGACGCTGAGAAGATGAACATCTGGCGCAAGGCAAGCAAGTAGCAGGCAAGCCATCGGTAAAAAAAGCCCCCGGGCAATGATGCCCGGGGGCTTTTTGTTTCA
>DASRZY010000083.1:0-36453 GCA_035685905.1 Syntrophales bacterium
GCCTCGGCAGCCGTGGGGCTCATCATCGAAAACGACGAGCGTACTCTCAAGGACCTGATCCTCGAGAAGGGGCAGGCTGCCGATTACATTGTCGCAACGGGCTGGACCGATATCATCCCCTCCAACAACTCTCTCAAGGACGTCGAGGAGAAGCTCGTCCGGAAGCAGGCCTGGGACCTGCTGAAGACCCTCCTGGAGCCTGTCGAGACCGGGTATGATTTCATTCTCTTCGACTGCCCGCCGAGCTTCAACGTGTTCACGAAAAACGCCCTCGTGGCCGCCGACGCCGTGATGATCCCTGTCGACTCGGGGTTCTTTCCGCTGCTGGGTCTCAAGCAGCTGCTCGAGGAGGTCGAGTTCGTGAAGCACAGCCTCAACCCGAAACTCGAGCTCCTGGGGGTGCTGGCCTGCAAGTATGACCGAAGGAGCTCTCTTTCGGACCAGACCTACGAGACCCTGAAGAGCCACTTTCCCGACAAGCTTTTCCGGACCGTCATCCGGGTCAACGTGGACATCGTGAAGGCCCAGATCAGCCAGCAGAACATCTTCGAGTACAACCCGTCGAGCAAGGGGGCCGAGGACTTCCTTGCCCTGGCAAAGGAGATCATCCATGGCTAAGAAAAGCCACGCCGACATCATGGAGAAGCTGAGCGCACTCAAGCCCAGCGAGCCGACGAAGACGAGGGGGAAAGCCGCCCGCAAACCCGCAGCCGGGAAAGTCAAGGTGAAGACGGCCGCCCCCGCGAAAAGCCCCAGGCCGCAGGCCCCGCCGAAACCGGAAACCCCGACAATCAGCTATCCCGGAAGCTATCCGGGGTTCAGCGTCTTCGGCGACCCCTCGAGGATGTACCTCGGTGTGTACGAGCGCTGGTTCAAGGTGATTACGGAAGCTAACAGCATGCTGTCCGACTACAACAACATGCTCGTGAACAGCCTGGCTTCTCTGTGGGATCTCAGCAAGTGGAGACGATACTGATCCGCAAGCCCTGAAACCGGCGGCAAACATAAAAGGAAAGCCCCTGACGGGATACCCGTCAGGGGCTTTCCTTTCGTTTAAAGGGGCCATGGGTTTCACATCATATCAATGATGGGGAATTTGTCTCCAAAATGGGAAAAACCTGTCCTTTGTTTTTCAGGGGCAGGATTTCCTTTCCGCTCTTGCTCCACATCAAGCTATGCTTTTTTAGTTGGAATGACCGGGGGCGCGTCCCGCAGGCTCCGCCTTGTAGGCGGAGTTAGGGCGCGCAATCATGTTTGGTTCTTTCCTTGCCGGGAAGCCCCGCCCTGTGGGCGGGGAGCTTCACTACTTGCCCGCCGTAATCTCAAAGTTCCTCTTCATGGGAGCATCCGAAGCGGGACCGAACCATTTCTCAAATATCTTCTTTGCTTCGCCATTCCTCTCCATTTCCAGGAGCGTATCGTTGACGAACGTCACGAACCTGGGGCTCCCCTTGCGTATGCCAAGCCCGTAGGGCTCATCGGAGATCGCGAAATCAGTCAGCTCGAACTGATCCTTGTCAGCGTCCTTGGCGAGCAGGTTTGCCAGGATCGACTCGTCCGTCGTCACGGCGACGACCATGCCCTTCTTCAGTGCCAGGAAGGCCTGGCGGTAGTTGTCAAAGGAAAGGATCGATGAATTGGTCAGGGCCTTCGCGGCGTTCTGCTCGGAGGTGGAGCCCTTGGCGGACCCAATCCTCTTGCCATTGAGATCGGCGATGCTTTTCACGGTGCCCTTTTTTACGAGGAACTTCTGTTGCGTCAGGAAGTAGGAGTAGCTGAAATCGATTTGTTCTGCCCGCTCGGCCGTGATCGTCATGGTGGCGGCGATGATATCGATGTTACCCGTGATGAGTTGCCGCATCCGGGTGGATGAGACAACACGTTTCAGCTCGAGCTTCACGCCCATTTTCTTGGCGATGTACTTCAGGAAGTCGACGTCATAGCCCACGATCTCGCGGGTCTCCGGGTCGATGAAGCCAAAGCCGGGAGTGGAGTCTATTACGCCACCGATGAGTGTGCCCCGTTTCTTGACGATGTCGTAGGTGTCTTCCTCAGCCCGTGCGATACCGGCCGGGCCGACCAGGAATGCCAGAAAAATGAGAAGTGCCAGCAGTTTTCTCATCAGGTTCTCCTTATGATTGTGTTTCTCGTCATTCGCATTCTGAAATATTTGTTCGAAGAATATGCCGCTCGCAAAATACCGGGGTTACGACATCCCAAGACAAAGGGATCCGCAAACCCGTCATTTGCCGTCCCGGCCATCATACCAGAGAATCCGGTTGAAGGCGAGGCGGCAGGACTGGCCTTCTTTCAGGATCTCGACCATCCTGTTTTTCTGGATGCGCACTTCCGTTTCGCCCACCATTACCCGGTAGTCGATCGTGTCGCCCAGGTAGGTGATGCGTTTCACCGTTGCCTTCACGCCGCCGTCTCTCACGAAGTCGATCTCGGATGGGCGGGTGGCCAGGGTCAATCGATCTGCCGAAAGCCGCTCGGGAAGCGCACGGGTGACGGGTCCCGCTTCGATGGCCCCTTCAATGAAGGCCGAGCCGTCGGAGACGACGGCGGGCAGGAAGTTCGAGAGGCCGATGAAGCTGAAAACGAACTCGTTCACGGGCTTCGTGTAGATGTTGAGCGGTGTGTCGACCTGCTGGGCCACACCGTTATTCATGACGAGAATGCGGTCCGAGAGAGCCATGGCCTCGGACTGGTCGTGGGTCACGTAGAGGATGGTGAAGCCGAAACGCCGCTGGAGATCCTTGATCTCGAAGCGCATCTCCTCGCGCAGCTTCGGGTCGAGGTTGGAGAGCGGCTCGTCGAGGAGCATCACCGTGGGGTTGATGGCGATGGCGCGGGCCAGGGCGATGCGCTGCTGCTGGCCGCCCGAGAGCTGGAAGGGCAGGCGCTTCTCCAGCGTGCCTGGGTTCACCTGGGAAACGGCCGACATGGCCCGCTCGTGAGCCTCGGCTCTCGGCACCTTCTGGATCTGCAGTGGGTAGATGACGTTGTCGTAGACCGTCTTGTGGGGCCAGGCGGCGTAATCCTGGAAGACGACACCGATCCGCCGCCGCTCGGGCTGGCGCTCGGCGGCCACCTTGGCCATGAGTTTCCCCGCGCCGGCCGAATAGTAATCGAAGGCGATGTCGGGGTGCTTCTTCACGAAGGCGTCGTGAAGCTTACCGATCATGCTCTCCTTCATGGAGGTGTAGACCATCAGCTTTCTCGGCGGCCAGTGCGCCCTGGGCTGCACCGCTGATGAGGAATATTGCAAGGGTGACGAACAGAAGACTTTTTTTCATGAGCTTCTCCTTTCGTGTCCGGTCCGTTTTCCGTTCCTGCTGTTGACCGGGACAACCAAGTCCCGGCGGGATGGATTATAGAAAGGGGGGGCGGTCCTGTCAATCGGGGTTTGAAGGGAAACACAGCAGGCATCTCTGCGCAACGTCCGCCATGCTGCGGGCATTTCGTCAGACTCAACATGAAGCGCTGATTCTGATGCCAATCCTGCGCTGGAACTGCGCCTGCAGGAACCCTGGCCACTCGGTGCTTGCCGTGGGTGCCAGAAATTTTGCTTTCACGCTTTGAAAAAAAATCAACAAAAAGACGGCCTCCCGGCGCAAAAATCTCAAAGAGGTAGTGGCCGCCGTTTCAATGGTTTACGATATCCACAGACGGGTCATGCAGGTGAGCGGACTAAGCAGAATTTGATGAGGACACGAAAAGAGTCGTTGCGTATGAAACCCGGAAATGATAAAAATATAATCACGATATCAAATGAAACGGGGGGAACAATGCCCGACTACTGGATCAAGATCACGGAGCGCGAGGACGAGGACCTGCGCCACCATCACTACCTCATTGCGGCAAAGGACGAGCGCGAGGCGAGAAAACAGGCCCTCAAGTTCATGGAGCGCTTTATCGATGACGACGAGAACCCCGAGAAAATCGAAGACGGTTATTCCTTCTACAACAATGCCATCCTTGTCAAGCTGGCTGACGTCAAGGAAACGACGAAGGAGCAGTTCAAGGAGTTCCTGCTGAAGACTCACACGATCGACCTTACCTGACAGCATCCCGGGACAACCGGGATTGGAGAGAAAAAGCGAAAAGCGGCCGGATGGCCGCTTTTTTTTTACGATAACGCCGGACGTGCGCCCGCATGGGCCGCAGCGCCGGCGGCAGTCGACCCGAGGCGCAAAACATCTCAAGTTTGGCCCCCGAGGGGCGATAGATAAGATAGATCAGTACGTCTCGGGTCGGAGGACAGGGAAATGGCAGCCTCTGAAGATTTCAGCGTCATCGTGGGCGACTTCAACGATGCCTTCGTCGAAATTGTTGCCGAGACGGTGACCGAGGCCCTTGATCCCTGTCATCGGCTGCATGTCCACGGCACGTCGGAGGTTGACCGGATCCTGGTGCTGGCCGACGAGAGGCCGGTCGATCTCTTCGTCCTGTTCCTCAACAACATGACCTTCGGTAAATGGGGCAGCGACCTCGAGGCCGACAGCTTCATCAAGGCACTCATGCTGGTGAGGCACCTCAAGCTCACCCACGGCATGCCCATCATCGCCACGGCGGCCTTCCCGGCCGAGTTCCTCTACGAGGACATCGCCATCCGGGTCGGCGCAGACCGCTTCTTCCGGATGCCCTTCGAGATGAAGGCATTCACAAAGGCGGTTCGCTCACTCTTCCCGGGGCGGGCTCGGCTGGAAACAGACCTGGGCCCGGCCCCCCTGTCGACCTTCCGGGCAGGACGCCCCGGGTTCAATGCATGAAAGCACGCGGCAGGGGCGGCTGCCGGAAACGGAAAGAGAGAAGACATGAACCGGATCAGCAAGAAGGGGGACTCCGCTTTCTTCGTTTTTCCTGACGGGGAGAGCATCTCCATCGAGGACACCGAAAGGGTGCTCATGCGCATCCTGGAGGTCAGGACTGATGAGATCGATATCGCAGGCGCCCTCTGGGGGCTTGCCCAGGACTGCTTTGTCCAGTCCTGCAACGAGGCGGGTGTCAACTACATCCGCACGGCCGTGCAGTTTTCCCGCGACGGGGCCGAGACGGCCAACCGGTGCCTTTTTCTGGGCCTGCTCATGGAACAGCGTGAGAATTACGAAGCCGCTGCGGCAGCCTACTCCGAAGTTCTCCATCTGACTCCCTCGCGAAACGACACGTGGTATTCCATCTACAGCAATCTCGGTTACTCGCTGATTCGGTGCGGGCACTTCCGCAAGGCCGAGTCTTACTGCCGCGCGGCCGTTGACATGGACTCCCGGCGCCACAACGCCGTGAGGAACCTCGGCCTCGCTCTCCAGGGGCAGGGATTATACGGAGAGGCAGCCAGGGCCTTCATGACCGCCATGAACCTCTGCCCGGGCGACCTTCGTGCCTACGTACACCTGGAAGACCTCCTGTACAACCACGAGGAGGTCGCCTCCCGCATGCCCGATATTGCGGCCCAGGTGGAGAAATGCAAAGAGCAGGTGATGAGTAGGGGCGAGGGTAAAGGGTATAGGGCAAGAGGCCGCCAGTAAACTACGGCCGAAGGAAAACAGAAAAAGCCGCAAGCAAGAAGAGCAAACAGCCGACAGCAGGCAGCAAACAGCCTGCAGAAAACTGCAAGAAGCCGAGCCGACATAAGACAGCCGGCAGCAGAAGATAAAAGAAGGAGAAGACGTGGAGAAGTTAGAGCGGTCGTGGCAGATCATGAGGGCATCCTGGGACGTTCTGAAGCAGGACAAGGAGATCCTGGTGTTTCCGATCCTCTCAGGCCTTGCACTGATCCTTATCATGGCTTCTTTCGCCGTTCCGATCTTCGCACTGGGAAATTCCGATACAATCGAAAGGATTGCCCGCCACAACGGCGCCGTGGGCAACCTTATCGTCGCGTTTGCCTTCTACTTCATCAACTACTTCGTCATCGTATTCTTCAATACGGCCATCGTGGCCTGTGCCACCATCCGGATGAGGGGCGGCAACCCCACAGTCGGCGACGGCCTGAATGCCGCGAGCAGCCGTCTGTTCGAGATTGCCGGCTGGGCACTGGTGTCGGCCAGCGTCGGCATGCTCCTGCGCGCTATCGAGGAGCGTTCGAAGTTCGTGGGGCGGATCGTAGCGGGACTGCTCGGCATGGCCTGGGGCATCACGAGCTACCTCGTCATCCCCATCCTCGTCAACGAGAAGAAGGGTCCCATGGAGGCATTCCAGGAGTCGGCCCGGCTGCTCAAGAAGACCTGGGGCGAGGAGCTGATCGGGAGTTTCAGTTTCGGCCTCCTTTTTTTCGTCCTTTCGCTTCCCGCTTTCATGCTGATTGCTGCAGGCGCTGCCAGCGGCAAGGGTTTCCTCGTGCTCGGTTTTGGCTCCCTGGCTGTCTTTTACTTCATCGCGCTCTCCGCCGTGCAGGCTGCCCTCCAGGGGATCTTCCAGGCGGCTCTCTACCAGTACGCAAAAAAGGGTGAGCCGCCCCGGGGCTTCGATGAGGGGATTCTCAACGAAGCCATCACCCCTCGTGCTTTCGGCTGACACGTGCCGTTTTGACGGGCATGGCCTTTGCAGCATTTCGGCTCAACCAGACCCAACAGGAGGTATTTCATGAAGAAGAGGCTATTTGTTTTTGCACTTGCAATGGTCCTGATCGTTGCCTTTGCACTGGTCTGCCACGCGCAGCAGGATCCGTCCAACGTGGGTACGCCCGCCTTCAAGCCGCTTTCGAGCAAATCCGGAAACATGACGCTCAAGTACGGCTTCCTCGGTGTTTCGGTCTATGACAGCTCGACGAAGAAATGGGAGTTCTACAAGATGACGACCATCACCCGCCACAAGGTGGAGGGCTTCGTCAACATGGTGAACGACAGCTTCGCCCTGGCTGCTGGCCTCCACGAGGTCGCCCTGTATGACTTCGGAAAACACAAGTGGTTTGTCTACAAGAAGCTCGGCGCCGATGACAGCACGGGCATGCTCAAGACGAACTTCGAGATGACAAAGGATTACGCCAAGGTGAAGACCCTCAACGGCCCCTGGATCAAGTACACGCCGGCAACGGGCTGGCAGGAGGTGGCGAAGTAAGAAGGGCCGCGAAATGATTTTGCCGGCTAAAACCGCTCTGCGACGGTTCTAAGGCTTACTGCGCTGCGGCCGCAAAAACTCGCCCTTCGGGCTCAAACAGTTTGCGCCGCGGTCGCTCCGTTTCGCCAAGAACCGTTCACGCAAAGGCGCTTTCACTGAGCCTTACAAAACCATTCCGCAGTCCCTTGAGGGTGGATGAATGTAAAGGAAGCCTTTTCCATATGGAGTGCAGCGGGGGCGGTCCGGCGACCGCCCTTTCTTTTGTCCACGGATTGTGGCAGAAAGAGATGCGTTGATGCTTCACCATGAAGGGAGGAGAAGGGCGATGTACGACTTTCTGCTGACGGAAGGGCAGCGCACGATCCGAGACGAGGCGCGGGACTTCGTGAAGTGGGTCCCCCGGCAGATGATTCTCGACATGGACACGGACCAGATCAAGTTTCCCAAGGAGTTTCTCCAGGAGGCTGGAAGGCGAAACCTCCTGGGATGCCGCTACCCGAAAACGTGGGGCGGCAGGGGGATGGACGGGGTAACGACCTCCCTTCTCATGGAGGAGATCGGGACTCTCGGCTACGAGCTTGCCTGCGTCTTCGGCGTGGGGGCGGAGCTTGTCTGCGACGCCGTCATCCTGCACGGCACCGACGCGCAGAAGGAGCGATTCGTGAAACCGCTTTTGCGCGGCGAGCGTTTTGCTGCGGAGTGCCTCACCGAACCCCGGGGCGGCTCCGATTTTTTCGGCGCGACAACGAAGGCAGAAGACCGGGGCGATCACTTCCTGCTCAACGGACAGAAGCGCTTCATCGTGGGGGCCGAGGGGGCGGATTTCTTCCTCGTCTACGCCCGCACCAACCCCGGCGCAAAGCCCCAGGATGCGATATCCTGCCTGATCGTCGAACGGGGTCCCGGCGTGGAGACGAAGTATCTCTACGGCCTCATGGGATGCCGCGGCGGCGGGACCGGGCGACTCGTCTTCAAGGATGTCAAGGTCCCGAAGGAAAATGTGGTGGGGAAAATACACAGGGGCTACGAGGTCTTCAACACGATGATGATCCCCGAGCGGCTGGGGACGGCGGCCATGACCATCGGCTCGGCCAGGGCGGCCCTCGACGTGGCCACGGCCTACACGGCGCGCCGCAAGGCATTCGGCCAGGTGATCAACCAGTTCCAGGGCGTGAGCTTCCAGGTGGCCGAGGCGGCCATGCTTCTTGATGCATGCAGGGCCATGGCCAACATGACGGCCCGCGCCGTCGACGCGGGCGCGGACATGAATCTCATCCGCAGGCTCGTCTCCGAATCGAAGAAGTTCATCACCGAGTCCTGTCAGAAGGCGGTCCACAATTCCATGCAGGTCATGGGCGGCATCGGATACACGAACGTCTTCCCCGTCGAGCGCATCTTCCGCGACATCCGCCTGGCATCGATCTGGACGGGCACCAGCGAGGTCATGTCTGTGATCACGGCCCACGAGTGGTACCGGGAATCCCTTGCGCGAAAGGGGAAACTCCCCAGGGACTACGAGGCCGATGCAGCCCAGGCCGGCGCCAGTGACGAGAAGGTCTACGACGACGAGGACATGTGGACGAAAGGATGGGAGTGAGGGGCATCCCTCCCGACTGCCGGACAGAAAACGGGGGCAGCGTGTGAAGTGCTGCCCCCGTACGATGTGTACCGAGGTTCCTGTGCGCGGGTAAACCGCTGCTTACGGCAAATCGGGCATGGTGATGACACCCGAGTAGTTGACCGTCCCTGCTTGCTTGCTTGTGGGCAGGGCGGTGTGGGAGAGCGTGATCGAGCCGCTGCCGAGTTTCATGTCGCAGGTCCCGACGGTAATGTTGGGGGATTTCTGATAGCCGCCTTTTGACAGCAAGTCAAAGCTGTTCACGGTTGCGCTTGGCCAGTCGGAGAAATAGGCCTGGGCCGCCGTATAGGAGTTCTTGAGGTCTGAGTTCAGCTCGGCGCGATAACTGCGATACCGGTACTGGACGAACTGCGGGATGGCGATGGCCGCCAGGATGGCAATGATGCCCACGACGATCATGAGCTCGATCAGCGTGAAGCCCTTCTGTCCTCTCTTCCTGGTAAAATATCGAATCATACAAAACCCTCCTTTTGTTTTGAATGCGCTTGCCTGTTCATTCACCCCATGGGAAAACCGGGACACCGTCACGGAAGGAACTGCCCGCCGTGTGCGACAGGCAGTGCATGCATATTGCAGGCACCCGTCCCTTCAGACGGGCATGCCTGTAATGCATACGTACCGCCCGGTTCATTCATCCCAGGTTGTGGAAGGAGGGATATAAAAATAGAATGATCTGTTCCGAAATGTAAAGGGCAAATCGGCCGATTTTGAAAAATACGAATGGAGTATTAGAAAAATCGGACCACATCTAATAGCTCCGGTATTAGATGTCCGAACATTGGTTGCACGATCGTCAGATCCTGTTGATAAATTCTTGCGCCATTATTTTTATTGACGGGCAGTCATTCTGTCCCTACGATCAGGCAAAAACCATCTCGGGAGGCCGACATGCTGAAGGTGAACGAATATTTCGACGGCAGGGTAAAGTCCATTTCCCTGAACACGGGCGATGGGCCCGCGACGGTGGGCGTGATGGCGAAGGGCAAGTACGAGTTCGGGACGTCCACGAAAGAGATCATGATCGTGACGACCGGCGTCCTGAACGTGAAACTCCCGGGCGCGGCGGAGTGGAAAACCTACAAGCCCTATGAGCAATTCGAGGTCGAGGCGAACCTGAAGTTTCAACTCGATGTCCCGGCGGATGCATCCTACATCTGCTACTACAAGTAGGATCTTCACCGGCAGTTCACACAATTGCGGGGCTCCCTGCCGACGCCGCTTCTCAGCGCCCGCGGTATTCGAACTCCCCGCTGTCGATGACGGTCTGACCCGTACCGGCATGGATGACCCTCCAGAGGGCCTTTCCTTCTTCCGTTTTCCAGATCAGCGTGCGGATGGGTTCGCCGGGGTAAAGGGGCCGGGTAAACCGGCAGGCAATGCGCGCCGTGAGCTCCGGCTCACCCGCGATGAGGCTTTTCACGAGCGCCCGGCAGGCGAAACCGAATGTGCACAGGCCGTGCATGATGGGCTTCTCGAAACCCGAGGCCTTCGCAAAGTCGGGATCCACGTGAAGAGCGAAGAAATCGCCCGTCAGGCGGTAGAGCAGCGGCTGATCGGGCGACGGCAGCGCATCGACGATGAAGTCGGAGCCGCGAGCGGGGAACTCCACGATCCTCGAGGAGCCTTCCTCGCCGCCGAAACCGCCATCGAGCCGGCTGAAGATGCTCATGATGCTGGTGTAGAGTTTCCTGCCGCTGGAATGGAGGGTGGCGCTCTCACCGCGGATGACAGCCCCCTTTTTCCCCTTGTCGAAATAATCGGTGATTGTCCCGCTTGTCGTGAGAGTCCCCGAGGTGGGGATGGGGCTGTGGAACAGGATTTCCTGCTCGCCGTGAAGGGCCCCCCCGGGATTGAGCTGCGAATTTTTCGCTACGGCCCAGAAGAAATCGAATATCGTGGCAACGGAGAAGGTGGGGATGACCTTGAGGTCCTTCTCCCAGGTGTAGTTCAACTCGTCGAAACCGGCGCCCACGGAAAGGGCGTAGAGAATGATGTCCTTCCAGTCGTACGTGCGGACGATGGGGCCGATGGGACGGCCGATCGCAGACATGTCCAGCGCCATGGGCGAACCTCCTTTATCAGGGTTGCGATGCTTCGGTCAAAAGGGCACCATCAGGCTGAGAGCGGCGACAGGAGCCGTCTTGAAGTCGTCGGAGCCCAGTTCGTTGCCGTTCTGATCAAAGATCTTCATTTGCCCATTGAATGCCGCGCCGCCGTAAACGTCCAGCCGGAAATCCCCTGAGATGCGGCAGCTGACGCGCGCATAACCCATTGTCGAGTTCATTTCACCGATCCCGTTGGGAGCCACTCCGCCGTTGTCGAGACGAAACCGGAAGGACCGATAAGCGCCTCCCGCCGCAACTTCCCACCGGTCGGAGACCTTGTAGGACAGCTCCAGTCCCGCCGGTCCGGCCGGACTCGTGCGGAAGGGGTTGGACAATCGCAGGTTTTCTGTGATCCGCCAGTCGACTGCGATGTACGGGAAACCCTTCGTCTCATCGATGCGGCTGTAGAGGCCGGCACCTGCGCCGAGGGTCAGGCCGGGACTGACCCGATAGGAGGCGCCGATAACGGCCCCATAGCCGAAGGCGTCCTGCCACGATTCAACGCCGGACTCCCCGTACCACTCTGCCTGGGGCGAGACGAAGAAGGACCAGCTTTCGGAGAAGCGGTAACTGATGGGGATTCCAATGGAAAACCGGTGGATGTCGCTCCAGGGATTGGCACCCGCAAAGGCGGTCGTACCCGAAAAGCTGTATTTCTCGAACTCGTATCCGAGGCTGACGCCCGCGCGCAGTGACTTCGTGACGGGCGTTGATGCCTCGAAATTCAACGGGTAGCGCTGCACATTGAAACTGCCGCCGTGGTCGAAATCCGATTCGAACTGGTAGATCGGCGAGAACGAGAGGGAGTATGAGGTCCCGTTCGCATCCCTGAAGCCGGCGGGCTGGGCCTGAACCCCGGGGGCGATGAGGGCGAGCAGAAGGGCCGTGCAAAGGGCTGCACGACGAACCAGTCGAGGGTTCAAAAAGAAATCTCCTTCCGGGAAAAATGCTGCAGAATTTTATAACAGGTTCATCGAAGGGGCGCAAGAACCGGGTGTCGGAAAGGCGTCGTTGATCGAGAGAAAGATTTGTGGGAGAGTGTGAATCGGAATGAATGATCATCCGGGAGTAAGGGGTGCGACATGAAGACAAGGCAGCTGGGAAAAGGCGGGCCCATCGTTTCGGCGATGGGGCTGGGATGCATGGGGATGTCGGAATTCTACGGCCCGCGGGATGAAGCGGAAGCTCTCGCGACGATCCACAGGGCCCTTGACCTCGGCGTCACCCTCCTCGACACCGCCGACATGTATGGCCCTTTCACAAACGAGGAACTCGTGGGCAGGGCCATCCGCGAACGGAGGAAAGAGGTGTTCCTTGCCACGAAGTTCGGCATCCTGCGAAGCGCCGACCCGCAATATCGGGGCATCTCCGGGAAGCCCGAATACGTGCGCTCGGCCTGCGAAGCAAGCCTCAAGCGGCTGGGCGTTGACGTCATCGATCTTTACTACCAGCATCGCGTGGACCCGGAGACTCCCATCGAGGAGACCGTGGGGGCCATGGCCCGGCTTGTGAAGGAAGGCAAAGTCCGCTACATCGGCCTCTCGGAGGCCGGCCCGAAGACGATCCGCAGGGCGCATTCGGAGCACCCGATCACGGCGCTGCAAAGCGAGTATTCCCTCTGGACGCGGGACCACGAGGACGGGGTCCTTCCTGTTTGCCGCGAATTGGGGATCGGATTTGTGGCCTACAGTCCGCTGGGGCGGGGCTTCCTGACGGGGACGATCACCAGGCCGGAGGACCTGGCCGCGGACGATTTTCGCAGGACCAATCCCCGCTTCCAGGAAGAGAACTTCCGCACGAACCTGGCGCTGGCAAGGGGAGTCGTCGAGTTGGCAAGACAGAAAGGTTGTACGGCGGGCCAGCTGGCCCTTGCCTGGGTGCTCTCCAGGGGCGACGACGTCGTGCCGATCTTCGGGACCAAGCGAAGGGCGTACCTGGAGGAAAACATCGGGGCGCTGGCGGTAAGCCTCAGCCCCGGGGATCTGAAGCGTCTTGGCGAGTTGGCCCCGAAGGGCGTTGCAGCCGGCGACCGTTACGGCGAGGCCATGATGAACTTCATGAGAAAATCGACGTGAAAAACAACCGGGAGCCAAAGGAGTCAAGGCCATGTCTGTGACACGCGATGAAGCGTTTGCGCTGCTCGGACAGTACATCAAGAACGAACGGATGATCAACCACTGCCTCGCCTCGGAGGCTGTCATGAGGGCGCTGGCCCGGAGGCTGGGGCGCGATGAGGAGAAATGGGGGCTGGCGGGCCTGCTGCACGATCTCGATGTGGAGATCTGCAACGCGGACCTCAACGTGCACGGCCTGGAGGCAGAGCGGATCCTGAAGGACAAGGGCCTCGACGCCGAGACCATCGACGCCATCAGGATGCACAACGAGACGGCAGCCGGGGCGAAGCGGAACACCGAGTTCCAGCACGCCCTTGCGGCGGGCGAAACGATCACGGGGCTCATCATCGCCACCGCGATGGTCTATCCCGACAAAAAGGTTGCCAGCGTGAAGGGAAAGTCGGTGGTCAAGCGGATGAAGGAGAAAGCCTTCGCCGCCTCGGTGAGCCGCGAGAACATTCTCGAGTGCGAGAAGATCGGAATCCCGCTGGAGGAGTTCGTGGAACTTTCCCTGAGAGCGATGAATGAGATCAGCGACCGGATCGGCCTATAAGGGACATCACCTCAGTCTCCTATGAAAACCGTTTCCTTGATCTTCCTCGCCCTTGAGGGGAGAGGAATGAGGTGAGGGTGAATACTTCCTCTTCATGAGGATCGATGTGCGAGGTTCGAGGATTATATTCTCCGGTCCTCGTTCCTCGGACCTCGAACCTGCCATCCTGAGCCGCGTGAAGGATGGCTCGGACAATGTGAGGAGGGCTTCCTCGAAACCCCTGAAGGAAGCCCTCCTGCTATGGAAACATCCCCGTCAGGCCGTCCGCACCCGCGGGGGATGCTTGGGGGCAACAAGAGAGATTGGGAAGAGAGACCCTTCCCACACCGGACAAAAGGCGTTTTTTTAACCAGGAATCCAGAGGCCGTTTACGCGGCTCTACGGAAGATCAGGGACAGGATACTTCGCCGGCACGAGTTCAGAGAAAAGGGAGATCAAGAGGGATAGGTCGAAGAAGAGAAGCAGATTGCAATCCATTGCAACCTGTGTCGTTAATTTAACACTCACCGGCCGTTTCTTGTCAAGCAAGTTTTTTTCTCAGGATGGGCGCGATGCCCCTCTGCGTCACGCCGCTCGGTTTCACAATGAAAGATGAGGGGGTATGTTTATGAAAAAAAGGCGCTTTGTCGATCTGGGCATTGCCATCGAACCGGGGCTGCCCAGTGATCCGCCCATGATGATCCCGGAAATCGACTACGTTGACCACGCACAGGGCGCCGAGCAGATGAAAGGCTTCTTCCCCGGGATGAGAAAGGATCAACTTCCCGGCGGGTTGGGATGGTCGCTCGAGTTTGTCCGCCTCACGACCCACAGCGGAACGCACCTCGACGCCCCCTGGCACTATCATCCCACCATGGACGGGGGCAAGCGTTCCATGACGGTCGACGAGATCCCTCTGGAGTGGTGCATGAGCGACGGGGTCATCCTCGACTTCCGACACAAGGCGGACGGCGAGCGCATAACGGTTGCCGACATCCGCATGGCCCTCGAGAGGATCCGTTACGAAATCAAACCGCTCGACATCGTCCTCATCCAGACGGGGGCGGACGCGGCCTGGGGCACTCCGGAGTACCTCGTGAAAGGACCCGGCATGGAGCGTGAGAGCACTCTCTGGATTCTCGAAAAAGGCGTCAAGGTCGTCGGTATCGACGCCTGGAGCTGGGACCGGCCGCTGCCCTTCATCGCCGAGGAATTC
This sequence comes from Syntrophales bacterium, assembly GCA_035685905.1. Taxonomy (GTDB): domain Bacteria; phylum Desulfobacterota; class Syntrophia; order Syntrophales; family UBA2192; genus UBA2192. Next base: position 14,669 of record DASRZY010000083.1, read on the forward strand.
AAGCGCACCGGCGACGCGCGTGTGATCTGGGAAGCCCACTTCGCGGGGATCGACGTCGGCTATTGCCACATGGAGAAGATGGCAAACCTGGCAGCCGTCGGAAGGCCACACGGTTTCACCCTTGCCTGCTTTCCCGTCAAGGTGAAGGGGGCGAGCGCGGGGTGGTGTCGGCCTGTGGCCATCATAGAAGAAAGGGACTAGGGACCAGGGACAAGGGACGAGGGAATAGGGCATAGAGCAAAGGGAAAGAATCTGCTTCCTTCCCTGGTCTCTGGTCCCTGGTCCCTGACCCCGCCGTCGGGACGCAACCGGGCAATTGTCTTGGGGCGGGGAATGTGCTAGGGTGCGGCATTACGTCCGATCCCGGACTGCAAAGCGAGGAACAGCATAACATGGAAGATACAGCACAGAGGAAAGTGAAGGTCAACCTGCAGAACCTGTACAGGGAAGAGATGTTCACGGACATGCGTACGGCGGCCATCCGCCAGCTCACACCCGTAAAGCCCAACGGAGAGATCGACAAGGCGCGCAAGTTCGTTTTCGTGGGGCAGACAAACATCATGTCCCCCCAGGGACCCCTGCCGGTCCAGTTTCCCATCGAGGCGAAAAACCTCCAGGAGGCGGCCGAGAAATTCCCCGAGGTGATGGATGAGTTCCTCGCGAAGCTGGCCGAAGAGATCAAGGAGGCGCAGCGCCAGGAGCAGTCGCGCATCATCGTCCCCAACGCCCCGGGACCGGATTCGAAAATCATCTTGAAGTAGGCGAAGCCTACTTCAGGGACCAGGGACCAGGGTGTAGGGACAAGTAGAAAGTGTCTGAGTGAATGAGTGTTTGAGTGTCTGGGTGGCAGATTCCGGAATCCGGTCTTCTAATACCTAATTCCCAGTACCCAATTCCTGAATCTCGGTGCCTGACGAGATAGACCCAATAAACGAAACAGACGAGTATGCTGGAAAGAGACAAGACCATCGCCCTGCTGACGCGCTGGAACGATGCATGGAACCGGCACGATCTCGATCGTGTCATGGAGCTGCTCCACGACGAGGTGGAGTTCGAGAACTGGACGGGCGGAAGCGTCAAGGGCAAGGAGGCCCTGCGGCAGGCCTGGGCCCCCTGGTTTGCGAATCACGGCGGCTTTCGCTTCACGACGGAGGATCTCTTTGTCGATGAGAAAGCCGGAAAGGTCCTCTTTCGCTGGTTCCTTGACTGGCCTTCCACCGAGAAGGGCCATGAAGGAAAGACCGAGCGGCGCCGCGGCGTCGACGTGATGCACTTCCGGGACGGCAAGATCATCAAGAAGTACACCTATTCCAAGACCACCCTGGAGATCGGCGGAAAGCGCGTGAAGCTCTCCGCCGCACACTCCTGAGTTTCCTTGCTCGTCAATCCCCCGGGTCAAGAAACATCATGATCAGGAAAAGCGCCGGTTGCGCAGCTCGCGGCCGCGCGTTGCGCCGAACAGAAAAACGATGTTCACGACGATCAGCAGCAACAGGGCGCTCGAGAAGAGGTAGACCGTCCCCAGCGACCAGCGGGTCGAAACCCAGCCGACGAGAAAGACAGCCAGCGCCCCCACGCCGAAAATGAGAATTGCCGCAAGGCCGTATCCCGTGCTTCTCCATCGGGGAGGCGTGAAGGTGGCAATCAGGCTGTTCTCGATGGGCTGGATCCCCAGGGCGAAGAACACGTAGGCAGCCGCCGCGACGACGAGGGATTGCTCGCTGAGAAAAGTCATGAGCAGCGCAAGTGGCAGGATCGCCGCGTTGAACGCGATGTAGAGCCGCCTCAGCTCATGCCGGTCGGCAATCTTCCCTCCATAGATCTGGCCGAAGATCCCGGCGATGTAGATCACCGATGTGAGAGCGGCCGCAGCCATGGTCGTCGTGGCAGCCACGGTGGGGATGTTCAGCAGATCGTGCAGTGCCGCGGCGAGAAAACCCGCCTTGAATTCCAGGTAAGCGGGCAGGGCCACGATATTGATCCGGTACACGAGGCCTCCCAGCGCGACAATCCAGAAAAAGAGGATCACGGTGCCCAGCGGGAATGCGTTGTTGCTCTCCGCTCCCCCGGCAGCCGCGGGTTCATGGACGACGGGGGTCTCGTCAATCTCTGTGAAGATCAGGGCTGCGCCCCACAGCAGGCTCACGACGCCCATGACGGCATAGGCCACCTTCCAGCCTGCCAGCCAGTTGAGTATCCCCGCCAGGAAAGGCCCCACGATGAGTCCGATGGTGCCCGCCACACTGAAGATCCCGAGTGCCGACCCCCGGTTTTTTGCCGTGTGGGAAATGAGGCCCATGCCTGCCGGATGGCAGACGCAGGAGAAAATCCCGACGACGGCAAGCGACCACAGGATTCCTTCGGGTGTCGAGGACAGAGCCGTGAGGAAGGACCCCGCGGCGCAGCCGAAGAAACCGATCGCGAGGGCGAGCCGGTTGCTGAAGTGATCGGCAAAGACCCCCCAGGGCAGCGCGCAGAGGCCGAACATGAGATACATGGGGAAGCCCAGCGCGAGAACCTCCTTCAGGCTCATCCCGAGCGATAAGGTGAGGGGGATGGCGAGTGCCGGGAAGGCAATCTCGTAGAAATGGAAGAGGAAGTGAGACGCCACCGGGAAGAGGAGGAGCTTCTTTTCGTTTGTCATAAATCCCTTCGGTTTCATTCCGGCAGGGGCGGATACCCGGTCCCCGGGCAGTTGCTGCGAACGCTTATATCACAGGCTCAATAAAAAAGAGACGGCGATTCGCATCGGCTGTCGAGCGGGCCCGAAAAAAATCTTGACACCGATCCGTGATGCACTCACAATTTATGCAGCCCGGTTTTTCATTTGAGGGCAGCGCGGAGTCTCTCGTCCCCTCTCTTTCTGCCGCATCATTCGTTGAAACCAATTTCGCGATCCTCTCCGTCTGCCGCTTCTTTCCCTGCTGTGATGCCGATCGAGCCCGTAGCCCTCGGCGGGTGATTGGATTTCCCCAAAGGAGAACCCCTTCGCACAGCATACATCCCAGGCCACATGATCCGAAAGGAGGTGAAATCCCGATGAAGACCAGTAAGAAGAAAGTCCTGAGTGAGCATGCCAAGCGCCAGGAAGCGTCATTCTGGAAGATGATGAAAGCCGCTGATTCGGGCAGGCAATGCTTCAGCTGAAAGAAGTGAAAAGGAACATGATTGCCGGTCCGGCAATTCAAAACTTCAATTTCTTCATCCAGTGGCACCTCACGGAGCGTTGCAATCTCCGATGCAGGCACTGTTACCAGCATCGGGCGAGCGCAGCCGAGATGACCGCCGATGAGGTCATGCGCGAGATCGACGGGGCGACGGAGATGTTCCGGGCCTGGACGAGCGAAGAGCACATCCACGTCACCCCGTCGATCCACTTCACCGGGGGGGAGCCTCTCCTGCACAAGGGGCTCTGGGACATCCTGGCCTATGCCGTATCGCAGGGGTATCGCGTGGCTCTCATGACCAACGGGTGCCTCATAACGGGAGAGGACGCCGAACGGCTCCGGGATCTGGGGGTCTTCGACATCCAGGTCAGTCTCGAGGGCCCTGCCGCTCTTCATGACGGCATCCGGGGCCGGGGAAGCTTTGCCGCTGCGTCTCGCGGGGTGAAGCGTCTTGTCCATGCGGGCAACACCGTAAGCATCAACGTCACCCTGTCTCGTCTCAACGCCGCCTTGATCGACGAGACCGTCGGGCTGGCCCGCGATCTCGGCGTCCGGGCAATCGGCTTTTCCCGCCTCGTGCCCTGCGGAGCGGGTGAATCCATGCTGGATCACTTCCTGACGGCAGACGAAGTGAGAAGGGCCTACGAGCGCGTCCGTGCCCTCGATGGTCCTGAGATGGAGGTTGTTTCCGGGGATCCTCTCTACGGGACGCTCTCCGGCAATGTCCCCGCGGCCGGCTGCGGTCTCACCCTTTCGGGCTGCAGCGCCGGGTTCTCCGGTGTGACCATTACGAGCGATGGGGCGGTGATGGCCTGCCGCCGGATCGGGATCCGTGCGGGCTGCCTGCGCGAAAAGTCTCTCCGTGAGATCTGGGCGGATTCAGCGCTGCTGTGGCGGCTGAGACGGCGCGAGAGCTACCGGGGAAAATGCGGCGCCTGTGCACTCTGGCCTTCCTGCCGCGGCTGCCGCGCCGTGGCCTATGCCTACACCCGGGCAAAGGACATGCCCGATTTGTTTGCCGACGACCCGCAGTGCTGGCATATCTCATCGTAACCGAATATCGATGCTGCGCAGAGTTCCCGGTTCTCGACACCTTCCGGCCAATCCGCCGTGCAACGTGGAGGCATTTCATGGCAAGATGGATTTTCGACCCCGATCATACCGTTGCCCATTTCACGACCCGCCACATGATGATCACGATCGTTCACGGCCAGTTCAACCGGTTTTCCGGGGAGATCCTGTTCGATCCCGCGGATGTCCAAGCCACGGCCATTCAGGTTGAAATTGATGCTACGAGCGTCTGGACGGGAGTCGAGGCGCGGGACCGCCACCTCCGCAGCCCGGACTTTTTCGATGTCGAGAAATTCCCCGTCATCCGCTTCAAGAGCACCGGCGCGGAGGTTGTCGCCAGCAATTTCATGAAGGTGCACGGCGAGCTGACCGTCCGCGACGTCACACGCCCGGTCCTGCTCCATGCGGCCTGGTTCGGACCTCTGCATTACCAGGACGAGACGGGGTCCTACACCACGATGGGTTTTTCGGCCACGGCTGCCGTCAACCGGGAAGACTTCGGCATGAAGTGGAACAATGATTTCGGCCGCGAGCTCTTCATGGTGGGAAAGCATATCGAGCTGGCCCTGGATGCCGAGGCCGATCTTTCGCCGGAACCCTGAGCGGGCCGAGCCGTCCATCCCTTTCCCGGACTCGGTGACAGATCGCCAAACGCGGGGCATGGACGCGGGAAAGAGTGACCCGAGAGGAGCGAACCCCCTTTTCAAGAAGCATCCGCTCGTATATGATGCGACATCTCTCATCGGGCCTTGACATGGAAGCGGATCAAAAGAAAAAACGGGTGGCGCTGCTCTCGGTTGTCTCCAACTCGATGCTGGTCGCGTTGAAGCTTGCCGTGGGCCTTGTGATCGGCTCCGTCTCCGTCATCTCCGAGGCGATCCACTCGGGCGTCGATCTCATCGCCGCGGCAATCGCCTACTATTCCGTCCGCACATCGGGAATGCCTGCCGACCGGGAGCATCCCTTCGGGCACGGCAAGATTGAAAATATATCGGGCACTGTCGAGGCGCTCCTCATCTTTGCCGCCGCGTTGTGGATCCTCTATGAGGCCGCTCAGAAAATCGTACGGCCCGAGCCCCTGGAGTTGGCCTCCTGGGGTGTTGCCGTCATGCTCCTGTCGGCCGTCATGAACACGATGGTGTCCCGGAAACTGTTCCAGGTGGGAAAAGAGACCGATTCAGTGGCCCTGATCGCCGACGGATGGCACCTGCGGACCGACGTGTACACCTCGGCAGGCGTCATGATGGGCCTTGCCGTCATCTGGGCCGCTTCGCTCTTTGCCCCCGGGGTGGATCTCCACTGGGTGGACCCTGCTGCGGCCATCGCCGTGGCCGTCCTCATCATCAAGGCAGCCTGGGACCTGACGGTGCAGTCGGCACGCGATCTGCTGGACGTCCAGCTTCCCGGCGACGAAATCGCCTGGATCGAATCGCTGATCCTCCAGCACCAACCTGTGGTGAAAGGGTATCACAAGCTGCGAACCCGCAAGGCAGGCCATTTCCGATTTGTCGAATTCCATGTCAAGGTGGACCCCGACATGACCGTGCAGTCCTCTCACGACATCACCGATGATTTCTCCCGGGAGATCCGGGAGCGCTTCCCGGGTGCCAGCGTCACGATTCACATCGAGCCCTGCGACGGAAGCTGCACCGGGAGCTGTCTCGAGGGCTGCCTGCTCGAGGAACAAGAGCGGCAGGCGATCGTGAAGAGGTGAATGCGATGGAGGGAAGGAATTCCCGGCACCTCGTGCGAGGGATATGAAATCCCGTTTTGATTTTTTCGACTCATCTCTGCTATCCTTATTCTGCCGATCCATTTCCGGCGAAAGGAACCATGGAACCATGAAGAAGACAATCCTTCCGGCGCTGGCCCTGCTCATGTTTTTTTTAACCGGCTGCGCCTCGCTCATGTGGACGGGCGAGAAGCCGAGCGTCGAGATCGTGAGCATCATGCCCAAGGAGATGCGGCTCCTGGAGCAGACGTTCACAATGGAGCTTCGCATCCAGAATCCCACCGACGCGGTCCTGGACATCAACGGCATGGCCTTCGAACTGGAGATCAACGGGCAACCCTTTGCCAAGGGGGTCTCCAACCAGAGCGTGAAGGTGGAGCGCCTGAGCACGAAGGTCGTCGAGGTGGAGGCCTACACGGGGCTTACCAGCATCCTGCGCCAGCTTTCGGAGGCAAGGAAGGGCGGCTATTCCTCCGGTTTCAGATACCGGCTGAAAGGATCTGTTTATGCCGGGTCTCCCTCCTTCAGGATCCCTTTCGACGAGATGGGGGAATTCAAGTGAAGCAATCCCCGGATGGCAGGGGAGTTTCCAGTAACAAGTAACGGTCGGCCGATAACAAGTAACAGAGGGCGGGAATTCGAGTCTCAACAACTGGTGAAGTAACTTTCTGAAATAATTTACAATTTAACAGATGCCAGATGCCAGATCAGTGAATTACTCCATTGCACTTCCTGAGACGATACCAGCCGCATAGCGGTTACTATTTGCCCGGAGCCAGAACTGTCCGGCACAATGCCATACCCCTTTCGTCTCGATCTATGATATGCCTCACTTGGTTGTCGTGAGCTTTCCCTTGTCCCGCCATAGCAAAAGGTCCATTCCCTCTCATGACGCCATTCTCATTCCGATCCTGCATCCATAACCAGGCGATGTCTTGTTAAAAGAACCGATCGCGGTGCGGCCGGGCCTAAATATTCCCGGAAATCATCCGAATAGAATAGATGGATATACCCCGTCGGGGAGGGGTCTGCAGAGCGAACCCCTTTGGCCATATGAACCCGGAGCTCGATACAAAATGCTGAAGATTCTCATCGGCCTCATCCTGGTCCTCTTCTTTTTCCTCGTCCTGTTCTTCCAGAAGATCAGGGACACGCTCAGTGCCGGTGGAATGGCTGTCCTGCTCACAGTCATACTTGGCCTGTCGGGCGCGGCGGTTTGGCTGGGGCTCGTGGACAGCGGCAGACATAAGACGGGGACGACCGAGGTCACCACCGAGAAACCCGGGAAACCACCCATTGCCGCCCAATCCCCCGTGCAGATGATTATCGTCCCGGGCGACGGGGTTCCCGGCGCCGCAGATCCGGCCCGCGGGGTACCAACCGAACATGCCGCGCAGAGCGTGCATGCGGTCTACGAAAGTGTCAGCCCTTCTGTTGTCGTCGTCTATAACCTGAATGAATCCGGCCAGGTACGCGGGCATGGCACGGGGTTTTTCATTGATCCATGGGGAATGGTCGCCACCAACTATCATGTTGTGGAAGGCGCCTCGTCGCTCAAGATCAGGACAAAAAGCGGAGCCATGATGGACATCAGAGGCGTCGCAGCAACCGACCCGGAGAATGACGTCGTCATCCTGTCAGCCATTCTGCCCATCGACTCGATCAGGACCCTCAAGATGGCGGCTTCGCTGCCCCAGGTGGGGGAGAGGATCGTCGTCATCGGGACGCCCTATCATCCACAACTTGCGCAGACGATCACCGACGGGCTCGTGTCGGCCCTGCGCCCGCTGCCCGGAGGGAAGCGCCTGATCCAGATTTCCGCCCCGATCTCCCCCGGCTCGAGCGGAAGCCCCGTGGTGAACATGAATGGCGAGGTGATCGGAATCGCAAGCCGGGTCCACCGCCAGGCCCCCCACATCGGGATTGCCGTCCCGGGTGAAATCATCGCAAGCCTCACCCCTTCCGTACCTTTTCCCGTGGCAAGGCTTCCCATTCTTTACGCCAATCAGATCGCGGCGACGGAGTCTCCCGCGCCTCAGCCGGGGAATGATATGCAGCGCAGGCTCGAACAGCAGCAGAAGGCCCTGGAGCAAAGGGATAGAGCCCAAGAGGAAAAGAGAAAGTGGCGCGAGCAGCGGATCAGCGAAGCCGTCGATCTGCTCGACAAGGCAAAGCACAACATGAGCTTCGACCGCCACGATCTCGCGTTCAGCCAATACGAAAGGGCTCTGCAGATATTCCGGGGTGTCGGCGAGACACAGGGCATGGCCGTCTGTCTCGAACAGATGGGGGTGATCAAGCAGAAGCAGGGGCGTCATGACATCGCCTCGGAGTATTTCCGGCAGGCAGCCACGGTGAGGGCGCAGCGCTGAGATCAAAAGTCTATTCGGTCTGTTCCGTCAAGATCCCCTTTACAAGGGGAATAAAGGGGATTTGTCTTCACTCAGGCACTCAGTCACTTCTTCAATAACTTCTCCTGCTCAATTTCCGGCGAAAAATACCGATTATCCATAAGAGGAGGCCTCTCCTGCGGGGGATGCCTCCGTAACGCCTTCACGACGGGGGACCGGGTTGAAAATCATTGCGGCGCTGCTTCTTATCCTGCTGCTGCTCGCCGTGCTCTTCTACCGGCGGCTCAGGGAGTCCCTCGGCCGCAGCGCTGTCTTTTCTCTGGGCGCGGCCCTTTCCGTCATGGCCGGCAGCTTCGCCTGTCATGATCTGGTGAATCCGCGCGACGCAATTCAGGTGCCGCAAATCCCTCGCCCGTCAGTACAGGCGGAGAAAAGCGCCGCGACGGCTGTCGTGGAACCCGGCGCGCGGCGAAGCGTTTATGCGCTTGCCGACAAGGACCTGTACAGAAAAGTCGCACCTTCCGTGGTCCTCGTCGTCTGCACCGGCAAGGGGTACGGGACAGGGTTTTTTTTCGGGCCCAACGGTGTCGTCGTCACAAACCACCATGTCGTGCAGGGTGCGACACAGGCAGAGATTGTTACCGACCGCGGCCGGAGATACCCTGTGAAGGGCATTGTGGCAGAAGACCCCGCCAATGACCTCGTCATGCTTTCGACAGGAATCCCCTCTGCCGAGCTTCGGGGCCTGACCGTGAACCCCTTCACCGATGCGGGCGACAGGATCGTTGTCGTCAGTCGGCACAAGGTCATTGCCAACGTCCTTTCCGAAGGCACCGTCACCGCATTGCCTGTCCATCCCTGGATGGGGATCCGGCTTGCGAAGCCGCTGAGCTACGGGGCAAGCGGAAGCCCCGTCTTCAATTCGAGGGGAGAGGTCGTCGCGATCATTCGGGCCGGGGATCAGCAAGACAATCACACAGGGTTTGCCATCCCTGCGGCCAGGCTGACGGCTCTCGCCGAGAAGGGCCCTTACCCGCTCTCGGAGATCGCAGCCTCGGAACCCCTGGATGCCCATATCCTCGTAAATGCTTCCGCTCTCGGGGCTGCCGAACGGTAGTGGAAGAAGTGTGTCAGTGCGCGGGTGCTTTAGTGAAGAAAGGACAAGAGTTTTGTCTTTTGTCTGCACTCAGACACTCAAACACTTGTACACTCAGGCACTCTGCTTTTCATCTCGACCCCGTTGCCCCGTTGATATATACAAATATCGTCTGCCGCCTAACAGCACTCATTGCAGCCGGGGTTGAGCATGTCTGCCATTTTTGATGCCATCGAATTCGCTGCCGACGCTCACCGCGGGCACTTCAGAAAGGGGACGAAGATCCCCTACATCGTCCACCCTCTCAATGTCGCAAAAATCCTCATCGATGCCCGCTGTGCGGATGAAGTGGCGGTGGCGGCAATCCTCCATGACACCGTGGAGGACACCCCGGCAAGCCTCGACGATATCCGCCAAAGGTTCGGAGAGATTGTTGCCCGTATCGTGGAGGGGGCCTCGGAGCCGGACAAGTCGAAGCCCTGGGAGCAGAGAAAAACACACACCATCCGTTTCCTGAAGACGGCGCCGGAAGACGTGCTGCTCGTATCCTGCGCGGACAAGATCGAAAACCTGGAGGCCATCCGTACAGACAGGGAGCGGGTCGGAGAGGAAGTCTGGGCCCGTTTCAAACGGGGTCGCGATCAGCAGGAGTGGTACTACCGCTCGGTGCTCGCCGCGCTGGAAGAGCGTCTCACGGCCGAACCGGGGCTTTCCCTCGTTTCTCACCTCAGGAAGGCTGTTGAGGAAGTATTCGGCTGAGGAAGTGACAGGCCGAAACACCACGAAACGGGTTAGCCCTATTCCTGCCTTTTCCCCCTTCCGAACTGCAGCAGGACGATGGAGGCGACGACGAGGCCGACGCCGACAACCTGCAGTGGCCCCATGATTTCCCCGAGGAACAGATAAGCGATAATCGCGGCGGAGATCGGCTGCAGGGTTGCCGTGATGCTGGCGTGGGTGGAGCGGACGAGGCGCAGGCCCTTGTTGTAGAGCCCCAGCGAAACCGCCGTGCCGGCAACACTGATGAACAGGATCCAGAACCACTGGACGGCACTGTAGGAGCGGGTAAGCCCTTCGAGGGGCGTGAGCAGGATGTTGCAGGTCACCGCAGAGAAAAATGACGCGTAGAAGAGGACCGTCCATTGCCTGTACCTGCGGAGGGCCGACTCGCTCAGTACGGTGTAGCAGGCCAGGAATGCCGCCGCACTGAGCCCGCCGATGATTCCCGCCTTGTTCAGGCTCAGCAGGTCGAGCGTGTAGGCGCCGACCGCAAGATAGCAACCGAGGCCCGAGCCCGCAATGGCCAGAAGGGTTACCGTCGAGTGGCGTTCCCGGGTCACCACGAGGACGTAAGCGGCGACGAGCACCGGCGATTGGTACTGCAGAAGGATCGCAGCCGCCACCTGGATCTTGCTGATTGCGTAGAAGTAGGTGAACATGGTAGCCGCCAGCACAAAGCCCAGCAGGATGAAGCGGGGCAGGCTTCGGAGAGAAATCCTCAACGCGGAGGGGTTCACGAAAGCGAGCCACGCCAGCAGGACAGCCGAGGATAAAACTGTCCGGACCTGGACGAGCTGATACGGGGTGACGCCATCGTTGAAGAGGAACTTGGAGGCGGTTCCCGAGATGGCAAACAACAGCGATGACAGGGCAATGTAGAAATAGCCGAACCTGGCAGACGAACTCAAGACACGAAACCCTTCCTCTTGGCGGTGGCACCGAGACCTGTCTGTTTCTATCACATCCCGTTCGAAAGAATGGAAAGAATTTGTGGACTGTGATAGGGATCGTGTAGCGTTCTTTTCCGATTTGGGACCATTCATTTCCCGTGGGGGGGTATCTCGATATGGCCCGTCGAAAGCAGCCAGCCGGCAAGATCGATCTGAAAGTACTCGAAGCTTCGGAGATCCGGGTCCGATTGAAGGAAGTCGGTCCCGTGGCAGAGATACGGCTCACCCGGGCCAATCTGCCGCTGTTCGAGGAGGACGAGTTCGAACTGCTGCTTGCCTGGGGGGGGCAGCGCAAGAAATACAAGGTACCCGTCAAGGACGGGAAGGCGCTTTTCACCACCCTGCCCGATTCAGTGGCCCCGCTCACCGACAAGAAACCGCACAAGGGAAGCGAGGGACTTGTCCGCGAACTCACGCTGGCCGGCAGCGGGGGCGAGGCGACTTTCCCGATGAGCTGGGGCTATGCCGTTCCCGAGGAGTGGAAACCCCTGGAGCAGGTGTACAGCCGGGTTATTGAGATGGCCAGGAGGATGAGCGGCTGGCAGGTCTTCTAAAAGTGGTCAGTGGCCAGTGACCGGTGAAAAGAAAAAAGATTTGATTCCATCCACAAACCACGACCACTCGCCACAAGGCACTGGGTGCCTTGCATCTGGTCATTTTTGAACCGCCCATCATGTACGCCTCGCTCCTCGGAATCTCGGGCGCCTCGAAAAAAACACTGCCTTGATCTCCCTCTCCTGAGCAAGCCATCTTCTCTGGAAAATCTGATCCATTTTTTCAGAGACTTGTAGTACTATCCCTCCGATGTGCAGCGGAGACCCCGGGAATTCATTCTCGCTAAGGTATTTCGACCCCTGAAATCAGGGGTTCCCTTATATCACGATGCCTGTATGTTGATTAATAAGCAGAAGCCCCAATGAGTTGATTCGCAGCACAAGAGCTGAATAAACAGCCCATGCGCGTTAACGAATCCGGCCAGGGGAATGCAGTTTTTCAAACAGCTTCTCGTTATCTGACCGAAGGGCTCCGGAGAGAAAGATGAGCGGCACGATTCGAGATCGGCATTCGGATAAGGGCAGCTTCGCTGCCGGGACGGAGAAGACGGGCGGGTGCGAAAGCCCCGTCATCGTGGCGGGCATCGGCGTCGGGACGGGCGGCGCAAAGTCGCTCAAACAGCTCCTCGGAAAGATCCCCGCCGGGAAGGGCATCGCCTGTGTGCTCGTCCTGCATTCCGGCCCTTCCAAGAAGATCCTGTCCATCAGGCAGTTGGGCAAACTGACTTCGCTCGAGGTGGTTGAAGCCACGGAGGGGATGCCGGTCCTTGCGGATCGCATCCATGTCATGCCGTCCGACAAATTCCTCAACATCACCGGGGGAAGGCTCACCCTACGCAAGCCGGTTCAATGTGACGGGATGTGGATGCCCATCGACCATTTCCTGTGCACCCTCGCCCACGATTTTCGCCGACGCAGCTGCGGGATTGTGCTGTCGGGCGCGGGAAGCGACGGCACGCTGGGCCTGTCGGAAATCAAGGCCTTTGGCGGCAGGACGCTCGTGGAAAAGCCCGGCAGTGCGGAGTTCCCCGAAATGCCGCAGACCGCCATCGATGCCGGCGTGGCGGACGCGGTTTTAGCCGCCGGGGTCATGGCCGAGGCGATTGCAGCTGCGGCTGCACAAGCGCAGGAAGAGATCCGCAGGATTCCGGCAAACTCCCAGGAAACAAACGTGGATCTGCGGGACATCCTGAACATCCTTCGCGCAAAAATCGGGTACGACTTCAGCGGCTACAAGCCCAACACCCTCGTGCGGAGGATCCGCAGGCGGATGGCGCTGGGCAAATTCGCGTCGTATGCCGACTACGCCGAGTTTCTCAAGGAGCATCCCGAGGAGGTTGCCCTTCTGCAGAAGGACCTGCTGATCGGAGTGACCGAGTTCTTCCGCCAGCCGCAGGCATGGGAGATCCTGGAGGAAAAGATTGTCGCCACGCTCGTGGAGAACACTCAGCCGGGCTCTGAAATACGGGCCTGGGTCCCGGGCTGCTCGACGGGCCAGGAGGCCTACAGCCTGGCCATGGTTCTGACCGAACAGGTGAAGAAATCCGGCAAGAAGGTGGGCATCCAGATCTTTGCCACCGACTCCGACCCTGCCGCCCTTGCGACGGCCCGCAGCGGCAGCTATTCGAAGAACGAAATCGCCGAGAATGTGTCGGCCGAGAGGCTGAAGAGGTTTTTCGAGCGCAAGGAAGGCCGTTACCAGGTCCTCAAGCAGATTCGCGAGCAGATCGTATTCGCACCGCAGAACCTCACCGCCGACCCGCCCTTCTCGAGGCTGGACCTGATCAGCTGCCGCAACCTGCTGATGTATCTCGAGCAGCCCGTGCAGCAGAAGATCATCGTCCTGTTTCACTTCGCTTTGCGCAACGGGGGGTTCCTGTTTCTCGGCACGGCCGAGACCACAGGCGACCGGGAAGACCTCTTCGAGCCGATCTCGAAGAAATGGCGCATCTATCGACGCATCGGCATCGGCCGCCCGGCAGGCATCGAAATCCCTGTCCGCCCCATGGGCCAGGCCCCGTCCCCCGCGGGCACAATTCCTGTCGCGGCAACGGTGACCCGGATGACCCTGGCCTCGGCGGCCCAGCAGATGCTCCTGGACCGCTTTGCGCCCGCCTGCGTCATGATCGACCGTAAGCTCCACGTTCTCTATGTGCACGGCAAGGTGGAGGACTACCTGACCTTCCCCACGGGGGAGCTGACCACCCGGATCGTGGACATGGCGCGGGAGGGCTTGAGGGCCCGCTTGCGCGGGGCGATCGGCAAATGCCTCGAGATGAAACGGCCTGTCTCCGTCATCGCCCGCGTCCGGCGCGGCGAGAAGTCCCTGCCGGTGAAAGCCACCGTCAGCCCGCTGCGGCATCCCCGGGAAACCGATGGCCTGCTGCTGGTGACCTTCGAGGACCATCTTCTCCCGGCCTTGAAGTCCGGCAGAAAATCTGCACGGGAGAGCGATGTCCAGCAGCTCACGGATGAATTGAAAGTCACCCGCGAAGAGCTTCAGAGCACCATCGAGCAACTGGAGAGCTCCAACGACCAGCTCAAGGCATCCAACGAAGAGGTCACGGCCTCCAACGAAGAGCTGCAGTCCGGCAATGAAGAGCTGGAGACCTCGAAGGAGGAGCTGCAATCCCTCAACGAGGAGCTCAACACGATCAACGCCCGCCTCCAGGAGAAGGTGGGCGAGCTGGAAAACACGAACAACGACGTGTTGAACCTGCTGTCCAGCACCGCCATCGCCACCGTGTTCCTGGACAAGGAACTCCGGGTCAAGCGGTTCACCCCGGCCAGCACGCGGCTCCTGAGCCTGATCCCTTCGGACCTGGGAAGGCCCGTTGCCGATGTGCTCCGCAGATTTACAGACGAGACGCTGCTGGACGAGGCGCGCCTGGTGCTGGCCGAGCTGACCCCGCTTGCAAAGGAGGTGCAGGCCGAGGACGGCCGTTGGTACTTCCGCCGTATCACGCCCTACCGCACGCAGGATGACCGCATCGAGGGCGTGGTCCTCACCTTCGTGGATGTCAGCGACATCAAGCAGGCCGAGCAGGCCCTGCGGGCGAGTGAGAAAAAATACCGCGACCTCGTGGAGAGCGCCAACAGCGTCATCATCCGGTGGAAACCCGATGGAGAACTCACCTATTTCAACCGCTACGGCCTGTCTTTCTTCGGATACAGGGAAGAGGAGATTCTCGGGCGAAACGTGATGGTTCTTGTCCCGGGTTATGACTCGTCTGGGCATGATTTGAGTGACCTTGCCAAATCAGTCGTGGAGCACCCGGAACAATATATAAACAACGAGAACGAAAATATTCTCTCCGATGGCCGGCGCGCGTGGATGAGTTGGACCAACAGAGCGATCCTGGACGAAGCCGGCAACATCCGGGAGATCCTGGCCATCGGCAACGACATCACGGAGCGCAAGCGCGCCGAGGAGGAACTGCGCCTGGCCCATTTGCGGGTCTCATGGCTGGCTCGCTTCCCCGAGGAAAACCCGAACCCCGTGTTGCGCGTGTCCGCCGGGGGGGAGGCCCTGTACTGCAATCCCGCGGCGGCGAAGCTGGACGGGTGGAAATGCGAGATCGGCCGGCCGACGCCGGATCCTGTCCTGCCGCTCGTCAGGCGGGCCATGGCGGAAGGCCGGGAAGTCTTGCAGGACGTGGACCTGGGGGAAAGGACGTATTCGGTTGCCGTCACATCGTTCCCCGCGGAGGGATACGCCAATGTGTATGGCCGCGACGTCACCGAGCGCAAACGTGCCGAAGAGGCGCTGCAGCAGAGCCGGGAACGGCTCGACCTTGCCTTGAGCTCATCGGGTATGGCCACATTTGAATGGGACATCGTCGAGAACAAGCGTACCTGGAGCGAAGGCGTTCACCGCCTGCTGGGAACGAAACCGGAGACCTTCACGGGAGCAGCCGAAGAGTTTTTCCAGGCCATCCACCCGGAAGACCGGGGTGCTGTACAAGCGGCCCTTGCCGGGGCCGTCGAATCGACGGGACTGTACGAGACAGAGTACCGTGCGGTCTGGCCGGATGGCAGCATTCGCTTCATTGCCGCCAGGGGGAAAATTCACCGGGACGGCGCGGGCAGGGCAGTCTCCATGACAGGTGTCTGCTGGGACATCACCGAGCGCAAGCGGGCCGAGGAAGTGTTGCAGACCACGTTGCAACGATTCTATACGGTTCTTTCGAGCATGCACAGCGCTATTTTGCTTGTCACGGACGAGGGTCAGGTTGAGTTTGCCAATCAGGCGTTCTGCGACTATTTCGGACTGCAGGACTCACCCTCAGACCTGAGACGTCTCAACGCGCATGAAATGATAGAAAAAACCAGGACTGCCTATCTCCATCCAGACGAGGCAATCGCTCGCATCAAGGAGATCCTTGATCAGAAAGAGTCTGTGATAGGCGAAGAAGTTGGCATGCGGGGAGGACGCACGTGCCTTCGCAATTTCATCCCGCTCTATGTGGATGGAAAATCGCATGGCCGCTTGTGGCATCACTGGGACATCACGGAGCGCAAGCAGGCCGAAGAGAAGTTACGTCGAAACGAGGCGATGCTGCGCTCAGTGCTGGACCAGATGCCTTCGGGTGTGACCGTAAGGGATGCACAGTCCGGCGAACTCATTCTCTCCAGTCCCAGGAGCCGGGAGATCATGGGGGCTCTGGTCGATGTCCCCGGGCAGTTTACACCTCGCTATCGGGGACTCCATCCCGACGGCCGACCGTATCGGACCGAAGAGTGGCCCATCGTGCGCTCCATGAATACCGGAGAAGTGGTAAACGCGGAAGAGATCGAATGCGAGCGGAGCGATGGGGCTCGAATCGTGCTGAGTATGAACTCGGCGCCGATCCGCGACCCGCAAGGGAAGATCGTCATGGGCGTAGGCGTCTTTCATGACGTCACCGAGCGCAAGAGGGCCGAAGAGGAACTGCGCGAAAGCGAGACAAAGTATCGCCATCTGTTCGAGAACATAACCGAGGAGGTTCATTTCTGGAAGCTGGTCCGCGACGCGAGCGGCCGGATCACGACCTGGAGACTGGTGGACGCCAACCCGCCAACGCTCAAAACCTGGGGAAAAACGCTGGACGAGATCAAAGGCAAGACGACCGACGAAATCTTCGGTCCCGGCGCATCGGAGCATTACATGCCGGTTGTCCGGAAGATCATGGAGGAAGGCGTTCCATACAGTTTCGAAGACTACTTTCCCCATCTCGACAAATACTTCCGATTCACCAGCGTTCCGCTCGGGGAGCACTTCATCACCACCGGCGCGGATATCACCGGCCTGAAGAAGATCGAACAATCCTTGCGGCAGAGCCACGAGGACCTGGACCGCGCCCAGGCCGTCGGGCAGATCGGCAGTTGGCGGCTGGACGTTCGCCGCAACGTCCTGACATGGTCCGACGAGAACCATCGCATCTTCGGCGTGCCCGAAGGAACACCGATGACCTACGAGACGTTCCTGGGGGTCGTCCACCCTGACGATCGCCAGTACGTGGACACCCAGTGGACGGCGGGCCTGCGCGGAGAACCCTACGACATCGAACACCGGATTGTCGTCGACGGGCAAGTCAAATGGGTGCGGGAGAAGGCCTACCTGGAATTCGATGATAAGCGCAATCTGCTGGGGGGGTTCGGGATTACCCAGGACATCACCGAGCGCAAGCAGGCCGAAGCGGCGCTGCGCCTGTCCGAGGAAAAGTTCTCCAGCGCTTTCGCCATGAACCCGGCCGCTGTCGTGCTGACAAGTCTCGAGGAAGGGGTGTTCCGGGAGGTGAACGAGGCTTTTCAAACCATATTCGGTTTCAGCCGCGACGAGACCATTGGGCATTCCACTCTGGAACTGCAGCTCTGGCCCACGTCCGAGGACAGGGCTCGCCTGGTGCAGGAATTGCGGGAGAAGGGTGCCTACCGCGATCGGGAGCAGACCATGCGGAGAAAGTCGGGCGAGCACTTCACGACGCTGACATCGGCGGATATCTTTACGCTTGGGGATGAACGGATCATTCTGTCGACCTGGCTGGACATCACCGAGCGCAAGCGGGCCGAAGTCGCGCTGCAAGAGGCCCGTCGGCGACTCGAGGTCATCGTGGACAGCATAGCCGACGGCTTCTACGCCCTTGACCGGGAGTGGCGCTTCACCCGCGTCAACAATGCAGCCCTGCGCCACATGGGTAAGCCCCGTGAAGAAATCCTGGGCCGGACACTCTTCGATGTATTCCCCTCCATTCGGAACAGTGTCGTCGAAACCGAATATGCCCGGGCCATGGAAAGCGGCGAGCCCCGCCACTTCGAGAACCTTTCGCTGGTCACCGGACGGATGTTGGAAATACACGCGTATCCGGGCAGCGACAACCTGACCGTTCTGTTCCTCGACGTTACGGAAAAGAATCGCATGGTGACGGCTTTGCGCGAGAGCCAGGAAGCGCTGCAAGAAGCCAATGAGCACCTGGAGCAGCGCGTCCGCGAGCGCACGATGGAGCTGCAGAATCTCACGGACCAGCTCGAGGGGAGCCGCCACGAGCTGCGCAAGCTCGCCTCCGAGCTTGTCATGGCAGAGGAACGAGAACGCAAGAGGATCGCAGGGGTGCTGCACGACGATATCGCTCAGACCCTGGCGGCAGTCCGGATGCGGCTCGAGATGATCCAGGAAATTCCTGCCGATCAGAAGGACGTGGCGCTGACGGACGCCAAGGAGCTCCTCGTGCAGTCGATCCAGGAGACGCGCGCCCTGATGAACGATCTCGGCAATCCCCTTCTCTTCGACATGGGACTGAAGCCCGCCTGCGAAGCGCTTGCCGGCCGGTTGATGGAGAGACATCCCGTTCGGATCCACTGCGATATACGGGATACATACAAGCACCTGGATCCGGATATGAAAACGATCCTGTACCAGGTCGTCCGGGAGCTGTTGAACAATGTCGTGAAGCACAGCCAGGCACAGAGTGCCCATGTCGTGATTGACATGGAGAATGAGCACTACCGGGTGAAAGTCGCGGATGATGGAGTGGGATTCGAACCGCAGAGGCTGGGGACGCCCACCGTCGAAGGCGGGTTCGGGCTCTACAGCATCAGGGAGCGGCTGATGGCCGTGGACGGAAGCCTGCAGATCGAATCCACCCCGGGGACGGGGACAGTGGTGACAGCCATTCTTCCCGCAGCGTTGGACTGATTGCAGAGACCCCGCGCCTGCCTTTTCCCTCTACCGGAATAAGCCCTTGATCTTGTCCGTCAGGGACCGCGTGCCTTTTTCGGCCGACTGTCGGGCCTCGAGGACCCCACGGTTCAGCGTGTCCACGACAATGGGCATCGTAAGGCGGTCATACAGAGCGGCAAGCACCTGGCTGAAAACAACCGAGGGCGCCGCCCCGTCCTTTCCTACGTTTTTCAGATGCATGTCGGGGATTGACGCGCTTGCCGTTCCGGACGGCAGATCCGGCGTGTAAAGTGTCACCTTACCTCCCCGGATGATGAACTCGCGGATCAGGAGTTTCTTCCCGGGTTTTTCCTTGTCGGCTTCACCGCTCACCAGGCCGGCGTATTTTGCCTTCTGTTCGGCATGTCTCGCAATGGTTTTGAAATTGTCCGCACCGCCCCTTTTTTCATAGATGATGTCGGGCTGGATCACTTCGATGCGCTTCACGACAATCGTATCTCCCAGAAGCGAGCCGAGTTCGAGATCCACGGTGATGGAGGCCGCCTTCATGGCGTGGGCCGAACGGAATCCCCTTGCGTTGCCCAGCAAGAAATTCTTCACTGCCGCCTCCCCGGAGAGGAAGGACACGCGCACATCGTCGGTGCGGACCTCCGTTCCCGTGATTTCAGGCCCGTAAGTGTTGACGGCGGTTGTGATGAGAGAGTCCAGGCGGACGAGGAGGATGGCTGCGGCAATGATGAATGCCGCTGCGAGAACGCCGGCGGCGATGATGATTTTTTTCATTTTCAGACGTTGCGAAACGAACTGTGCCCCGTTCTGCGAAAACATGTCTACAGCCCGAAAAAAGCCTTCTGGATGAGATCCGACGAGAGCACCTCGGCGCTCTTGCCCTCCAGGGCGACCCGCCCGGTCTGAATGACGTAGGCCCGGTCGCTAATCTCGAGGGCGTCCTCCACGTCCTGCTCCACCAGGAGGATCGTCACGCCGTTTGCCCGGATCTCCCGCACGACGTCGAAGATCCGGTCGACGAGCTTCGGGGCGATCCCCCAGGAGGGCTCGTCGAGCATGAGCAGCCGCGGGTTCGACATGAGGCCCCTGCCGATGGCGACCATCTGCTGCTCTCCGCCGGACAGGGTGCTCGCCTTCTGGCCGGAGCGCTCCTTCAGGATCGGGAAGATGCCGTGGACGAAGTCCAGCCGCTTTTCGATCTCGACCTTGTCCCGGGTGAGATAGGCGCCCAGCAGCAGGTTCTTGTGGACGCTCAGGTTGGGGAAAAGACGGCGCCCCTCGGGGACGAGAGAGATCCCGAGGGAGACAATGTCGTAAGACTCGAGCTTCGAGATGTTCCTGCCCTCGAAGGTGACGGTTCCCGCCGCGGGCTGCACCACGCCGGCGATGCCTCTCAGGATCGACGACTTGCCGTTTCCGTTTCCCCCCACGATGGCGACGATCTCGCCCTGATCCACCTTGAGGGACACGTCGTGGATGACGGGGATCTTCCCGTATTTAAGCTGCAGATTTTCGACGCTTAGCATTGTATTTCTCACCGAAATAGGCCTGGATGACCCGTTCGTTGTTGATGACTTCGTTGGGCAGCCCCTCGGCGATCTTCTCGCCGTAATCGAGCACGACAACCTTGTCGGCGATCGGCATGATCCCCTCCATGACGTGCTCGACGAGAATCAGGGTCAGACCCGATTCCCGGAGCTTCAGGATGAGCCCGATCGACTCCCTGACTTCCTGGATGTTGAGCCCCGCCATCGCCTCGTCAAGGAGCAGCAGCTCGGGCTCCGTGGCATAGGCCCGGGCCACCTCTAGGCGCTTCTGTTCGGCAATGGTCAGGGAGGAGGAGACGATGCCGAGCTTCTCGGTGAATCCGAAGAGCTCCGCCACTTCCCGGGCCTTCGCCTCGGCGGCCTTCGTCGCCGTGTGCTTCAGGAAACTGCCGATCATGATGTTCTCGAGCACCGTCATCTCCTTGAAGACACGCACGATCTGGAAGGTCCGGCCGACCCCCATCCGGCAGACCGACTCGGGGCTCTTCTTCGTGATGTCCTGGCCCTTGTAGAGGATCGATCCCGAGTTGGCGTTGTAGTAGCAGGAGATGCAGTTGAACAAGGTCGATTTGCCGGCGCCGTTGGGCCCGATGAGGCCGATGATCTGCCCTTTCCCGACGGTGAACGAGATGTCATGGTTTGCCATGAGACCGCCGAACCGTTTCGTCACATTGTTCACGACAAGAAAATCGCTCATGGGATGCCTTCTCTCAGGTTGCCTTCTTCGAAAAAATGCTCAACAGGCCCTGCGGGCGAAGTGTGGCCAACAGGATGATGATCAGCGCAAAGATGATCATGTCGATGCCCTGGCCCTCACTGCCGAGATGAACGCGGGTCAGCTCGGTGAGCGGGATGAACAGGAACGCCCCGATGACGGGCCCGATGAGCCTCCCGATGCCCCCGATCAGGACGATGATGCACAGGTTGATCGACAGCATCAGATCGAACATGTTGCTCGGGTGGATGTACAGGACGTACATGGCGTAAAAAGTCCCGCAGATCGACGTGAGGATCGCCGAGAGCATGAAGGCGTAGAGCTTGTACTTCTGGACGTTGATCCCGAGGCTCCGCGCGCCGTCCGGGTCGTCCTTGATGGCCCGGAAGTAATATCCCAGGCGGCTTCTCTCCATGGCATGGCAGACGGCCAGCCCGAACACGAACATCCCGAGGATGATGTAGTAGTAGGGGAGTTTCGTCGTGTGGAACTGGAAGTTCCAGAAGGACTCTTCCTGGATGGGGATGTAGATCCCGACGGCGCCGCCCACGAACTGCCAGTTCGTAAAGATCACCAGCGCAATCTCCCCCACGGCGATCGTTGCGATGGCGAAATAGTGGCCCTGCAGCCGGAAGCAGGGATAGCCGACAACAA
>DASRZY010000084.1:0-27188 GCA_035685905.1 Syntrophales bacterium
GTCAACATTTCAATCGTCGCGACACCATCATGACTTCAACGACATGGCATGTATTTTGTATTTCGATGCGTATTCGTGACATTCGTTTATTCAAACAATCATTCCATCCGAAAAATGGAAATCGCCCCGTCCACGAGGAGATCTCAGCATGAAAAGAGGAAGCAGTAAAATCGGCAAGCGCCTTGCCTTCGGTTTCGGAGCACTGATGCTGTTGCTGATTGTGATCGCAACCACGGCCTATCTGGGTATGCAATCCTTGTCCGTCAAGACCGAAGCGATGCTGCACGGAGATGCAAAAATTGCGGAACATGCGGCCCGGGCGCGCGCCAATACCCTGGGATTGCGGCGATTTGAAAAAGACATCTTCTTGAACATGGGGGCAAAGGCGAAACAGGAAGATTATTTAAAAAAATGGAATGAGCAGAGGGAGAACCTGCTGAGCCGATTGAACGATATCGAGAAGACAGCAACACTTGATCAGGACAAAAATCTTGTCGACGGGATGAGGAAGCAGCTGGCTGTCTATGAAGCCGGCATGAAAAAAACGTATGAAAAGATTCTGGCGGAAGAGATCAAGACCCCCCAGGAAGGCAATGCAGAGATCGACAAATACAAGGCTGCGGTCCATCATGTGGAGAACACGGCAAAGGATTTTGCCGAGGAGGCCAACAAGAGACTGGCCGCAACGGAAAGCACACTGAAAGGCACTTTCACTAGGGCAGGATGGATCATCGGGATTCTTTCTGCGGTCACGATTCTTTTCGGCATCATCTGCAGCATCATCATTTCCGGGGGAATTACACGCCCCCTGAAGAGGGCCGCAGGTGAACTGACCGAAGGATCCGGCCAGGTTGACGCGGCTGCGGGTAAAGTTTCCACAGCGAGCCAGTCGCTGGCCGATGGTGCCTCCGAGCAGGCCGCCTCTGTCGAGGAGACATCCTCCTCCCTCGAGGAGATGTCCTCCATGACTCGGCAGAATGCGGACAACTCGGCGATGGCCGACAAGCTCATGAAAGAGTCCAGGCAGATGGTGGAGAGAGCCAACGGCTCCATGAGAGAGCTCACCGTATCCATGGATGACATCACAAGGGCCAGTGAAGAGACCTCCAAGATCATCAAGACGATCGACGAAATCGCATTCCAGACCAATCTCCTGGCCCTCAACGCCGCTGTTGAGGCGGCCCGGGCGGGCGAAGCCGGTGCGGGGTTTGCCGTTGTGGCCAACGAGGTGCGAAACCTGGCCATGCGGGCAGCCGATGCCGCCCGGAACACATCCAGCCTCATTGAGAGCACGGTGAACAAGGTGAAAGGCGGCTCCGAGCTGGTGCAGCGGACAAACGAGGCATTTTCGGAGGTCTCGAAAAGTGCCGCCAAGGTGGCCGATCTTGTATCCGAGATCGCAGCAGCCTCCAGCGAGCAGGCCCAGGGCATCGACCAGGTCAACAAGGCCGTCACCGAGATGGACAACGTGATCCAGCAGAACGCGGCCAGCGCCGAAGAGAGCGCTTCGGCTGCCGAAGAGTTGAGCGCCCAGGCCGGGCAGATGAAGAAGATAGCCGTTGATCTGCGAAGTCTCGTCGGGGGAGGGGCGAACAGTGATTCAGGCGGGGAATCGACAGCGGAGACGAAACAGCCGAAGGACCTTCTCACGAAAGTCTTGTCACTCAAGTCCTACACGGGGCGGGGAAGTGCCGGCAGCGCGACAGGTACGGCCAAGGGCGCACGGCCGAAAGATGTGATTCCTCTCGATGAGGGGGATTTCAAGAATTTCTGATGGAACGGCTGCGGGGCCGCAAACGGCCCCACTTTTTATTTCAAAATGGTTTTCGCTTCACCTCAGGATAGGAGGACAGCTCAGCCCCGTCAGACGTTCATCGTTACCTCGAACCCCGCATAGCTGCTGACTTCCTCTCCGAGAGAAGTTTCGACCCACCGACGAAATCCTCGATACTCCCTTGACCGTGCGGACCTCCCGGAACATGACAAAATTGTAATTCATGTAGCACTTTTATTGTCACGGATTAATGCTATGATGCACGCCATGAAGGTTCTACTGATCGAGGATGACCGAAAGATTTTGTCATTCATCAAGAAGGGTCTGAAAGAGCGGGGCTTTGTTGTCGAAGCCTGAGAGAACGGAGACGACGGGTACGCTCTCGCATCGGGGCAGGCATACGATGTGCTTGTCCTGGACATCATGCTGCCCGGCCGCGACGGGCTCAGCCAGATCCTCATCAACATCCTGGACAACGCCGTCAAGTTCACTCCCGAAGGGGGAAAGGTCGCTGTGTCGGCCGCCCCGGCTTCCGATCAGGAAGTGCTCGTGCGGATTGCCGACACGGGGATCGGTGTCCCGAGAGATGAGGTCTCGAGGCTGGGTGAGCGGTTTTACCGCGTCGACAAGGGGCGGTCCCGCGAACTGGGCGGCACCGGCCTCGGGCTCTCGATCGTCAAGCACCTCGTCTCGGTCCACAAGGGCCGAATGGAAATTGATAGCCAGCTCGGGCGCGGTACAACCGTTTCCCTGTATTTTCCGATTTACAGAGAAAACGCTGCACGATAAAGAACGATGTCGATCGGGTGAATGCGCCGGTCAGATAAAACCCCGGAAGCCGCACAAGGGCTGATGGTCAATGGTTCCTGTCCCCATCGCCCGCTTCGTTTTTATATCCCTATTTCTCAGTTCGGATCTCGACCGGCTTCTTTGCCGCAAGCATGGAGGGCTCTCGCCGATGATATCCATGCAGGTAAAGAGAGGCCGCCGTGGCTCGACTGTCTTGGAGGGGTGAATGACGCGGTCTGCGATCCCCCTGGCTGTCGCCATGTCGGGGAAGATGGTCTCGACCACGGGTTACAGCATCGTAACCCTCTCCGGAAGCGTGAGTGTCCTTTCGGCCCGAGCGGCGCCGCTTTCTGCTCGCCCCGCCTGGAAAAAGGAGCTTGACACACTTTGGCATTGCCCTTATCTAGGACTATCTTGGGTCATGTTTTCATTATCTATTAACAATGCGTGACCGAACCCCTGCAGGGGATCTTCCCATGCGGGCATAAACGGAGCCGACTTGAGGTGGTGCCTATGCGAATCAATATCCGAATCCGTCTTTTCATCTGGTTTCTCGTGGTCTCCGTGATTCCCCTGGCCGTCATGGGCGGATTCAGCTACTACCTGATCTTCGAGCGGATCTCGAAACACAGCGAAGAGGCACTCACGAACATCAACAATGACATCTACAACATGGTGGACATCCAGCAGAAGACGGTGTCCAACTGGCTGGAAAGCAGCGCTGCCTTCGTCAGCCAGGAGCTGTCCGAGCTCGGCCAGAGCCGGATCGACCCAAAGCAGATGACAACGGTCGGCCCGTACGAGCTTCCCGCCTGGTACATCGGAAACCAGAAGATCACCAACGACTTCACAATCGTGGACAAGCTGGTCCAGGACAACAGCCTCGGAGCGACCTTCTTCCAGCTCCAGGACAGGAAATTTATCCGAGTGAGCACCAATGTGCGCAACGCAAGCGGGGCCCGAATCCAGGGGACGCTCCTGGATCCCGAGGGGCCGATTTACAAGAAAGTTCTCAACGGCCAGAAATTCCTCGGCCGCGCAAACGTGGAGGGGGTCTGGTGGGCGACACTGTACATTCCCCTGCGGGACGCCTCCGGAACGATGATCGGCGCCTTTGTCCTTGGCCGTCCCGAGCAGGGCTACGAGCTGATGAGGGCCATCAAGGACATTGTCATCGAAAAAACGGGGTATGTCTTCGTTCTCGATTCCTTCGGGAACTTTGTCATCCACCCCACAATGCAGGGAAAGAATTTCGCATCGGAGCCCTGGGTGCAGGAGATCATCCGCAACAAAAAGGGATCGATCGCCTACACTTATGAGGGGCGTGAAAAGTTAGGGTATTACGTCTATTACGAGCCATGGGACTGGTACATTGTCACGGGGGGCTATGTATCCGACATCTACAGCGCCGTGACCACGCTGAAACTGGTCATGGTGATCATGGTCCTCTTCACCATTCTTCTGTCGTCTTTCATCGCCTACGTTCTGTCGGATACCTTCGGTACGCCGATCCGCGAGCTGATGGTAGTCATGCGGCAGGCCCAGAGCGGGAACCTGGTGGCCCGGATCAGTTCGAAATTCCGCGACGAGTTCTTCATCCTGAGCAACGCCCTCCAGGCGATGCTCGGGAACATCGCGATCATGATCGGCCGGATCAAATCCAATTCGGCGGAGCTGAAGGAGTCCTCGAAACGGCTCATCGTCGATTTGAACGATTCGAAGAAATCGCTCCAGGACATCGAGAACGGCGTCACCAGCCTGCAAGACGTGCGCGGCGGGGACGGGCCTGCTGTACAGCCGAACGGGACGGAGTTGAGTAACCTGAAGGTAGAAGTGGCCACAATGAAACTTCTCCTGAAGAACATTACGGCCTCTGCTTCTAGCCTCGACGACATCGCCTCGTCCCTGGACAGGCACGTCAAGATATTCCACATCGACGGAGAGGGCACTGAAAAGGAATCCGAAACGCGGGAAGAAGAGGTGGAGTCTGCAGAGCAGAGAGCACAACCCGCGCAGCAGCCAAAGGAGTAAGGGTTGAAAGTCAGGGACATCATGGATTGCTATTTCTGCGTCTGCGCCGAAGACGACACCGTTGTGTCCGTGGCGCAGCAGCTCACCTGCAAGGACCAGTCCTACGTGATTGTCCTGGACCGCAGCCATCGATACCGGGGGGTCGTCACATCGAACGTCCTCCTGAAGCAGATCAGCCTGCAAAACGGGAAAAAGATCATTTCCGACCTGGTGCAAGACGCGGAACCTGTCCTTGAAAGTACGCCTGTCTCGGAGCTTCGCAAGGCGGATCTGGAGATCATTCCCGTAATCGATCCCAAATCGAATGTCCTGGGGGTCGTCAGCCTGCGCAGCCTCCTCGAATACCTGCCGGCTCTCGAAGACAAGTCGGCTCGATCCGGCGGCAAGGACCGAAAGAACACGGCAAAGTATTCTATTAACGATATCATCGGCCACAGCGAGACAACGGTGCGCCTCAAGGAGCAGATCATCCTTGCGGCAAAAACGAAATCCACGGTCCTGATCTCCGGCGAGACCGGCACGGGAAAGGAACTGGCGGCCCATTCGATTCACAAGCTCAGCAATCGCAGGCATCAGCCCTTTGTCCGGATCAACTGCGCTGCGATTCCGGAAAACCTGCTAGAATCGGAGCTTTTTGGGTATGAGGCGGGTGCCTTCACGGGTGCCGTCAAGAGCGGGCACCCCGGGAAATTCGAGATGGCCAACGGCGGGACGCTGTTCCTCGATGAAGTGGGCGATATGCCCCTTTCGCTTCAACCGAAAATCCTTAGATTCCTGCAGGAAAAGGAAATTGAAAAGATCGGCGGCCGCTCCCCCGTCCAGCTCGATGTACGCGTCATCGCCGCAACGCACTGCAACCTGCGGGAATTCGTGCGTGCCGGGAAATTCCGGGAAGATCTTTTCTACCGGCTCTTCGTCATCCCCATCAACATGGCGCCCCTGCGGGAACACCGCGAGGATATCCCGCTGCTCATCGAGCATTTCCTGAAGCGGATCACGGAGGACTTGGAGCGTTCCAAGCCCCGGATCACCGACGAGTTCCTGGATCATCTCATGCAATACGACTGGCCGGGCAACGTCCGGGAACTCGGCAATGTGCTGGAGGTTGCCGTCGGTCTCTCGGATGCGGTGATCGACGCGGGGCACGTCAAGGACTGCATCCACCTGTCCATGAGCCTGCCCTCCTGCGACGAAGAGGACAAGGGGTCGCTGAAGTTTCTTGCCGAGGAAGCGCAGCGTGATGCGATCGTCAAGGCGATCGAGATGTTCCGGGGCAACATTCAGAAAGCCGCCGAGCACCTTGGAATTTCGAAAAGCAGCATTTACAGCAAGATAAAAAAATACGGCATCGATTTCTTCAGCGTCTCTTCCGTCAGATAACCTGGCGCCAGCCTCCTTGCGTCCATTCCAACCCTAAGCATCGCCAGTCCCTATTGCTGGACAATTTTCCAGATCTCTGGAGACTTCACCGGGGCCGCGTTTTTGAATGCGTAATCATTTCAATGAGTTGTAATCTGGCACAGTCTCTGTAACGGGGTAGGTGGCGGCGGATAGAAAGCGTCAGTCCTGATCTGTCGTCACATCAACGAAAGGAGGGACCTTAGATGACCGAAGTGATGAAAGATTATGTAAAGAAGAAGTATTCAAAACCCGCCCCCCTGAAAGGACTTCGGGTCCTCGAGGTATGTACGCTTCTCTTCGGACCGGCAGGGCCGTCGTTTCTTGCGTCCATGGGTGCAGAAGTGATCAAGATCGAACTGCCCCCGGTAGGGGACGTCACCCGCTCCCTGAACCCCTTTGGCTGGTTCTACAAGGAGCAAAGCCCCATCTTCATGCACATCAACCCGTCCAAGCATTACATGGCCCTGGACCTTCACATTGACGAGGCCCAGAACATCTTCAAGGAACTCTGTGCCAAGTCGGACATTGTTGAGTTCAACCTTCGGCCAGGCGTCACGAGGCGATGGAATATCGATTACGAAACGATCCGCAAAGTCAATCCCGGCATCATCTACATCGAGAAAAACGGCTTCGGCCAGTGGGGGACCTATGCGGAACAGGATCGCCCCTCGAACGACGGGGCAGCCCAGGCACTCTCGGGTTACGCCTGGCTATCGAGCTTCGCCGGCCGGCCGCCTTTGAAGCAGAGCATCTGGGTTTGCGACGTCTACGGCGCCCTCATGGGGGAAGTGGCGGTTCTTGCTGCTCTCTATCACCGGAAGAAAACGGGGAAAGGGCAGTACATTGAAATGTCCCAGAGCGAAAATATCATGCGCGCCCTCGGTTGGGTATGGCCTTATCAGCAGATGGCCGGAAAAGGGGCCGAACCATCGGGCAACCGCGACCAATGCATTTGTCCGGCCGATACCTTCCTGACGAAAGACAATTTCTTCGCCGCCATCGCAGCGCCTGCACCCGAAGAATTCGCGGGCCTGTGCAAGGCCATGGGTCAGCCGGCCCTCGCGAGCGACGAACGGTTCAAAGACCACGCGATCCGTCTCAAGACGGAAAACGCACTGGCCATCCTCAAGATCATCGCGAAGTGGGCCCGGACCCGGACAGCCGCCGAGATTGAGAATCTCGGCATACAACACGGTTTTGCCGCCACCCGCCTTCACAATTCCAAAGACATGAATGAAGACCCTCACAGGCGGGAACGGGGATTCGTGAAGGAGATCGACGATCCCATGTACGGCAAGTACGTGGACCACGAGTTCCCCGTCATGATGTCCGAGACACCGCCCAGGCACCGCTGGAGCGTTCGCCCTGTCGGATTCGACAACGAGTACATCATGACGAGCATCCTGGGGCGAAGCCAGTCTCAGATCCAGCAGTGCTATCTTAACGGTGTTCTCGGCAACTGGAAGGATCAGCAGGGACGCCGGCCGCCCCCCGACTGGGATAAATCATCCGGAATGATTCTGAGGAGGTAAGGGACAATGACAGCAGATCACAAGAGACCGAAATGGGCGGACTGGGCGGATCACATCCGGGCACTGGATGATCCGGTTCTGAACTTTGAGAAACCGGAAGCACTTGCCGGACTGATCGTGCTGGACGTGAGTTCCCGCAGCATGGCCGGCTGCTACTGCTCCTCGATGCTGGCCGAACTGGGAGCTGAAACGATACGGATCGAACCGCCTGAGGGGGACCTGGTGAGGACCTACTCGCCGGACGGAATCATGCATCACGGCACGGGGCTTGCCTATCTCCAGGAGGGCCGGAACAAGTATCACGTGACGCTTGACATGGAGAAGGAAGAGGGCCGTGAAATCTTCAAATCCCTTGTGGGGCAGGCGGACATCCTCATCGAAACCTTCCCCGCGGGAACGATGGAAAAGTGGAAGATCGGTTACGATGAACTTCGAGAATTGAACCCGAGACTGATTCATTGCGCGATCACGGCCTTCGGCCAGTTCGGGCCGGAGAGCGGCAGGAACCAGTATGACTACGACAACATCTCCCAGGCCCGCTCCGGGATTCAGTATGGGACAGGGGAAATCCTTCCCGAAGGGAAAACATACGATGAGATGCCCTACGCCTCTCCCACCAAGGCCGGTCCCTGGATCGCCTGGGCGACTTCGGGCACGTTTGCGGCCGTCGGGATTCTTGCAGCTCTTTACTACCGCGAGATCGCGGGCATCGGGCAGTTCATCGATGTGGCTACCCCCGAAGCTTATGAAAGGCTGCACGACTACGCTTTGCACTGGTATGCCGATCAGAAGGTGCTCAATGAGCGCTTCGGCAACCTGGACACGGCCCTTTGGCTCTACGGGTTCTTCCCGACAAAAGACGGCGGGGTCTTCCTCGGCGGCCTGCGCCTGGAGATGTGGAAGGCCTTCGTCGACATGATGGGCGAATACGAGGAGTGGGGGGCCGAAGAGTGGCCCACACTCGCCCCGTTCATGAAGAAGGACTGGCAGCTCAAGTACCAGGCCATGATCAACCCGCTGACCCAGCTGTTCACGAGCCAGGAGCTGACCGAGAAATCCATCGAGTATGCAAAAAGCGGCAGGCTCGCCCCGATCACGCCGGTTGTGGCCGAAATCTGTTCTCCCTGGAAAACCATGCACGACGAGAACTGGCGCGACCGCGGGATGTTTACGCCCGTGCAGGACCCTGTCTACGGCTCTGTTGTCTGCGCTCAATCCCAGTGGAAAGCCACCGAGACACCCCCGAGAACGAAATGGGTCTGCCGTCCCGTGGGTTATGACAATGCGTTTATTTACCTGAAGTACATGGGGTACGGCCCCGCCAAGCTCGATGCGCTCAAGGCAGGCAAGGTCATCTGATTGCGGGGGCTCTCCGCATGATGAACATCGTCTTGACTGGTTTGACCTTGTACTGAAGGAACCCGTTCCTGGCTCAATTGCGGGCGACTGCCTGACGAACGTGGCATTCACCCTCTCTCCTTTCGGTGAGGTCCCGGCCCCCTGACGCCGGGACCTCACCGATTTTCTACAAATCGCATCCTCATCGTTGATCTCGACGGGATCGACCACGCGAACGTATACAGCATCCTCTGATCCAGGTAAACGCAGACCCGGAGCCTTTCCGTGTTGGATACGGTCACGACGGGAAGGGCCGTCGTCTGCGAGCTGACGGCACTTTGCATCAGGGCCCCCGGGTCGGCGAAGCGGGCGGTGACGGTGCCCGCGAAAGGTGCGCGGAGGAGTACCTCTTTTTCTATTACATAATGTCTCCCTGATCGGAGATGATCCGGAATCAGCGATACCCTGAATCGCACCAGTTTAATCCCCTCGCTTGATTGTGACAATGACTGGCTGAACCCCCGGACGTTGGCGCCGCAGGGATAAGAAAACGCTGCAAGGGAGGCAAGGGAACCATAATTTTCTTGAACTTATGTTTCGCTTTGCTGATAATTTTGAATCGCGGAATTGATCTTCGCATTGCTGAGCGCCACAGGAAATGGAAAATCGCAGATGGACAAACGTTTTTTTCGTCTTCTCAGCGCGGTGGTTCTGCTGGTTGGCTTGAGCAGTGCCGTCCTGATCTATCAAAAAGCCGACAGGGATGAGCGTGCCGTGTTGGGCTACGAGGCGGCAGACGGGTCCGTGTATCCGATCATGCCTGAAGATTCGAAACGGTATGTACACGACCTGGAACAGGTTGGCGGAATGGCGAACGTTCTGGCAGACGAGTTCAGGCGCTGGTTTGTCGGGCTGTGGCAGGGAAAATCGCTGGCATTCACGATTGCCTGTATTTCAATCGTCCTTTCCCTTGCGGTTTTGTACGCCGCCGATCATCGTCCATCCCATGCAAAATCCGATCGGGATGAAGAATAGCATATTCCCGGCCCGCTCTCCCGGAAAGAGCCCGTGACGAGGGTCCTTCCGCCGACAGCCCCGGCTTTCAGTTGCCGGAAGGCGGGGCAGACACGTCCCATCCGCCGCCGATCGCCTTGATCAGGAGGACACCGGCAACCATCCTGCGGCCGCTGATGTCCACGGCGACTCGCTCATTGGCAAGCAGAATCGCCTGGACGACGACGACGTCGAGGTAACTGATCGTACCGGCCTTGTACTGGTTCCTGCTCACTTCCACGGATTTGCGGGCGGCATTGACCGCTTCGCCCTGCACACGCGACTCCTCTTCCAGGATCCGGAGCGCAGCCAGGTTGTCTTCCACCTCCTGGAACCCGGTGAGCACGGTCTGGCGATAGGACGCCACGGTCGTGTCGTAGGAGGCCCGCGCCTGATCGGTTTGCGCGCTCCGCAACCCGGCATCGAACAACGTCTGCGACAGGGACAGCCCCACCGACCACAGGCGGCTGGGCCAGGAGAGCCAGTTGGTGATGTCCGACGATTCAAAGCCGCCGGTGGCGCCCAGCATGATGCTCGGGTAATAGGCGGCCTCGGCAACCCCGATCTGGGCATTTGCCGATGCAACACGCCGCTCTGCAGCGGCGATGTCCGGCCTTCTTTCCAGCAGCTCGGACGGGATGCCGACGGGTATGGCCGGGGGGCTCGCCGTCAGCGGAGTGACAGGAATGGAGAAAAGGGATGCAGGCTTGCCGATGAGGACGGCAATGGCATGTTCCAGCTGCGCACGCTGGACGCCCAGGTCAATGGCCTGCGCCTGGGTGGATTTCAGCTGCGTTTCCGCCTGCAGGACTTCGGCCCTCGACGCCACGCCGTTTGCGTAGCGGTTCCTTGTCAGCTGCAGGGATTTCTCATAGGCCGCCGCGGTTTCGTCCAGCAGCTTCTTTTGCGCGTCAAGGGCGCTGAGCTGGAAATAGTTCTGCGCCAGCAGCGCCTGGGTGCTGAGGCGGATCGATTCGAGGTCGGCGGCACTGGCCTGGGCGCCCGCCTGGTTCGATTCCACCGTCCGGCGCACCTTGCCCCAGATATCCGGTTCCCACGAGGCGGTCCCCGTCAGCAGGTAGTCGGACGCATCCGAGGTCACGACAGCAACGCTGCTCGCATTTGCGGACCGAAGGGACCGCGTTGCCTGGGCCCCCGCCGTCACCGTCGGGAAATAGCCGGCACGGCCGGCCCTCACGACGGCAAGAGCCAGCCGGTATTGCGCCTCGGCCGCTGCGACCGTCTGGTTCGAGATGTCGACCTGTTCTTCGAGTGCGTCGAGCTGCGGATCCTTGAATACCTTCCACCAGGCCCCGCGGACAACGGTTTCCTGCGGCTGCGCAACTTTCCAGTCCACGTTTTCCTTGTAAGCCGCCGGCGCCTGCACTTCCGGTTTCCGGTAATCCGGCCCCACCGCGCAGCCTGAAAGAACCGCAAACGCCCCCGCGAGTGCCGCCGCCGTGCAGCGAAACCCCGACCGTCTTCGATGATCATCTCCTGTATGAATCATGCGCAAATCCTCAGCAGGGCCTTTCATCCCTTGAAAAAACGAAAGCAAACGGATCGTAGCGACACACCGTCGCGTCTCACGGGGCATCCGGCGCTCCCGCAACGGCGCCGCGGACCGCGTGCCGCCGGGCGGCCTTCCTTTGTTCCATCCGGAGCCTGAACCGCTCGAGATAGAGATAGACCACCGGCGTTGTGTAAAGCGTCAGCATCTGGCTGAAAATCAGACCGCCGACGATCGCGATGCCGAGGGGCCGCCGGATCTCCGAGCCGACACCGACCCCGAGGGCGATGGGAAGAGCGCCCAGCAGGGCCGCCATGGTCGTCATCATGATCGGCCGGAACCGCAGCAGGCAGGCCTGATAGATCGCCTCTTCCGGGCGCTTGCCTTCCCTGCGCTCGGCCTCGATGGCGAAATCCACCATCAGGATCCCGTTCTTCTTCACGATGCCGATGAGCAGGATGATCCCGATCAGGGCGATGAGGGAGAGATCGGCCCGCGCGATCAGAAGCGCAAGCAGCGCCCCGACGCCGGCTGACGGCAGGGTGGAGAGAATCGTGAGCGGGTGGATGTAACTTTCATACAGGATGCCCAGGACGATGTACACCGCTGCCAGCGCGGCAAGGATCAAAAGAGGCTGGTTGGCAAGCGAGGCCTGGAACACCTGGGCCGTCCCCTGGAAGCTGCCCCGCACCCCCGCCGGCAATCCCATCTTATGCGTCTCGGACTCGATCCGGCTCACGGCATCGCCCAGCGCCAGGCCCGGCGCAAGATTAAACGACAGCGTCACGGCCGGGAATTGCCCCTGGTGACTCACGGCGAGTGCGGTCCGGGTCATCTCGTAGCGCGCAAATGCGCTGAGCGGAACGAGCCCCCCATTGGATGACGGAACATAGATGTGGCGCAGCGTGTCCGGGCGCTGCCAGAACGAGGGCTCCACCTCCATGACGACGTGATACTGATTCAACTGGGTGTACATGATGGACACCTGCCTCTGGCCGAAGGCGCTGTACAGGGTGTCGTCGATCGCCTGAGGGCTGACGCCCAGGCGCGAGGCCGTACTGCGGTCGATCGTCAGCATGGCCTGCAGCCCCTGGTCCTGCTGATCGCTGCTGACGTCGACGATGCCCGGAATCCCGCGCAGGCGCTCTTCGATGCGAGGCGCCCAGATCATGAGATCCGAAAGGCTTTCCCCCTGGAGGGTGTACTGGTATTGCCCGCCGCCCATCCGTCCCCCTACGCGCAGGTCCTGAACGGGCTGCAGATACGCAGGCGCCCCGGGGACGCTGCTGATATTCTTGCGCAGCCTCGCGATGACCTGGTCGGCGCTCAGCTTTCTCTCCGCGAGGGGTTTCAGGGTGATGAACATCCGTCCCGTGTTCGTCGTGGCGCGTCCCCCGGAGCTCCCCGTGAATGCGACAACCGTGTCCACGGCCGGGTCTTTCATGATGATGTCCACGATGGCCGCCATCTTGTCCTTCATGGACTGGAAGGAGATGTCCTGGGCGGCCAGGATGGTGCCCATCAGGCGGCCCGTATCCTGCTGCGGGAAGAACCCCTTCGGGATCACGACGAACAGCGCGATGCTCACGACGATGGTGGAGAGCATCAGGGCGAGCATCGAGCGCTGGTGCCTCAAGGCCCAGGAGAGGCTCCGTTCATACGTCTGAAGCACCCGCTCATACAGGCGCTCGCTCGCCTGGAACAGCCGTCCCCGGGTCCGCTCGCTTTCCCGTCTCAACAGGTAGGCGCACATCATCGGGGTCGTCGTCAGCGAAACCAAAAGCGAGATCATGACTGCCGCGGAGAGTGTGACGGCAAACTCGCGGAACAGCCGCCCGATCATCCCGCCCATGAAGAGGATGGGGATGAATACCGCCACGAGGGAGACACTGATGGAGAGAACCGTGAAGCCGATCTCCCGCGCCCCGGTCAAGGCTGCCCGGTAGGGCGACATCCCCTTCTCGATGTAGCGGGTGATGTTTTCGAGCACGACAATGGCATCGTCCACAACGAAGCCCGTGGCGATCGTGAGGGCCATCAGCGAGAGGTTGTCGAGGCTGTAGCCGCACAGGTACATGATGCCGAACGTCGAGATGAGGGAAACCAGCACGGCAACGCTCGGGATGACGGCGCTCCGGACATGCCGCAGGAACACGAAGACGACCAGGATCACGAGGATCCCGGAGACGACCAGGGTGCGCTCCACGTCTTTCAGGGATTGGCGGATCGATTGCGTCCGGTCCATGACGACGGAGAGGTTGATCGCCTTGGGGATGGAGGCTTCGAGCTGCGGGAGCAGTTCGACGACCCGGTCGACGGTCTCGATGATGTTCGCCCCCGGTTTGCGGCTCACGATGACCATGACGGAGGGTTTCCCGTTGACGAGCCCCGCGTTGCGGATATTTTCCACCGAGTCCTGCACGTCGGCGATGTCGGAGAGTTTCACCGGGGCGCCGGCCCGGTACGAAACGACCAGCGGGCGGTACTCTTCGGCCTTGAAGAGCTGGTCGTTCGTCCGGATCTCCCATGTCCTGTCGCTGCTCGACAGCTGCCCCTTGGGCCGGTTCACGTTGGTTGCGCCCAGCGCGGAGCGCACGTCGGCAAGGCTGATCCCGTACTTGCTCAGCGCCAGGGGGTTGAGCTCCACGCGGACCGAGGGCAGCGAGCTGCCGCCGACGATCACCTGGCCCACGCCGTCCACCTGGGAGAGTTTCTGCTGGAGGACGGTCGAGGCCGCGTCGTACATCTCTTCCCGGGTCACCGTGTCCGAGGTGAGGGCCAGGATGAGGATCGGCGCCTCGGCGGGGTTGGCCTTGCGGTATTGCGGGTTTGAGGGAAGCGCCGCGGGCAGATCGGTCCGCGCGGCATTGATCGCGGCCTGGACGTCGCGGGCCGCGCCGTCGATGTCGCGGTTCAGGTCGAATTGCAGGACGACGGACGTCGAGCCGAGATTGCTGGTGGAGGTCATCTCGGTCACGCCGGCAATGCGCGTGAACTGCCGCTCCAGCGGCGCCGCGACGGCCGTCGCCATGGTCTCGGGGCTTGCGCCCGGCAGGGACGCGGAAACCATGATCGTCGGGAAGTCCACCTGCGGCAGCGCCGACAGCGGGAGCAGGCGCACGGCGATCAGGCCGGCAAGCACCATCCCCAGTGTCAGCAGGGTGGTTGCCACCGGCCTCCGGATGAACAGGGACGAGAAATTGGGCCCGATCATGACCCCGCGCTCTCCTTCGTCTCGTTATCGATTCCGTTTGCGCCCTTTCGGCCGGCCAGCCGGTCGAACCAGAGGTAGATGACCGGGGTCGTGTAGAGTGTCAGCACCTGGCTGAAGATGAGCCCCCCGATGATGGAGATGCCCATGGGGCGGCGGAGCTCGGCGCCCACGCCTCCGCTCACCGCCAGCGGCAGCGCGGCCAGAAGGGCCGACAGGGTCGTCATCATGATCGGGCGGAACCGCAGCAGGGAGGCCTGGTAGATGGCCTCGACGGGGCTCTTGTCCTCCTTTCGCTGGGCATCCAGCGCGAAGTCCACGATCATGATGCCGTTTTTCTTCACGATGCCGATGAGCAGGATGATCCCGATCAGCGCGATGACGCTGAACTCGGTGCGGCACAGGATCAGTGCCAGCAGCGCGCCCACCCCCGCCGACGGCAGCGTGGACAGGATCGTGACGGGGTGGATGTAGCTTTCATACAACACGCCCAGGACGATGTAGACCGTCACCAGGGCCGCCAGGATCAGAAGCGGCTCGTTGGCCAGCGAGGACTGGAAGGCCTGGGCTGTTCCCTGGAAGCTCCCCCGGATGCTTGCCGGCATGCCGAGCTCTCTCATGGCCGAATCGATGGCCTTCACGGCATCCCCCAGCGACGCGTCCGGCGCCAGGTTGAAGGAGACGGTCGTGGCCGGGAACTGTCCCTGGTGGCTGATGACAAGAGGGCCCTTTGTCTCCTGGACCCGGGAGATGGCCCCCAGGGGCACCTGTCCGCCTGCCGCGCTCCGGACATAGAGCGAGCCCAGGTCCTCGGGGTGGTCCTTGAATTCCGGCTTGGTCTCCAGGATGACGCGGTACTGGTTGAGCTGCGTGAACATCGTGGAGATGAGCCTCTGGCCGTAGGCATCGTAGAGCGTGTCGTCGATCATCTGGGGTGTGATCCCGAGACGCGATGCCGTCGCGCGGTCGATGGTGACCAGCGTCTGCAGGCCCTCGTTCTGCTGGTCGCTGCTCACGTCGCGGAGCTCCGGCAGCTGCCGCAGCGCGTCGACGAACTTCGGGGCCCAGATGCCCAGTTCCCCGGCATTGGGGTCTTCGAGGCTGAACTGGTACTGCGTGCGGCTCACCCGGCTCTCCACCGTGAGATCCTGCACGGGCTGCATGTAGAGCGTGATCCCCTCGAGGCCGGCCAGTCCCGGCTGCAGGCGGCGGATGATCTCCGTGGCGCTCGCGCTGCGTTCCGAGAGCGGCTTGAGGTTGATCAGGACCCGCCCGCTGTTCAATGTGGGATTGGTCCCGTCCACCCCGATAAAAGTGGTCAGGCTCTGGACGGCCGGGTCGCGAAGGATCACGCGCGCGAGGGCCTGCTGGTCCCTGGACATCGCCGAGAAGGACGTCCACTGCGGCCCTTCGGAGAGCCCGAGGATCAGCCCCGTGTCCTGGACGGGGAAAAAGCCCTTGGGGATGACGACATACAGGATGACCGTGAAGACAAGCGTTGCCACCGCCACGATGAGCGTTTCGCGCTGATGCCGCAGCACCCATTGCAGGGACCTTCCGTAGGCGGCGATCGTCCGGTCGAAGATCTTCTGCGATGCCCGGTAGAGTTTCTTCTGCTTCTCCTCGGGTTCGTGCTTGAGCAATTTTGCGCACATCATCGGCGTCAGGGTGAGCGACACGACCGCGGAGATCAGGATCGTGACGCCGAGGGTGATGGCAAACTCGCGGAAAAGCCGTCCCACGACATCGCTCATGAAGAGCAGCGGGATCAGAACGGCGACGAGGGAGACGGTGAGGGACAGAATGGTGAAGGCGATCTGCTCGGATCCTTTGAGTGCGGCCTGAAGGGGCGATTCGCCCTGTTCGATGTACCGGGCAATGTTTTCGATCATGACGATGGCGTCATCGACGACGAAACCCGTAGCGATCGTAAGGGCCATGAGCGTCAGGTTGTTCAGGCTGAATCCCAGCAGGTACATGACCCCGAACGTCCCGACGAGTGAGACCGGCACGGCAACACTCGGGATGGACGTCGCGGACAGGGTGCGCAGAAACAGGAAGATCACCATGACGACCAGCGCCACGGCGAGCATCAGCTCGAACTGCACGTCCGTCACCGAGGCCCGGATCGTGGTCGTGCGGTCCGTCACGATGGAGACCTTCACCGCCGAGGGAAGCGAGCCCTGCAGCTGCGGCAGGAGGTTCTTGATCCGGTTGACGACCTCGATGACGTTCGAACCCGGCTGCCGCTGGATGTTGACGATCACCGCGGGGGTGTCATTCAACCAGGCCGCCAGTTTCACGTTCTCCGCGTCGTCGACGGCATCGGCGACATCGGAAAGGAGCACCGGCGCATTTTTCCGGTAGGCGACGACCAGGGGTTTGTATTCTTTGCTCGACAGGAGCTGATCGTTGGCGCCGATGATGGAGGACTGACGCGGCCCGTCAAAGCTCCCCTTTGCCTGGTTGACGTTGGCTGCGGCGACGGCCGTGCGCAGGTCTTCCAGCGTCAGGCCGTAGGCGGCAAGCGCCGTGGGGTTTGCCTGGATCCGGACGGCCGGCCGCTGACCGCCGGCGATGCTGACGAGGCCCACGCCCGAGAGCTGTGAAATTTTCTGGGCCAGGCGAGTTTCCGCCAGGTCCTCCACCTGGGGCAGCGGGAGCGTCTCGGAAGTCAGCGCCAGCGTCAGGACCGGCGCGTCGGCCGGGTTGGTCTTGCTGTAGACGGGCGGGTTCGGCAGATCCCTCGGGAGGAAGGTGCCCGAGGCATTGATGGAGGCCTGCACTTCCTGTTCGGCAACGTCGAGGCTGAGCTCGAGGCTGAACTGCAGCACGATGACCGAGCTGCCGCCGGAACTCGTGGAGGTCATCTGCCGAAGCCCCGGCATCTGCCCGAACTGCCGTTCCAGGGGGGCCGTGATGGAGGAGGCGATGACCTCGGGGCTTGCCCCGGGATAAAACGTCAGCACCTGGATCGTCGGGTAATCGACCTGGGGCAGGGCCGAGACGGGCAGCAGCCGGTAAGCGACGAGGCCCGCGAGCACAATGGCGACCATCAGCAGCGTGGTTGCCACGGGACGGAGGATGAAAATGCGAGAGGGGTTCATCGTTTGCCTTTGCCGGAGGGTGCGGCGCCCTGTCCCTGTCCCTGTTTCTGACCCTGCGGCTGCCCTTGTCCCTGCACCTCGACCTTGCTGCCGTCCCTGAGCCTGTCCGCCCCCTCGACCACGACCATCTCGTCCGGGGAGAGCCCCTCGTCGATGGAGACGAGATCGCCTTCCGTCGGGCCGTTTCTGACCGGGCGCACCGCCGCGGTGAGCTCCGGCGTCACCACGTAGACATAGGGCCCCCGGGTGCTGCGCTGCAACGCGGACGTGGGCACCACGATGGTCCCGCTCTTGACGTCGAGAAGCAGCCGGGCGTTGACGAA
This sequence comes from Syntrophales bacterium, assembly GCA_035685905.1. GTDB lineage: Bacteria > Desulfobacterota > Syntrophia > Syntrophales > UBA2192 > UBA2192. Next base: position 18,070 of record DASRZY010000084.1, read on the forward strand.
CTGGTTGGGAAACAGCTCGTTGCTTTTGTTGGGGAACGAGGCCTTGAGCCGGACCGTGCCCGTCGTCGGGTCGATCTGGTTGTCAACGGTCAAGAGGGTTCCTTCGGCTATTTTTGTTGATTGATCCCGGTTGAGGGCGAGCACCGGTATGGGTTTTCCGGTCTTGAGCATGGCCAGCACCGGCGGGAGATTGTCTTCGGGAATCGAAAAGATGACCGTGATGGGCTGCAGCTGCGTGATGACGGCCAGACCGTTGGCATCGCTTGCGTGGACGATGTTGCCCGGATCGACGAGACGAAGCCCGATCCTTCCGCCGATGGGCGCCGTAATGCGCGAGTAAACCAATTGAAGCTTGGCATTGTCGATCTGGGCCTGATCGACCTTGACGGTCCCTTCCAATTGCGAAACGAGGGACTTCTGCGTATCGACCTGCTGCTTTGCGATGGAATCATCGGCGAGCAGGGCCTCGTAGCGCTGGAGGTCCAGCCGGGCATTGGCGAGAAGGGCCTGGTCGCGGGCCATCTGCCCCTGCGCCTGATCGAGTTGCGCTTCGAACGGGCGCGGGTCGATGACGGCCAGGAGCTGGCCGCTCTCGACAATCTGTCCCTCCTGGAACTGGACCTGCATCAATTGCCCGTCCACACGGCTTCGTACGGTCACGGTATTCAGAGGGGTGACGGCGCCCAGGCCGTTCAGATAGACATGGATGTCGCCCTTTTTTGCAGCCGCGGTGACAACGGGGACGGCCCGCGCCTGCTGATCGGCCCCTTGCCGGTTTGCGCGTGACGAGGCGCCTCCCCAGATGCCAAAGTAGGCATAGGCCCCGATCGCAAGCAGACACGCCAGAAGAATCCAGATCTTCTTGTGCGCGGAAACTACCGTGAAAATCTTTTTGAATGCGGCCATCTTTTCCGGTTCCTTCTCGGGCATCAATGGATAACCTCGTCGGATTCGCCAACTTTGGCGATGCCGGTTCTCGATTTCATCAGTGACACCGCCACAATTTGTTATTCTATCACGACTAAAACTTTAATACATCTTTTGGATATTGCCCGAATGCAGTTTTTATTTCCCGCCTGGAAAAAATCACTACCCTGATCTCCCTCTCCCGAAGGAGATCGTTACCTTACAGGTGCCCTCTCCCTTGAGGGGAGAGGGTCAGGGTGAGGGTGACAAATCCCTTTCCTCTTACAGGAGAGGGTTGGGGTGAGGGGGAATTATTCCGTTCCTCAAGCATTCAGGGTGCGCAATCATGTCTAGTTCTTTCCTTGCCGGGAAGCTCCGCGCTGAGTGCGGGGAGCTTCACTTCCCGCACATGTCGATTGATCCCGCGAAGCACAGCCGAGGTGTAGCAAAAATCGGACCGTCCGGAAAAGACTGGCCATTCCCTGTCGCCCGTGAGATATGTATTTCTCAGGCAATGTTCAGGGGCCGTGGTTCATTTCCTGAAATCCCCGCTTGAAATCAGGGGAATCCTGATGTCTGCCTGCCCTGAAAATGCTATAATGGTACCGGGTGCTCCTCGGCAGTGGAGACAGGATGACAACCGCAGCGTCTTGATCGGGTGAGAAATGAAAACCAGGGTGATGCTCGCCGACGATCACGAAACTTTCAGGAGAGAGCTTCGGGCGATCATTGATCGTGAAAGCGACATGGCGGTCGTGGGGGAGGCCGCCAACGGCAAGGAGGCCGTCGAGCTGGCCCGCAGGCTTGTACCGGATGTCGTCATCATGGACATCAACATGCGTTTCATGAACGGCATTGACGCCACGCTCTATTTAAGCAAGGAATTGCCGTCGGTCAATGTATTGATCCTCTCCATGCATTCCAGCCCCTATCTGGTAAAGGCTGTGAAGGGAAGCGGCGCGCGGGGGTATGCGCTGAAGGATGTCGATTCGGATGAATTGGTGGAGGCCGTCCGGCGTGTCTCGAAGAAGCTGCCCTACTGGAGTGCGGGCCTCACTGTAGACGAATGAGTTCCTTCGACTGCGAGGCCCTTTCATGCCGCTTTATTTCCGGAAATGATCAAAGCCGCTTGCCGCGATGTTGCGGGTGGAACCATCCGGTTTCCTCAGCATGATGCCTGAGCCCCTGATGATCGTCCCGATCGGGTAGAATTTGCAGCCCGCCGCCTCGAGAGCGTTTTTCAGCCTTTCTTCGGATTGAGCCGGCACCGAACCCAGAAGCACATAATCCTCGCCGACGTGGAGCATGAGCTTTTCGCACTCGAGCTGAAACTCGCTGCAATAGCTCCGGAAGGCCTCCGTCACGGGGATCGCGCTTTCCTCGAGCAGCGCGCCCACTCCGGATTCCTCGCAGATGTGGCCCAGGTCCGAGGCGACGCCGTCGGAGACATCGATCAGGGAGTTTGCGACCTTGAGACCGGCGATGATCCGCCCCTCCTTCACCTGGGGGGTGGGGTTCAGGTGGGCCTCGAACAGCTCGCCCCTTTTTTCGAAGTCTCTCCCGGAGAGGATGATGTCGAGCCCCGCTGCCGATGCCCCGACTGCGCCGGTGAGGAAAATCACGTCGCCCTCTTTGGCGCCGGCGCGATACAGCACCTCATCCTCCGCCGCCCATCCCACCAGTGCGACGTTGATCACGAGATGCGCAGGCGACGAGGTCGTATCCCCTCCCAGCAGGTTGACCTGGAACTCCCGGGCCATGGATTTCATCCCCTCGTAGAGCTGATCCAGATACTCGACCTCGATCGTCCCCGGTATGGCGATCGAGATCACCGCCTCGCCCGGGAGGCCTCCCATGGCGGCGATGTCGGATATGTTCACGGCCAGGGATTTCCGCCCGAGCTCGTGGGGTGTCATCGAATTCCTCAGAAAGTGGATGTCTTCGACAAGCATGTCCGTGGTCAGCAGGACGACCTTGCCTTCCTGCGCCCTGAACACGCAGCAGTCATCGCCGATGGCCTTGATCACGCCTTCCTGCCTGACGAGGCAGCCCTTTGTGATCCGATCGATAAACCGGAATTCCCCCAGCTCTTTGAGCTTCATCGGATACCTTTCCCAATGGTCATGGATTCCCGGCTTGCTACTGCCCCCGGGCGCGCAGGATCTCCTGCATGATGTTTCCGGCGGCAGCACAGGCATCCGGCCTGCTGCAGATCGCGGACACGACGGCAACGCCGTCCAGGCCGGCCCGGATGACGGAGAAGGCGTTGGTCTCGTTCATGGAGCCGATGCCGACCAGCGGCAGACGGGTCGCCCGCCGTATCGGACCGATCCCCGCAAGGCCGATCTGGCTTGTCAGCTCCGGCTTCGTGGATGTCACAAAAATCGGGGAGAGCCCCAGGTAGTCCGCCCCCATGGCTTCCGCCTGAATGGCTTCGTCCGGCGTGAAAACGGAGGCCCCGATGATCCTGCCGGGACCGAGAATTTTTCTCGCCACGTCAACGGGGAGGTCCTCCTGCCCGAGATGGACGCCTGCGGCATCAATGGCCAGGGCGATGTCCAGCCGGTCATTGATGATGAGCGGGATATCTCTCTTGTCCAGATAGTCTTTTATCCGGAGAGCCTCCCGGTAGAATTCGCGGGAGTCCACTTCCTTCTCGCGCAGCTGGACGACGGTGACGCCTCCCTCAACGGCCGGCCGGATCACCTCAAGCAGGGATCGTCCCAGCGATAGCTTGCGATCCGTGACAAGATAGAGGGAGTAATCGATTTTTCGTTTTTTCATCATCGCAACCTTGAGATTCTTCAACCCCGCAAACGGACAGGGCGCCTGCGTCTCAACCTTCCTCGAGCAGGGCCCGCCTTTGAAGTTCATCCGGGGTCATGTTGTAGAGGGCATCGATCAGGGCGATCATGAACGACCCGGGTGACGGGGCCCTGGCCGCGGCCATCTCACCGGCAAGGCCGAAAAAGGCAAGCCCCGCCGCAGCGGCCTCCATCGCATCCGGAGTCACTGCCGCAAAGGCCGCAATGGTGGCTGTCGCCGCGCAGCCCGTCCCGGTGACCCTTCCCATCAGCGCATGGCCGTTTCGGCACCGCAGGACCCGGGCCCCGTCGGTGATGAGATCGACCTTGCCCGTGACGGCGACAACTGCGCCCGTCTGCCTTGCCGTGGCCATGGCCATTTGAGCCACCTGATCCACGTCGTGCAGCGAATCAACCCCCTTGGTGACGGTGTCGGAGGACCCGATCGACAGGATCTCCGAGGCGTTCCCGCGGATGATCGACAGTCTCAATTCCTGGACGATCCTCCGGGTCGTGCCGGTCCTCAGGGAGGTCGCCCCCGACCCGACGGGGTCGAACACAATGGGCACTCCCCCGGCGTTCGCCTTTCTTCCCGCCAGGAGCATGGCCTCGATCCAGGGATCGGAAAGCGTGCCGATGTTGATGACGAGCGCCCTGGCCAGCGACACCATCTCCTCGACCTCGTTGGGTGCATGGGCCATCACGGGAGAGGCCCCCATTGCCAGGAGGGTGTTGGCCGTAAAGTTCATCACGACGTAGTTGGTTATGTTGTGAACCAGGGGTCTTTCTTCCCGGATCCTTGTCAGCAACTTTTTCAAATCCACATTTCGCATCGCCAGCCACCTCGAAAATTCAGACCGTCGGCCCGTATGGGTCGAAATTCTAATACTTATTCACGGGGTCTGTCAAATAAAGTCACCGCCCGGTGCCGCGGAATGTCATTGCCGAAAGGGTAAAGTTCACGTAAAAAGCAATTTGGATATTTTCCCTGCGCTTCGTGCGAAAACAGGGGCAAACAAAAAAGGGTGCACTGCAAAGGGGGATGAGATGAAAACGATCTTCACCGAAGAGGCGCCGGCGCCTGCGGGCCACTACTCCCAGGCGGTCGTTTCCGGCAGCCTCGTCTTCGTGTCCGGCACGCTGCCCGCCACGAAAGCGCCCGAGGGCCCGCCCCCGGGCTTTGAAGACCAGGTGCGCGTAGTCCTGACTCATTGCGAGCGCATCCTCGCTTCGGCCGGGTGCCGACTGGACGACGTGGTGCAATGCACGGCCTATGTCGTGGGCATCGACAACTGGCCCTGTTTCAACCGTGTGTACGGCGAGCGATTCGGCGCCCACCGGCCGGCTCGCGCCGTGGTCCCGGTGCCCGAACTGCACCACGGCTTTCTGATCGAGGTCCAGATGACGGCCGCCCTTCCGGGGAAGTGCTGAACGTTTTCATTCAAGGAGATTGCAACATGGAGCTGCCGACCTATGCCGATGTCGTCGATGCCGCCGAGCGCCTCAGGGGCATCGCACACAGGACGCCTGTCCTGACTTCCCGCACGGCCAATGAACGGAGCGGCGCGGAGCTGTTTTTCAAGTGCGAGAACTTTCAGCGCATGGGCGCCTTCAAGTTCCGGGGGGCCTTCAACTCCGTCGCGCAGTTTTCCCAGGAGCAGCGCAGATCGGGCGTGCTGACCTACTCGTCCGGAAATCACGCCCAGGCAATCGCCCTGTCGGCAAGGCTTCTCGGGGTGAAGGCGGCCATCATCATGCCCCATGACGCGCCGGCATCGAAAGTCGCCGCAACCCGCGGCTACGGGGGGGAAATCATCACCTACAACCGCTACACCGAGAGCCGCGAGGAGATCGGCAGGCGCCTGGCGCAGCAGCGCGGGATGACGCTGATCCCGCCCTATGACCACCCCCATGTGATCGCCGGCCAGGGAACCTCCGCCAAGGAGCTCATCGAGGAAGTGGGGCGCCTGGACGTTCTGCTCGTCTGCCTGGGCGGCGGCGGATTGCTTGCGGGTTGCGCCCTTTCCGCCAGGGCCCTCAACCCGAGATGTGCCGTGATCGGGGTCGAACCCGAGGCGGGAAACGACGGGCAGCAATCTCTTCGAAAAGGGGAGATCGTCCGCATCGAGGTGCCCGACACCATCGCCGACGGGGCCATGACGACCTACCTGGGTGCCCACAACTTTGCGATCATTAAAAAACAGGTGGACGACATCGTCACGGTTTCAGATGGAGAGCTAGTCGAAACGATGAAGTTCTTTGCCGAACGGATGAAGATGATCGTCGAGCCGACGGGCTGCCTCGCCGCGGCCGCCGCGATGTCAGGGACAGTCAAAATTGCGGGGAAAAAGGTCGGCATACTGGTAAGCGGCGGCAACGTGGACCTGAGCGGTTTTGCCAGGCTGGTGAGCTGAGTCACCGTTTTGCTGATGAGCCGCGAAAATCGGTGCCCGCCGGCTTTTCGCCTTCCTAAATGCACGGTTTCTGTGGTAATCAAGACTCCGCAGGGCAAGCTGTCACCCGTTCCTTTGCACCCGAGAGAGACGACCCCGAAGACAAATGAATCGAATCAGGATGCAACGCATTGCGGCAGCACAGGCGAAGGGAATTCCGGGTTGGAAGGCCCTGTCGGCCTGTCTTGCTGCGATGGCGGTTTTGACTGTGGCCGGGGGCCGGATCCAGTAAGGTTCTTTCCATCAAACAGGCTCAGGACTGCAGAAGGAGAGGAAAACCGTGAAAACCAGGGACTGCATCGCAGTGATCACCGGCGGCGCCTCGGGTCTGGGCGAGGCCTGTGTCCGGCTCCTCTCGGGGAATGGCGCCCGGGTGGCCATCCTCGACCTCCAGGCGGAGCGGGGTGGAAAGCTTGCCTCGGAGCTCGGAGAGAATGTGATTTTTGCCGAAGCCGATGTGACGGGCGATGAGAGCACCCGATCGGCACTCGACCGGGCCGTGGAGGCCTTCGGCGGCATCAACGTTCTCATCAACTGCGCCGGCGTGGGGGTTGCCGGCAAGGCCCTCACGAAGAAAGGCCCCATGCCGCTTACCGAGTTCAAGCGGGCCGTCGAGATCAATCTCGTGGGCACCTTCAACACGATCCGCCTGGCCATGGAGAAGATGGTCCGGAATGTGCCCACCGGTGAGGGAGAGCGGGGCGTGATCATCAACACCGCATCGGTTGCGGCCTACGACGGCCAGATCGGCCAGTCCGCCTACAGCGCCTCGAAGGCAGGCGTTGTCGGGATGACCCTGCCCCTGGCCAGGGAGGGCGCCGAGCACGGCATCCGGGTCATGACGATTGCCCCCGGGCTGTTCAAGACGCCCATGCTCGACCTTCTTTCCGAGGCGGCGCGGGAGGCCCTGGGCAAGATGGTTCCCTTCCCGCAGCGCCTGGGCGACCCGATGGAGTATGCCGGGCTTGCCCTGCACATCATCGGGAATCCGATGCTCAACGGCGAGGTCATCCGTCTGGATGGAGCCATCCGGATGGCCGCAAAGTAAAAGGAGGGGCAAAAATGGCCGAAAGCGGCAGAGACATTGTCATCGTCAGCGCGGTGAGGACGCCTTTCAGCCGGTTCGACTCCGCCATGGCCGACATCCCGAGCATCGATCTCGGGGTCATGGTCATGAAAGAGGTCATCAGCAGGATTGGTGTGAAGCCGGCAGAAGTGGACGAGATCTATTACGGCAGCTGCATCCCGGCGGAGGTGGCCCTCGAAATGGACGTGCCGGCCAGGCAGGCCACCCTGCTGGCCGGGTTTCCCGACGAGTGCATCTCGCTTACCCTGGATCGCGCCTGCTGCTCATCACTGACGACTCTTCGCCTCGGCACGGTTGCCATGAAGGCCGGCGCGGCCACAACCGTTCTGTCCGTGGGCTCCGAGAATATGCCGAGGACCCCGCACCTGGCGCCGGGCTTGAGGCGGGGGGTGAGACTGGGGCCGATCACGCTGATCGACAGCCTCTTCGAGCTCGGGTACACGGCCAAGGGGTTCAATCCCGTCGCCGTCGATGCGGGCGAAGTCGCTCTCGAGCACGGCGTGACCCGAGAAATGCAGGATGCCTGGGCCCTGAGGAGCCATGAGCTCTGCCTGAAGGCCTATGCAGAAGGCAGGCTCAAGTCCGGCGGGGAGCTGATGCCTGTCGTCATCCCCCGGAAAAAGGGCGATCCCATCGTCATCGATAAAGACGAGGCGCCCCGGAAGACGAGCCTCGAAGCCCTCTCGATGCTGAAGCCTATCTACGGCAGCCCCACCGTCACGGCGGGGAATGCCCCGCCCATCAGCGCCGGGGCGAGCGCCGTGCTGCTCATGACGAGGGAGGCGGCCGAGCGCAAAGGGCTCGAGCCGCTGGCCACGGTGGTTTGCGCCGCATGCTCGGCGACGGCCCCTCGCGACATCGCCGTCATCCCGGCCGGTACGATACAGAAGGTTCTGAAAGAAGCCGGGCTCTCGCTTGAAGAGATGGACCTCATCGAGATCAACGAGGCCTTCGCCGCCATGCCGCTCGTCTCGACGAAGCTCCTCGCGGGCGGCGATCCCGGCCGATGGAGGGCCCTCCAGGAGAAAACGAACGTCAACGGCGGCGCCATCGCCATCGGGCACCCCGTTGGGGCGAGCGCCGGCCGGCTCGTCATGACCCTCGCCTTCGAGCTCAAGCGAAGGGGCGGCGGGTACGGAGTTGCCTCCATCTGCGGCGGTCTCGCCCAGGGCGAGGCCGTGATCCTGAAAGTGTGAAAAGAGAGAGCCTGCCATGAAGAAATTGGTCCTTTGCGGAATCCCTGTTGTCCTTGGCGTCATCCTTCTTGCGGTTTTCGTCTTCACGACGGATTTTGCGTGGGCGGCCGGGGAAAAACCGGAGACTGCGCTGTACAAGATCCCGGGACGCCCCAAGATTGCTCTCGTGCTTTCCGGCGGCGGGGCCAGGGGCGTTGCGCACATCGGCGTGCTCAAGGTCCTGGAGGAGCTCCGCGTCCCGGTGGACATGGTGCTGGGGACCAGCATGGGCTCGCTCGTAGGCGGCACCTACGCGGCAGGGCTGACGCCGAGCGAGCTGGAAGCGAAGGTGCGAGCCATCGATTGGAACACGATTTTCAACGATGAGCCCCCCCGGCAGCAAATCCCCTGGCAGGAAAAGAGGGACGACTACACGAACCTCTTCGGCCTGGAGTTCGGGTTCCGCGACGGCAAGATCCTGCTGCCCTACGGGACGACGTCGGGATACAAGTTCGAGTTTCTCCTGACGGACATGGTCGGCCTTGCGGCAGGACGGGAGAGCCGGAGCTTCGACACCCTGCCGATCCCGTACCGGGCCGTGGCGATGGATCTCGAAGACGGCTCGATGAAGGTCTTCGACAGCGGGGTCCTCGTCAAGGCCATGAGGGCCAGCATGTCCGTGCCGGCCTTCATC
>DASRZY010000085.1:0-8405 GCA_035685905.1 Syntrophales bacterium
TCTCTTCGCGCTGACGCTCATCCACTTCACGGGCGATTTCTACAATTCATTCGTGACCCCGCTGCTGCCTGTTTTCGCCGACCGGTTTTTCCTCACCCTGACCGAGATAGGCCTCATCGGCGGCCTGAGCCGTTTCCTCTCCTTTGTCGTCCAGCCCAACGTGGGGTTTTTCGCCGACCGCTACCAGACCCGGTTTTTCATTCTTGGCGGCATCTTTGTGTCGGTCCTGTTTGTGCCCTTCACGGGCGTTGCCCCCTCGTACCTGCTGCTCCTGTTCTGCGTTTCTCTCGGCTCCATCGGTTCTGCCATGTTCCACCCGTCCGTTGCGGGCATGGTCTTCACCTATGCAGGCACGAGGCCCGGATTTGCCTATTCCGTATTCAACATGGGCGGGACCTTCGCCTTCGCCATCGGGCCGCTGTTCATCACCTGGTTTGTCACCCTGCAGGGACTGGATCGGATGACCTGGCTCGTGATCCCGGGGCTGTTGATTTTCATCTACCTGTACCTGGTCGTACCTGTGCCGGATCGTGAAAAGATCGAGAGCGGCACCTTCCTGGGGGCGCTCAAGGAGATGTTCGGGTCGATCTGGAAATGGATCATCCTGATCTGGCTGATCATGGTCTTCCGGGCCTTCGTGGCCCATGTCTACAGGACCTTCCTGCCAGTGCTTTTAGTCAGGGAGGGCTACTCGCTCATTGCCGTGGGCGCCGTCGTCACGCTCTTCACCCTGGCGGGGACGGCAAGCGGGCTGATCGCGGGATATCTCTCGGACCGGATCGGCTTCCGCAAGATTTTTTTCGCAAGCTTCCTGATGGCCACGCCTTTTCTGCTGCTGCTGGTGGCGGCCCGGGGACCCTGGGTCTATCTGCTGACGTTCCTGTCGGGATTTTTCGTCATGGCCACCCTGCCGCTGGGCGTGACCCTCGCACAGACGCTCGCCCCGAAGGGCCGCTCCATGGTGTCGAGTCTCATGATGGGCTTTGCCTTCGGCCTGGGAGGGACCATGACGCCGATCGCCGGCGCCTTTGCCGATGCCTTCTCCATCCGGCCGGTGCTCGTCGCCGTGGCGCTGATCCCGGTTCTTCTCACGGGGCTCGTCTACTTTCTTCCCGAACCGGGGAAAACGTGTTAAAAGATCGGAATACTGGAGTACTGGAGTGATGGAATAATGGGTGTAAGATCAGGAATAATCTTCAATCCCAATATTCCAGTATTCCATCATTCCATTCTTTCATGCTCCGAAGGAGCCTCATGGATTACTCGCTTGTTGTGAACGGAACGGGAAACGCGTTCCTGCAGGAATTCGGATGCCCGTGCCCCCGTTGTGCCCTCAAGGAGCCTGTGGCGAATATGTCCGTGTCCCTTATTCGCCGGGATGCAGGGCACATTGCCTGGCACGCCCTTGTCGACGTGGGACTCGGGGTGGTCAACAGCCTTCGCAACACGTTCAGCCCCGATGAGGCACGCGTGGACTGGCTCCTCTTTTCTCACTGGCACCCGGACCACAGCCTGGAAGTGAACCGCCTGGGCGAGACGATGAGAAGGACGGCGCGCAGAAGGGGAACGAAATTCGCGCCGATCCCGACCTGGTGCCGCGGCGGGACGGGCAAGTGGCTGGCGCGCAATTATTCCTACGAGTGGCACCGTTGCCTCGAGGGGCGGCCCACGGATGAGTCCGAGCCGCCGGGGACACTGCTATCCCCGATTGCCCTGGGTGTTGACGGGATCGAGATCATGCCGTTGTCCGTCTCCCACTCCGGGGCCGACATCAACCCCGACAGCTTCAAGGAGACCCGCTACAACAGCGCCTGCTTCATCATCCGGACCGGCCGCAAGAAGACCGCGCTGCTCTGGGACCTCGACAACAAGAACGGATGGATCTCGAGTCCGCAGACCGAGGCGCAGAAAAAAACGGTGGCGGCGCTTACCGGCGCCGATTACCTTTTCATCGACTGTTTCTCGTGGACCGTCGAGGAGGTCGTGGGCTTTAATACGGGGCATCTTTCCTTTGCCACGGTGCGGCAGTACGCCAGGGCCCTGCAGCCGAAGGAAACTCTCCTGGTTCACATGGGGGGCCACGAGGAGGGCGAAGGCAATCCCGGCTGGGGCTGGACGGACCGGCAGTGGGAAGAAGGCGCTTCAAAGCTCTGGTCGGCCGAAGGACTGCCGGGGACGGTGCGTGTCCCCGCCATGGGAGAGGAGTTTTCCATCTGAGAGGAGCGCGGGGCTCCCGAAAGGCGATGTCCCGAGTTCTTGATGCTTGCTTATGGACAAGATCGACAAGAAAATTCTGAACATTCTCCAGACACGGTTTCCCATCGTGCCGGAGCCCTTTGATGCCGTGGGAGCGGAGTTGGGGATCTCCGGCGACGAGGTCATCGAGCGCGTGAGAAGGCTCAAGGAGAAGGGCATCATCCGGCGCATCGGGGCCGTCTTCAACTCCCGCGCACTCGGCTACGCCAGCACGCTGTGCGCGGCCCGTGTGCCCGAGGATAAGATCCGTGCCTTTGCCGATGTTGTGAACAGCTATCCCGGCGTGACCCACAACTACCGAAGAAGCAACGAGTACAATGTCTGGTTCACCTTTATTGCCTCGGACCCGGAAGCCCTCGAGCAGGCTCTCGATGAAATCCGGAAAAAAACGGGCGTCACCGACATCCTCAGCCTGCAGGCGGTGAAGACCTACAAGATCAACGCCACCTTCGAACTTTAAAAAACAGTGACCGGTGACCAGTGGCCAGTGACCAGTGACTAGGATGAAGGACAAAGGAGAAAAAAGTTAACGGGTGTTAGAACCTTTAACTTTTGTCCTTTGACCTTGTACCTGTCCCTTGTACCTGTCGCCTCAGGCCGATTGGAAGGAATCTTTGATGACCGAAAAAACCAAACCCACCCTTTACCTGATTGACGGCAGCAATTATGCCTACCGGGCCTTTTTTGCCATCCAGGGGCTTGCCAACTCGCGGGGATTCCCGACGAACGCCGTCTACGGGTTCAACAACATGCTCACAAAGCTCCTGCGCGATCATAAGCCGGAGCACATCGCCGTCGTCTTCGACGCCAAGGGGCCCACGTTCCGATCCGAGTCCTACGAGCAGTACAAGGCCCACCGCAAGCCCATGCCCGACGAGCTGAAGCCGCAGTTCGGCGTCATCAAGGACCTGGTGCGGGCCTACCGCATCCCGCTTCTCGAAATCGAGGGAATCGAGGCCGACGACGTGATCGGGACTCTCGCCCGGAAGTTCGAGGGCGAGGGCGTGCGTGTCGTCATCGTCTCGGGCGACAAGGACCTCATGCAGCTCGTCTCCGGCAACGTCGTCATGATCGACACGATGAAGGACAAGACCTACGACATTGCCGGCGTCGAGGAGCGGTTCGGCGTCGGGCCCGGCAAGGTGGCAGATATCCTGGGGCTGATGGGCGACACATCGGACAACATCCCTGGAGTGCCCGGCGTGGGTCCCAAGAGGGCCCTTGAGCTGATCAAGGAATACGGCACCGTCGAGGGCGTGTTGCAGAATGTCGACAAGATCCGCAACGAACGCCTCCGCAAGGCCATCGCCGAGCACGCCGATCAGGCCCGTCTGTCCCGGGAACTTGCCACGGTGAGGATCGATGCCGAAGTGGATCTTTCCATGGAGAGCGCCCGTTACGCCGGTCCCGACCGGGAGGTTCTGAAGGCCATCTTCAAGGAGATGGAATTCTCGTCCCTGATCCAGGACCTCGAAGTCCGCGACCGGGCCCAGGGTGGGCAATACAGGCTCATCGGGACTGAAGAGGAACTGCACGACCTCGTCGGCCGCCTCCATGAGGCAGGAGAGTTCTCTCTGCACCTGGAGCTTACCTCGGATCTTCCCATGTTTGCCGAACTCGCGGGGATCGCCCTGTCGATGAAACCGGCCGAGGCCTTTTATGTCCCCTTCGAGACGGGAAAGGCCCGCCCGGGAAAAGCACTGGACCGCGACCGTGCCCTCGGCATGCTTTTGCCCGTTCTCTCGAGCGAGAAAATCCGGAAAGACGGCCACGACCTGAAGAATGCGCTCATCGTGCTTGCGCGCCTGGGCGTCTCCCTTCGCGGGGCGGGCGGCGACACCATGGTCGGCTCATACCTGCTCAACCCCTCGAAGAAGAGCCACGACATCATCGAGGTGGCCAGGGAGTTCCTGGACCGCGAGTTGATCCCGGCAAAAGAGATTTTCGGCAGCGGTGCGAAAGCCCTGTCGCCGGCCGATGTGGATCCGGACCGCCTGAAGGAATTCGCCGGGGAGCGCGCCGATGCGACGCTCAGGCTCAGCCCCATTCTGTCGGGCAGGATCAGGGATCTGGGGCTCGATGATCTGTACAGAAAGGTGGAGTTGCCGCTCGTCGAGGTCCTGGCGCTCATGGAGCAGAAGGGCGTCCTCATCGATCTCAAGCTGCTCCACGAGATGTCGGGGCATTTCGAAACTCTCCTGTCCCAGTCCGAGGAACGGATCTACGGCCTCGCGGGCGAGCACTTCAACATCAACTCGCCCAAGCAGTTGCAGGCGATCCTCTTTGACAAGCTGAAACTTGCAAAGGGACGAAAAACCAAGGAAGGATATTCCACAGACGTCGAGGTCCTCACGACGCTTGCACTGACGCACGATCTGCCAGCCGAGATCCTGGCCTACCGGAGCATCTCGAAGCTCAAATCGACCTACATCGACGCCCTGCCCGCCATCGTGCACCCGCAGACGGGGCGGATCCACACCTCGTACAACCAGACCGTGACGGCGACGGGGAGGCTCTCGAGCAGCAACCCCAACCTCCAGAACATCCCCATCCGGACGTCCGAGGGCAAGCGCATCCGCCAGGCCTTCATCGCACCGGAGGGCTTCGTGCTCGTATCGGCCGACTACTCGCAGATCGAGCTCCACGTGCTCGCCCACCTCTCGGGCGACGAGGCCCTGATCGATGTCTTCGAAGCGGGAGAGGACATCCACACCCGGACCGCTTCGGCCCTTTTCGGCGTCTTCCCCGAGATGGTCAGCCCGGATATGCGCAGGCGGGCCAAGGTGATCAACTTCGGCGTCATCTACGGGATGAGCCCCTTCGGGCTCTCGAAGGAACTGGGGATCGGCCAGCCCGAGGCCAAAGACTACATCGACAACTACTTCGACCGCTACAGGGGGGTTCGGAGATTCCTCGACGAGATTCTCGAGAACGCGCGCAGGGACAAGTATGTCTGCACGCTGCTGAACCGGCGGCGCTACATCCCCGAGATCGCAAGCTCCAATTCAGCCATCCGCCAGTTCGCCGAGCGCACCGCCATCAACGCTCCCATCCAAGGCACGGCGGCCGATCTCATCAAGATCGCCATGATCAACCTGCACCACCTCTTAAAGAAGCATCATCCGAAGACATCCATGATCATGCAGGTACACGACGAGCTGGTCTTCGAGGTCCCCGAGGCCGAAAGAGACGACGTGATGGCCCTCGTGAAGCGCGAGATGGAAGGGGTCGTGAAACTGCGGGTGCCGCTCAAAGTTGAAATTGCGGCAGGGAAGAACTGGGACGAGGCGCACTGAAGGCCAGGGGCCTTCAGAGTGACCCGTGACCGGCGAAAAAGAGCAGGGGAAAACATTCCCGGACTGTGTATTGCTATTCTGCTGCACTTCAATCGTGAATCGACAAAGCGAAGCACTGCTGCCATCTCGCCTTCAATCCATCTGATTCATGATCGATGTGGATCCATCCTTTTTGTTGATCGGCATCGCTCCATCGAGTATAAATAAGACTCCATTCCCTGCTGCACATCCGTTTTCCCTTATTGATTTGCCCGCATCACCGGTGAAGCATGAAAAAGGAAAACAATCCCCGGCGACAACGCGAAATCGCTCTGAATGACTCCGATGGGTCCCCGTTGGGCTCGTCCGGCGATGTCAAAAGCCTCATGCTCGAGCTGGGCGTGCGCCAGGAAGAGCTGAAATCCCAGAACGAGGAGCTGCGGCTGGTCCAGCTCGAGCTGTCACGTGCCCGCGACCGTTATCAGGAGCTTTTCGATTCCGCGCCGATCGGGTATCTGATCCTCGATCGCAGCTGTATGATTCGTGAGGCGAACCTCAAGGCCAAGTCTCTACTTGGAATCGCAGGCAAAGACCTGATCGGGAATCCCCTCTCGAAATTCATGGAGCAAGGGGAGGCGGACGCCTATGATCTTCACTTGCTGGAGGTCAGGAAAAGGGGGAATCAACAGAGTTGTGAACGGGTGTTCCGCCGGCCCAACGGCTCCTCATTTCATGGCCATCTGGAAACGTCGCCCTATGAGGACAGCCTGTTCGGAAACGGGTGGAGAATCGCCCTGGACGACATCACGTACCGCAAGAAAGCAGAGGAGGCGCTGAGAAAATCAGAGGAAAAATTTGCCAAAACATTTCGGTCCAACCCTGCCTGTGTAGGGTTGAGCCGTTTGAAGGATGGCTGCGTCATCGAAGCGAACGAAGCGCTGCTCCGCCTGCTTGGCTACAGCGAGAATGAATTCATCGGTCATTCCATCGTTGAACTTGGCGTCTGGCACGATTTAAAAGACCGGGAGCGTGTCGTGAAAACCCTGAAGGCGGAAGGGAGAAGCAGGAATCAAGAGTATTGGCTTCAGACGAGGAATGGTGAATTGCTCTTGTGCAATCATTCCGCGGAATTGATCCAGATCGATAACGAACCGCACATCATCTTCACTTTTTTCGACATCACCGAGCACAAGCACATGGAGCAGGAGCTCAAACAGAGCGAGGAGCGTTTTCGCATGACCGTGGAAAGCGCCCCGGATGCGATCTTCGTGCGATCGGCCAGCGGGCATTTCGTCTACCTGAACCATGCTGCGGTCAGTCTGTTCGGCGCCGCATCGGCCGGCCAACTCATTGGCAGGCAGGTCATGGAGCGTATTCCCCCGGCTGAACACGCCTCGTTTGCAGAACGGATCAAGCTCATCAACGAGGGGCATGCCGTTCCGATGATCGAGCGGACGTACCTGCGGATCGATGGCTCCCCCGTCGACGTCGAAGTCTCGGCTGTGCCCTTTGAATATGAGGGAACGAACGGGGCCCTGGTTTTCGCCCGGGATGTCACCGAGCGCAAGCGGGCCGAACAGGCCCTTCGGGCGAGCGAGAGGAGCCTTCGCCAGCTGCAGAGGATGGAAGCCATGGGCACCCTGGCCGGGGGGATTGCCCACGATTTCAACAATATCCTGGCCGTCATGATCGGGTTCACCGAGATGGCAATGCTGGAGACGGAAGATCTGCCGGATGTCCAGTCCAACCTCGAGCAGGTGCACAAGGCCGGATTGCGCGCCCAGGATCTGGTCCGGCAGATCCTGACGTTCAGCCGTCACACCGATCAGGAGCTGAAGCCTGTCGTTGTGAGCCACCTGATCAAGGAGGCCGTCAAAATGCTGCGGGCCACGATCCCGAGCTCGATCCAGATCCGGCATGACATCCGCCCGCGAACCAGCGCCGTCCTGGCGGACCCGACCCAGATCCATCAAGTATTGATGAACCTGGTCACCAATGCCTCTCACGCCGTGCAGGAGATCCGTGCCGGATCGATTGAAATCACCCTGAACGATGAGACACTGGATAAAAAGTCTGCGGCGATCCACCCGGATCTCAAGCCCGGCCGCTACGTGGTCCTGAAGGTCAGGGACAATGGCGCCGGCATTCCACCGGGTATCATCGAACGGATCTTCGACCCCTTCTTCACGACCAAGGAGACCGGCAAGGGGACCGGGATGGGTCTTGCAGTCGTCCACGGGATCGCCAAGAGTCACGGCGGGGCGATCACCGTGCAAAGCGAGCTCGGCGCGGGCAGCACATTCACCGTCTATTTCCCTGCACTGGAGAAGGCAGCGGCCCGGCCAGAGGATCAGCTTGAACCCGTTGCCCGCGGTACCGGCCGGATTCTCTTTGTCGATGACGAAGAGACGCTTGCGAGCATGGGGCAGATCATGTTGAGGAAACTCGGCTACGAGGTGGATATCATGACGAGCAGCCTGGATGCCCTCGATGCCTTCCGGGCCCATCCGCAAAAATACGATCTCGTCATAACCGACTACACCATGCCCGGCATGACCGGGATGGCACTCAGCGAGGAGCTTCTGAAGATCCGGCCCGATATCCCGATCATTCTCTGCACCGGGTACAGCGAAGTCACAACGCCCGAAAAAGTCAAGACCGCGGGAATCAGGGAATTGCTCATGAAGCCTGTCACACGGGCGCAAATCGCTCAAGCCGTCAAACAGGTATTGACCCCGCATAGCGCGTGAAGGTCCAGTCGACCGTCCGGCCCGAATTCAGCAAAGTACAGGCTCGCGAGACAGCGAATGCGGATCAGGGATCAATCGGCAACCTCAACGCCGAAGCGACAGGGATTCGTCAACGTTTGCATAT
>DASRZY010000086.1:0-25508 GCA_035685905.1 Syntrophales bacterium
GAAAGCAATGAGATTCGTGAAACTGTGCGTAGTGCTGATGGCCGTTGTTTTTGCGTTGAACATCGCCGCATGCTGCGGCGGCGGAACCACTGTGCAGGAGAAACAGACACAGGTCATCAGCCAGCCGACCGTGGGAGATCAATTGCAAGACCTGGACACGGCGTACAAGAACGGGGCCATCACCAAGCAGGAATACGACAAGCTAAAGCAGGACATCATGAACAAGGCCGCGCAGCAGCCCACCAAGTGAGCATCATCCCGGGGATGACGGGTCTCACCGGAGTCCCCGGGATTTTTCTTCCCGCATGAGAGCTTCTGATCGTGGAAGCCTCGGCAAAGGGCAGGTCCGGAATGGATCCTATGGATCAAGGCATCAATGGGCGGGCGTCACGGATTGTGCTGCTTGCATGGCTCGTTATCTGCCTCTTGATCCCGGCCGCCGCGTCGCACGGGTCTGACTTCACAATGAAGGGGCCCCGGGAAGAGCTGCGCGTTGCCGACAAAGCGGACGAGCCGGAGATTTCCAGCGTCGGCGCGGCGATGCACGGGTTGATCCGGTTCTACCAGATCTTCATTTCATCCGCGGGCGGGCCCGACCGCTGCGGTTTCCGGCCGAGTTGCTCCCACTACGGCTACCAGGCGATACAGGAGCAGGGCCCCCTCGTGGGGATCATGATGATAGGAGACCGGCAGACCCGGTGCAACATCTTCAAAGAACCCGGACCGGATTACCCGCTGCTTCCCAACGGGAAGCTCTACGACCCCGTCTCGAACAACCTGCTCTTCGAAAAATGAAATCATTACCGCGGCTCCTGCCGATACCTTTTTTGCTGCTCCTGGCTCTCACCTCTTTTTCCCTGCTTCATGCCGACGACGGGGCCATCCTTCTCACCGGGGATGTCCAGCTGAAGATCGCCGACGCCTTCATGGAGGAGGGCGAGTACTACCGCGCGGTCACGGAATACAAGAAATTCCTGATCCTCTTCCCGGATTCTGCAAGGGCGGACTACGCCTCCTTCGAGATCGCCATGGCCTATTTCAAGGGCGAGGAATACGGGGCGGCCGCAAAGTCCTTCCTGGCCATGCGCGAGAAATATCCCGAAAGCGGCTTCGCGATCCAGGCCCGGTATCTCGAGGGGGTCAGCCAATGGAAACTGAAGAGTTACGACAGGGCGCGGGAGGCGCTGGAGACGCTCGTGGAGCAGCACGCCGAGTCGGAATATGCCCCCCGTGCGCTCGTGGTGATCTGCCTGGCGGCTCTCGATGAAAACAAGCCGGAGGTGAGCCGGCGGGCGCTGGAGCGATTTCTGGACAGCTACCCCGGACATCCCGGCGAGGAGAATGTCAAAGAAGCCGTCGCGGAGATCGACCGGTATCAGCAGCTGCCGGAGAAGTCGCCTGTGCTGGCTGGGATCATGTCGGCCATCCTGCCCGGATCGGGCTACGTTTATGCCGAACACTACGGAGACGGAATCACGGCGTTTCTCATCAACGGGCTTTTCATTGCGGGAACGATAACGGCAATCAACCAGGAAAACTACGCCGTGGCCGGCATTGTCGGCGGGATCGGGGTGCCGTTCTACCTGGGGAACATCTACGGCTCGGCCAACGCGGCAAAAAAATGGAACCACGGGGTCCGAAGCGAGGTCAGCCAGAAAATCCTCTCAACCCTCGCCCCGCTTCTCTGAAGCCGAAAGTCGCTTTAATTCTGGCAATGTCCCGGGACTCTGTCGACAGACCGGGACGATCGGGAAAGAAAAGGGGGGCGGGCCTCTCTTCCATGAAGAGGCGCCCGTCCCCCTTTTTTTCTGCTTTTTTCCCGTGCTGCTTGAACGACAGCCCCGTATGGAGAATCCGGTCGTCCATGATGCTGATATGCCCCTTGAAATTGAGACTGGGTGCGGTCACGCCGTAGGTTGCAGGCGTGTCGCCAAAGCTGCCTTTTTTGATGATTGACATTTCGACGGGACGGTTTATAGATATCTCATAGCGTCTCTCGGACCGGAACGTTCTGTGCGCAACGTGTCACCTCCCGGGCCACTGTCAATTCTCTCGGCCGTACGGCCAGGTCCTGATATTCCGAACCCCCAACAGCGGAACGCAAGGATCGTTGTCGCAACGCACCCACCCAGCCAAAGAAGGAGAATGACATTGAATCGCTCATCCGATGCGGACGTGCAAAGGATTCAAGCGGCCGTTCTGCGCAAACGGGGCGGCCCCCTGAAGGGTGAATCCCTGGAGATGGAGGGCCCGCGGGACGACGAAGTGCTGGTGCGCATCGTTGCCAGCGGCATCTGCCACACCGATATCCGCTACGTCGATAACTGGTACGAAGAGTCGGATGGGGCGTTGATCCTGGGCCATGAGGGCGCCGGCATCGTGGAGCGTGTCGGGGAAGCGGTGAAAGGCGTCCTGCGCGGTGACCATGTCGTCCTTTCCTTCCAGTCCTGCGGCCATTGCCCTTCGTGCCGGAGCGAGCACCCGGTAGACTGTGAGTCTATTTATGATCTCAACTTCGGCTTCAGGCGCCCCGACGGCAGCAATGCACTGAGCCGCAGCCGCGTGCGGGGTCACTTTTTCGGCCAGTCGTCTTTCTCGACCTATGTCCTGGCAACGGAGCGCAATCTCGTGAAAGTCCCGAATGACCTGCCCCTGGAGATTCTTGCCCCGCTCGGCTGCGGCCTGCAGACCGGTGCCGGCACCGTGATGAACTCGCTGGCCGTTCCGGCCGGGGCAAGCATCGCCATCTTCGGTACGGGAGGCGTCGGCCTTGCAGCGGTCATGGCGGCGCGCATCGTCGGGGCCCATCCCATCATCGGCGTCGACAGGATCCCCTCGCGGCTGAAGCTTGCGCTGGAGCTGGGCGCAACCCACGTGATCGACACCCGTCGTGAAAGTGTGACCGAGGGCATCCGGGCGGCAACCGGAGGCGGGGTCGATTACGTGATCGAAAGCACCGGGAGTGACAGGCTGTATCGGCTCGCCGTTGTCCTGTTAAACCCGGAGGGCATCGCGGCATATATTGCAGGCGAGAACGGGCCGGACTCCCTGCCGGGAGGGCGCAGGGCCCTGAGTATAGTCCAGGGCGATGCCGTGCCGCAGATCTTCATCCCCAAACTGATCGCCTATTACCGCCAGGGGCTCTTCCCCCTCGACCGTCTCGAAAAATTCTACGACTTCAAGCAGATCAACCGCGCGATCTCCGATGCCCGGTGCGGCCGCACCATCAAGCCCGTGCTGCGTATCAGCGAAGAGTAGAGGGAAGACCGGGGACAGATTTACAATTTCGTCTTGTTTACGGGAATGGCTATCCTGAAGGTACTGCCCCTGCCGGGCTCGCTTTGGACTTCGATCCGTCCTTCCATTTCGTCGATCAGGTTCTTGACGATGTAGAGCCCGAGACCTGTCCCCTTTCCGTCTTTTTTCGACGTGAAGAACGGGAAAAATATTTTCTTTATGGTTTCCCCGTCCATTCCGCAGCCGTTATCCGTGATCTCGATGGTGAACCGATTCCCGCCGTTCTTATCCACGAAAGCCTTGAGCCCCAGCCTCGAATCCGCCTTGTCCGCTACCTGCGAGGCGTTTATCAACAGGTTGATAATCACCTGCTCGAGAGCCCAGGGGTCCGCCAGGATCGTGGGCAGGTTTGCCTCGACATCGACATCAAAGCTGCGGATGGTTCGATTGATCTCGTGCCGGCAGATGGAGACGGCTTTTTCGATCGGCTCGCCGGGATCGACGGGCTCGTTCTTCTCGCAGGTCCTCTTCTTGGAAAATCCGACAAATTTGGCGGCTGTGGCACAGATACGCTCCGCCCCATTCTGGATATTCGTCAAAAGTTTCAAGGCATCTTCCTGGAACGCATCAGCCGACATCCCCATGATTTCGAAGCCGGCCCTGCCTGCCGCATGCTCCTGAACGATGGGGAGCATGGCGCCCAGATAATCCCTGAGAATCGGCACATTGAAGAGGATGAAGTTGTTCGGGTTGTTGATTTCGTGGGTCATGCTGGACACGAGAAGACCGAGGGATGCCAGTTTCTCCTGCTGGATCAGCTCGATCGTCACGATTTTTTCTTTTGTGATGTCGCTGATCCGGACAATGGCCGACCCCGAAAGCCGATATTCCTCGTGTGTCGGGTAGATGAACACTTTTTCATATTTCCCGCGCTTTTCAAAGCTGTTCGACTCGAAGCTCGATTCCTCGTATTTCAGGATAGCCCGTTCCACGGAGCTCAGCAGATCGGGTGAGAAATGGTCTTGCGCCAGAGCCGAGAAGGGCTTCCCCAGGATCTCAAGGTAATCGGCTGAGCGAAAGTAATCGACGGTGGCCCTGTTCGCCATCCGGATGCGGAGATCGCGATCGACCATGATCAGCGGATCGGAGATACTGTCGAAGACGGATCGCAGGGTGTTCCGGCTCTGCTGCAGCATTCCCTCGATGGTTCGACGCTCCTCGAGCTCAGTGTGCAGGGCCTCATTCGCCTTCGCCAGCTCGGCGGTACGCTCGGCAACACGTGTCTCGAGATCCGCATAGGCTTTCAGAAGGGCTCTCTCAAACCCCTTCTGTTCCGTCACGTCATGCAGGATGACGGTAACTTTCTCCTCGCCGGCGACGTGCAGCGCCTTGAGCGTGACTTCCCTCGCGTTCGACAGACGGAAGGTCGTGTTTCCGTCGGCTGCTTGCCGGCGTTTTTTGAAGGAGAGGAGCTGTGAAATCGCGCGCCGGTCCTCTTTCCGGAAGAAGTCGGTGACCTTCGCGGAAATGAGATCGAGCTCCGGCTGTCCAAGGAGGGAGACGGCCGCAGGGTTTGCAAAGATGATCCTCCCCTCCTCCGTCAATTCAAGGCGGCCTTCCGAAATATTCGAATCGAAGATTTCGTGATTCCGGTTGATGGAGATCAGCTCGCCGATAAGGCTTCTGGGCGGAACCTCCGCGGAGGCGGCCGGCGTCTTTTCCCCTTTTTTCCGGGGCCGCTGCTCGAGCCGCGACAGGCTTTCACGGATCCTGCGGTACGTCTGGTTGAAGGAGACTTTTGCGATGCAGTCGTTCGCGCCCATCCCGAGGTAATCGACCGTCACCCCCTCGGAGGCCACAGCGGTGACGAGAAGGATGTAGGCGTCCTTAACGGCCGTATCCATTTCCCGGATCATCCGGCAGAGCCGGTCTCCGCTGACATTGGGCATCACAAGGTCAAGCAGGATGACGTCGGGCGTGACGGACTTCAGAATCTTCAGTGCAAAGGCGCCGTCCTTGGCCGTCAGGACGTGAAATCCGTCATTCTTGAGAAACTTCGCCAGCAGCGCCAGGAAGACAGGGTCATTGTCCACGACCAGGATCTGATCTATTTTCGCAGAGCGCGGGGTGATCGCGCATTTCCCGGCAGGTGTTAATTTTTTCATGGCCGACCCTCACCCGGGAGAAGACACCGGGACCTGTTCAGGATTGCATCGGAAACCCCGCAAAGAGAAAAGCCTTCGACGAGTGCGCGTCCACCGACAGACCGGGGAGATTCGTCGCTCCCCTTCGGCAAAAACCCGGGACGTATGGACCTGCCAGGACGGCCGCGCTTGTCGGGAAACCGCGTCCGTGCGGGGGAGTCCGCTGCCGCCGCGAATGCCGTTTCAGCCGAGAGCACTGTCGACCACTTCCCGCATCTGCCAGATACCGACCGGCTTGATCAGTATTTTATCAATGCCGAAGTCATACGCCGTCTGGGGCGTGATCAGCTCGCTGTAGCCCGTGCAGAGAATGATGGAGATGTCCGGCCTGATTTTTTTCAGGTGATTTGCGAGGTCAAGCCCGGTCAGATGCGGCATCGCCTGGTCCGTAATGACCAGATCGAATTCATCAGGTCCGGCTTTGAACGCCTCCAGGGCTTCGACGCTGCTGATCCGCATGCTCACCTCGTGCCCGAGTTGCAGCAGCATGTTGCAGTAGGTTTCGCAAATGATTTCTTCATCATCCACAAAAAGGATGCGGCCTCTTCTGCCGGCGTCGAGGGATGCAGGGTGCAGCTCAGTAAGGGTCACGGTCACCTCTTCCGGTGTCGAATGATTGAAAAGCAATTCTGCAAAGCGTGGGAGGACAATCCTCACACCAGACCTATCGGTCGTTGATCCAGGAAATGAATACGATGAAAGTATGAATTTCCCCGGACCCGGGATGTTTCGGCACAGGGTTCGGAGCGGGGCATCGGCCGTTTCAACCCTGCCTGAAGGGGCGCATCCGGTTCAGACTATGCCGATCCGGCACACGCGTATATTCACCTGGAAATCCACAACTATTTGTCTTCCCGATGCCAATAAGGAATGCAGAACGGAAATTCCAGATAACTTCGGCCCACCCGCCGTTCCCGTATTATTTGGATATCATTATGAAATTTGAAAAAATCTTTCTCCGGCATGACTGATGCCATGGGTACGGCGGGAACAACATGAAGTTCCCGCCTGCATGACGGGACAGGGGTATGATTCCCGAATCAATAAACACAGAGGTGCCGCGATGGAACAGAAAATATCTATGGTTTATTTAAACGAACGCATCCCTTTTCCCAAATATTTCACACCTTCACATCTCCAGTCGCTTGTCGGTGAAAAATATCATACGGCTGGCGAGCTTATTGTGCTGGAGAAAGCCGGCGACGAGGTAACCGTGATAACCAGCGAAGAGGATTTCCTCTGCGTAGACGAATTGAGCAAGGCATTCCTGAAGGGCAAAAATGTTTCCGTAAGGGTCGCGGATAAGCGGGATCTTCAACGGTTCTTAAAAAAAATCTTCAATTTCTTCGGCTACATTCATTAAAAATAAAAGCAACAAAAGCAGGGCAGAAAGATGTCCTTCGAGCAGTTGTTCGGCCTGCGGGATGAAATCCTGAACCTCATCGGCAGCAGGGATCTCCAGGAGGATCTCAAACGCGAAATCCTGAAGATCCTCGCCCCGTTCGATGATAGCAACACGGTTTCACGGAAGCGCGATGTCATCGAGCTGATATGCTCCATAGAAATGACCAAGATCCGATTCCTGCTGGGGGAATTGCGCGCGAAGGATCTCCACAGGGAAGTCAGCTTCAATCTCAACCAATTCCGCGTGCGACATCAACACTTCAATTATCAGGACGACCCGATATTCAAGGTTTACTTCTGATCCATGCGTATGGTCTCGGTTGCGGGATGAGTGCGTTGCGGCGAACGCGGTGGGCACCCGATCCAGCAAGGACGGAGAGGGCTGTGGGGTCGATCACATGAAGCAGGATAACAACACGATTTGATAAACGACAACACCGCTGTAAAGCATGACCGCAACGGCAATCACGGCTTTGGCAAGTCGATATTTGCTGCAGAGACACAACAGGAGCAGGCTGCAACAGATGATGGCGAGTTTCCAGACGATGAAATGATTCCCGAACGTTGTGATTGCCCAATCTGCAATCGGATTCAACTCGGTACCTCCGCAGTCCAGGATCATGTGGGTGAACAGAGCATCGAAAATGTTCAACACGACAATCCAGAGCAGCACCGTGAAGAGTCGGTGACTGTAACGGTCGACATAACCTCCTCGAAGCTGATCCTCTCTTCTGCGGAAGCTGCTTCTCCGACCGCGCAAGAACGCATAGCGGCTTAACATGGGGGTGCGATTCTTGCGGCGATCGGGTTGATATCTCTTTTCCATGGAAGAAAGCCTGCGACAGATTTTCCAAGATCATGATATCTTGAAACACGTCGTTTATGAATACGAGAAAAGTCTGATTTTGTTCCCATCCTGAGCCGGTCCATTTCGGATCATCAATTTTTCTACTTATATTCATTGGAGAATGACCCCTGGTATGCCGGAATGGATCTGTGAATGCCGCCCATCCTCGGGATAAACACCCGCACCAGAATCCGCGTATCTATCGGATCCCATTAGGCAATGATATCTTCTCCAGGGCATGGTACATACGGTGCTCATCGGGGAGGGCGAGCACTGAATCGTCGAGAGGAAGGCGATGAACCCTGTGGCCGGTATAAAACAAATCGATGACATGCACTGGCAGATGAGTTCCGATCATCGGGAATCCGCTGAAAAGGCAACCGATATTCTTCGCGTCATGGCCCTCATGAACCGGCCTCCCGAACGTCCGGCCGTCGACGAAAATCGCGGCACTCTGTTGGACATATACGGCTGACCGGCATCTTGAGAAGCTCGTTTTGGTGAACAGGAAAGGCAGGGCTGTCCAGGTCCCTGCCTTTCCTGTTTGTGCCCGTTCGTTTTGAGATTGCCCTCTACTTCTTCAGATCCTGTTCCCAGCTTTTCTTGCCATCGGGATCCTTCCAGCCCTGGAAGCGAAGTGCCGTGGGCACATCGCGAACCTTCCAGTACCCGCTGTTGCTGCTGACGTAGGCGCGAAGGGATTCCAGAATCGCTGCAAAGTCCTTTCGGTCCTGCTCGCTCAGCGTCTTGTCGGAGACCTGGCTGTTGAGGAACTGTATCGTCGCATCCCTGAGCAGCACGAGATCCCTTTCGGGCCACTGCACGAGCACCAGGTCGTTGTCGGCGATCATGTCCCCATCGTTGGCCGTCAGGATCTTCTGCAGCGTCTCGCCCTGTTTTCGGAGGGTCTCGCCATAGGACGACAGGACGTTGTCGCGGGCAACGCTCTTGACGAGGGCCTGCTGGGCCGGGCTCAATTTGTTCCACGTGGTCTTGTTGATGATCATGTAGGTGATCAGGAACTGCTGCTGCCAACCGGGAAGGTGCACATAGCGATTCCCCGCCGTGCCGGGGTTGCCTTCGGGGAGATTGAAAAGCTGCGAGTAGTCGTCGACGGGGGTGGCGAACTCGAACGCCTGGAGCTGTCCGTCGACCAGGCCCTTCACCAGGGAGCCGCCCCCGGCGAGGGCCTGGATGAACTTGATGTTTTTCTTCGGGATCACCCCGCGCGCCACCAGGTCGTCGCAGGCACGCTCCAGGACGTACTGCGCCGGCGGCAGGTAGCGGAAGGTCCAGTTCTGCTGGCACATCCCCGCAAGGCCGATGCCGGGCGTCGACCCGGCATTGCCGATGGGCAGCTTGAAGTAGCCCGAGATCTGCTGGCAGCTCCCGGCGATGGGGACGGCGACAATGTTGGAGCCGTTTTTGTCGAGTATGCGCTGGAGCTGCTCGAGGCCGGTCTCGGTGCCGCCGATCGACTTGCCGTAGAGAAAGCCCACGAACTCGTCAAAGGTGGGGCCCAGGGGAACACCCGAATTGTAGATGAACCCCCATGCCGCGTTGAGGTCGGAACCCGAAATATACGCCGCGTCGAAGCCCTTCCCTCCCGCCAGGGGGCCCCCCGCGGCTACAGCGGCCATGATGTCCTTGAATCCCTTGGGTATCGCCGGGGTCGGGGAGTACTTGGCAAACCGCACCTGCCCGGCCTCACCCAGCACGATTGTCGAGATGCTCGCAAGCTTGACGGCATACGCGTCGGCCGGCGGACCGAGGGCCGCCGACGGGCTGAAGTTGCGAAAGGAGATATCCACCGCCTGGACGGGTTGCATTGTAAAAAAAATAGCGCAGACAGACACCGCGACGACGACAAGAAGCTGCAATCGACGATTTGTGTGGATATTCATGTGCTCCCTCCTATGGTGGGTTTTGTTTGCCGAGGGTTGGAATAGACGTCATATATAATACATTTCGGAGAAACAGCCAAGAAGCCTGAAAGGCAATGGGGAATCGACTTAAAGCCGATAAGATTTCCGGAAGGCGGAAATCCGTTATTCCCCGATGGCCAAACGCGCCGCCTGCCGTAAACTTTCCATGAGCCTCCCGCTCATTTCCTCGATGGCCTGGATTCGTATGCCCGGAAGGAGAGAGGATGGGCCCCTCTCTGCCATAGCCCGATCCCGCCGAACGCCGTGAGATGCCCGGCTCATCCGGGTTTCACCCCGGTCCAGGGGCGGTACCCTCAAGCAATGCCCGGTTTCAGAGAGGAGAAACCCATGCATGATCCGGAGAGAAATTTCATCCTTCAGCAAGGCCTGGAAGACCCCGGGCCGCAAGACACTCACCCGCGGTTCGAGGCGCTTCTCTTTCAGCCGAGGTTGATCGGTCTGGCCGTTCTTGCCGGCATCGCCCTTCAGTCTCCGGCGGTCTTCCTCGGCCTGTGGGCTGTACTCTGGTGGAATGCGCTGGTGCCGCGCCTCAACCCCTTCGATGCCCTCTACAACCTCACGCTCGGCGCCCGGCCCGGCGCCATCCGCCTCGGAGAGGCGCCGGCTCCGCGACGCTTCGCCCAGGGCATGGCAGGCACCTTTGCGCTGGCAATCGGCGCGACGCTTCGACTGGGTTGGTTTACCACGGCCTATGTTCTGGAAGTGTTTCTCGGCATAGCGATTGTCGCTTTGGTCTTCGGGCGGTTCTGCCTGGGGTCTTACATCTATCATCTTCTGCTCGGGGAAGCCGGATTTGCCGGCAAGACCCTGCCACGGTCCCATCGATAGGACCTCGCCCCGGCGCCGTTTCCCTCTTTGTAACCGCGGCTTTCTGACAGGCTCATCTCGCCCGTAGACCCCAACCCGTTATCCGGACATGTCGATTCGAGAGGCAAATGCCGATGGCATTTCGCAGTCATTTCTCTGAAGGAGGGTATCTCATGAAAAAAGTATTCATTGTCTTGGCGGTCGTATTTCTCGTGTCGGCCCACTCGGATCTTGCAGCGGCAAAGCCGATGGTAGAAGGCAGGACTGTATCCTACAGCGCAGATGGTGTGGTGATGAAAGGGTATCTTGCCTTTGACAAGAGCATCACCGGCAAGAGGCCGGGGGTCCTCGTGGTGCACGAGTGGTGGGGGCTCAACGATTACGCGCGAAAGCGCGCGCGGATGCTGGCGGCGATGGGATATACGGCGCTGGCCGTCGACATGTACGGAGGGGGAAAGCAGGCGATGCACCCCGACGATGCAGGCAAGTTTTCCTCCGAGCTCATGAAGAACTTCGATACGGCAAAGGCCCGCTTCATGGCGGCGCTGGACTTCCTGAAGAAACAGAAGACCGTCGACCCCGAACGGATCGCCG
Source organism: Syntrophales bacterium (assembly GCA_035685905.1). Lineage (GTDB taxonomy): Bacteria > Desulfobacterota > Syntrophia > Syntrophales > UBA2192 > UBA2192. The sequence continues at coordinate 11,040 of DASRZY010000086.1, forward strand.
CGATCGGTTACTGCTTCGGGGGGGGCATCGTGCTCAACATGGCGCGACAGGGGGTCGATCTCAAGGGGGTTGCGAGCTTCCACGGCAGCCTTGCGGCAGTCACTCCCGCCAAGCCGGGCATGATCAAGGCCAGGATCCTCGTGCTGCACGGCGCCGATGACAAGTTCACCACACCCGAGCAGGTCGAGGCGTTCAAGCAGGAAATGAAAAACGCGGGGGCCGATTACCAGTTCATCTCCTACCCGGGCGCGATGCACAGTTTTACCAACCCCGAGGCCGACCGGTACGCGAAGAAATACAAGATGCCCCTTGGCTACAATGCCCGGGCAGACAAGGAATCATGGGCGGAGCTGACGAAGTTTCTCGAAGCCATCTTCAAGAAATAACGGCGATCGCGCGCTGTCAGAACCTCAGGGATGCCGGAGAGGCTCGGCATCCCTTTTTCCATTGCAGCGCCCGGCATCGTCAGGGGGTATTGGCCAGCTCTGCTGCCTTTGCGAAGGCCGCATCCATGTCGGGCAGACTGGCCACCTCCGGCGTGACCTGGATGTACCGTACGATCCCCTGACGGTCGACGATCATCACAGCGCGGGCAAGGAGCATCATGTTTTCGATCAGGAGCCCCGTGGCCTGCCCGAAGGCGCCCGTCTTGTAGTCCGACAGGTACTGCAGGTTCTCGAGATGGGCCTCCCTGGCGAAACGCTTCTGGGCAAAGGGCGTGTCGCGGCTGATGACGATCCGCTTGACCGATGCGGGCAGTTTGCTTCCCTGCTCGCCCAGGTAGTGGGTCTGCTCCTCGCAGACGGGCGTGTCCGTGGAAAGCACGACGCTGATCAGCAGGATGCTCCCTCGCTCTTTGGACAGGTCGACGGGTTTCATGGTCATGGCGTCAATCAGCTCCACGGACGGCAGCGGCTTGCCCACCTTGAGAGGCTCGCCGAGCAGCCTGACCGGCTTGCCCTGCAGGGTCACGCTGGTCCCCGGGTCCACGGACTGACTCGTCATCTTCATCTTCACATCACCCATTGACGCGCAGGCCGAGACGGCGATCGCCAGCATCAGTGCAAAACAGACACGTGTTGTCCTGTTCATAGGGCACTCCTTTCATGATGATCCATTCAAGATTGTTTGATGAGTTGAAACAGGGCTCTCTGACAGGCCGCGGATTTGCAACCAGGGGAAAACGCAAAAGCGGATTTCTCAAAATCAGTACACCACAAAAGGCGGGCCGCCTCAAATGAAATTCTCTGCAGCCCCGTGGTCGTCGGTGCGTCATGTGTCTCAGGGAAAAATCTTCCCCGGGTTGAGGATGCCGAGGGGATCGAACACCTGCTTGATCCGTTTCTGGAGCGAGATCAGCTCGGGGCCCATGACGATGGGCAGATAGGCTGCCCTCTTGGAGCCGATGCCGTGCTCGCCGCTGATGGTCCCCCCGAGGCGAAAGACGATTTCATAGAGTTCCGTGAGGATGAGAGGGAGCTTCTCCTTCCAGCTCTCCATCGGGGTTTCCGGCTTCTTCACCGGCGTGGCGTGGAGGTTGCCGTCCCCCGCGTGGCCGTAACAGGGGATCAGGATGTCGTACTTGCCGGCCAGGCGATCCAGTTCCCGGATGAGTTCGGGGATCCGCGCCGTGGGGACCACGATGTCCTCGATGCTCTGCACGGGACAGACGGTCTTGAACGCCTCGGCAAGGTTCACGCGGGGAGCCCACATTTTTCTCTCTGTGTTGGGCGTGTTGCCCACGTAGACATCCAGGGCCCCCGACTGTAAAAACAGCTCCCCGATCTTCTGGCATTCCTCGTCGACCTTCTCCCGGCTCGACCCGTCCAGCTCGATGAGCAGCATGGCCCCGATGTCGGACCGAGGGGGATTCTCGCCCAGGAAACGGTAGACCGTTTCCACGGAGAGACGGTCCATGAACTCGATAGACGTTGGCAGGATGCCTGACTGGGCAACAACCCGGGGGAACGCATCGACGGCTTCGGGGGCGCTCCCGAAAGGGATCAGCAGAACAGCCGTGGCCGCCGGTCGGGGCAGCAGCCGCAGGGTGATCTTCGTGAAGATTCCCAAGGTGCCTTCCGAGCCGACCAGGAGGTGGATGAGGTCGTAGCCCGTGACGTCCTTCACCCGCTTGCCGCCCATCTCCAGGATCTCGCCTGTGGGGAGAACGGCTTCCAGGCCCAGGACGTAATGCCCCGTGACGCCGTACTTGATGGCGCGTCCGCCGCCGGCGTTTTCAGCCAGATTGCCTCCGATGAAGCAGGACTCGAAGCTCATGGGATAGCCCGCGTAGAAAAGCCCGAATTCCTGGACGGCCTTGCCGATCTCGCTGGTCACCACTCCGGGCTCCACGACAGCCACCATGTTCTCCCTGTCGATCTCCAGGATCCGGTTCATCCTTTCGAGGGCCAGCACGATGCCCCCGTAGAGGGGCACGGCGCCGCAGGAAAGGCCCGTTCCACCGCCGCGGGGCGTTACGGGGACACGGCAGCGGTTGGCGAGCTTCATGATGGATGATATCTCCTGCGCGGTGCCGGGCTTGACGACAACCTCGGGCATGCGGGCATATTGAGGGCCTGCCACCTCGTCATGGGAGTAATTCTGCAGAAGATCCGGATCGTTGAAGATCACGTTCTTCTCCCCCACGATGGCCTGCAGTTCCTTCACGATCTCCCGGGTCACCGTCTGATATTCAGCTTTTCCACTCATGGCCCTGCCTCCCGTCGCGGTATTCTTTTCTTCATACCATCTTTTTTTCGGGAATTCCCTTCCTTTTGTGAGCTGCAGAATGGCCGGGCGCGATGGACTGGCAAGCAACCGGTCTGCCCAGCAGCGGCTGTTGACACGTGAGCCTCCCTTGCTTTACAAATAGTCAGGGCTGGGGTTCGCGGCGTTCGCGCCAGAAAAGGGCCCTGACGGCGGATCACCATGAAGGAGATCGGGTTGACTGACTTTCAGGAAGCGTAGAATGACGCTGCTGCGACAGGATCAATCGATCCTTTACAATTCTTAACAACGGGTCCATAAAATTCGTGGCATGATGAGCTGAAACGGAGCCAGAATGGGGGAAGAGTATTCCCCCGTGCGGGAGGAAACCAACATACATTTCTGGCGGGAGAAGTTGCATGGCAACACCGATGGACACTATCCTTGTGATCGATGATGACCGGGATCTGTGCGATCTGCTCGGTGAATACCTGAGGCCTGCAGGATTTAAGGTCGAGACGGCACACGACGGGGATCAGGGAATCGAGAAGGCAATGACCGGGAACTTCAGCATCGTCATCCTCGACGTCATGCTGCCCGGAAGGCACGACGGGTACGGTGTGCTCAAGTGGATCCGCGCCCACTGCAACACGCCCGTGCTCATGCTCACGGCCCTGGGAGACGATGTCGATCGAATCGTCGGCCTGGAGATGGGGGCCGATGACTACCTTTCCAAGCCCTTCAACCCGCGGGAGCTGCTTGCCCGCATCCGCGCCGTTCTTCGCCGTTCGAGCAGGGAGGCGCGGGAAATCGCCGCGGGCATGCCGTCCGTCCACTGCCGGGTGGGAGACGTGGAGATGGATGCGGGGACACGGGCAATTGCCCTTTCCGGCAAGCCCGTAGATCTCACCGCCGTCGAATTCAAGCTTCTCGAGATGCTGCTTTTCAGGGCGGGTCAGACCGTGACGCGGGAGGAACTGACCGGCGCGGTCCTCGGCCGCCCGCTGACACCCTACGACCGAAGTATCGATGTGCACGTGAGCAAGCTCCGCAAGAAGCTCGGCCCGGACAGAAACGGCATGGAGAGGATCAAATCCGTCCGCGGCAGCGGCTACATTTACGTCCTGCCGCTTTCCGCCGGATCCCTGATTCATGGTCCCGATGGAACGTGAAGGAGAAATGCCTCCATGCTGAGGAATAGCCTGTTTATCAAGATCTGCCTTTCGTTCTGGCTGACGACACTTTTCATGATCGGGGCCGTGCTCATGGTGGACTGGCTGACCGAGACGGGGCCATTCCGTTCGAAGCGCGCCCTCATTCATGGAAATCCGCTCACCGTTGCGGCCCACATGGCGGTCTGGGTCTTCGAGCATGAAGGGGGTCCCTCGCTGCAGAAGTATGTCGGTCAACTCGAAGAATCAGCGGGCACCCGCGCGTGGTTGTATGACAAGAACGGTCTCGAGCTGAGCGGCGCGCCGGGGTCGCCGGAAGCCAGAGAACTTGCGGCTCTCGCCTTTGCGCCCGGAAGCGGCGATTTCATCTCCTCCCCGGAAACAGGCATGGCGGCAGTGAGAGAAAGGAGTACGGCGGGGGAATTCTATGTCATGGTCGCCGAGATCCCTCACCCCCTCGGCATGGAGCCCTTCATGATCCTGATCCGGCTGCTTGTCGTGCTGACCGTATCGGGTCTGATCTGCTATGTGCTTGCGCGCTACCTGACAGCACCCATCCTCGGGCTGGGTGCTGCGGTCAAGCGGTTTGCTTCCGGCGATCTCTCGGTTCGCGTCGGCCCGGCGCTGGGAAACAGAAACGATGAAATCTCAAGGTTGGCCCTTGATTTCGACAGTATGGCCGAGCGCATTGAATCCCTCCTGACATCCCAGCGAGTCCTGCTGCGGGACATCTCCCACGAGCTGCGCTCCCCTCTTTCGCGCCTGCACGTTGCGCTCGAGTTGTGCAGAACGGGCTGCGGCCCGGAGGTCGTAAGAAACCTGGACCGGATCGAGCGGGAGGCAGGCAGGCTGAATGAAATGATAGAAGAGCTTCTGACCTTGAATCGCGTCGAGTCGGGAATTTCGGGACTGGGGCAGACCCGGATCGACCTGGCTCGATTGATCCAGGAGGTCTCTGAAGATGCCGATTTTGAGGCCAGGAGCCTCAACCGCAGAGTGGCAATCCTGTCGCGGGAGGAATGCAGCATCGATGGAAGCGAGGATCTTCTGCGGCGCGCCATCGAGAACGTGGCGAGAAATGCCGTTCGATACACTGCAGAAGGAAGTGTCGTGGACATCTCGCTGCGCCGGATCCAGGGCAACGGCAATCCCCGCGGCCTGATCACCATACGGGATCATGGACGCGGTGTTCCGGAAGAGTCCATCCCGCATCTCTTCAAGCCTTTCTATCGCGCAGATCACGGCCGGGACCGGGAGAGCGGCGGGGCAGGCCTCGGCCTCGCAATTACGGAAGCCGCGATCCGGCTTCACAACGGCACGGTACGGGCAAAGAATGCAGGAGACGGCGGGTTGATCGTTGAAATCACACTGCCGATCCTGTCCCTCGGTATTCAGACGCAGGAATAAACCCGGTTCGTGTCCGACGACAGGCAGAACAAGGCAGGGTCATTCGCGGCCCTGCCTTGTTTTCATCGGTGGAAAAAAATTTCTACAGGTCGTGGATCCTGGGAACCCGGATGATGTGCAGATAATTCACCAGCCCTACGACCTTGAATTTCTCCGTCAAGATGGCCTCCAGGGTCCGAGTCACATCCGTTGCCGGTCTCGGCACCTGGCATTTGATCACCAGCCGATTGTTGTTTTTTTCGAAACTGGCCTGCACCGTGTCGTGAGCCAGCTGGACGATCCCCGCGAGCGAGACGTGGTTTTCCTCCAGGATGAGATTTCGGGCCAGGATAACCGCCCGGACATAATCCGGCAACGCATAGCGCCCGATGATTTTATCCCCGAGGTAAGGGTGATAAGAGTCGATGAAATCGTCGTCCAGCTTCTCTGCATCGCCGGGATACAGTTTCCGGTAGATGACCATGAATCGCCGCCCGACCTCCAGGAACAGGCCGCACAACTCCGCTTTCCGGATGCCGTCTTCCCGGAATCCGGTCTGGCTGGCGAGAATCTCCGCCATGACGGCCGTGGCATAGGACCGGGCGAAAATCGTCTCGACCTCCTCGTCCATGATCCCCTGGCAGTAGTTGGACAGGATGAACAGCAGCGCTTTCGTGCGGTTCGTGCCGAGACAATTCACGACATCATAAAAGCTGCTGATGTCGCCGCGCCGCAGGGTCCCGATGTAGACGGAGCTTGCAATCGCCTTGAGCCTGAGATTGACCGATTCGTCGATTTTCGGCTCGATCATCTCGATCTCCCGCCGGCTCGCGCTCACGTCGTCGAGAGTCCTGAACACGTCGGGGGAGATCGATGCGAATTGAATCTTTTTCGCCATCACCTCGTCGATTCTGTCGATGAGTCCTAATGCCTCTTCGAGTTCCACTGCCGGCACCTTTGTTTTCCCAATTGAATCGGGCAACCCCAAGCTGTCTATTCTGCCGAAAAGACGGCCGTTTCTCTGCCGGAGAGAAATTATTGCAGGATTCATTCCTTTACGACGATCAACGTTCAGGCCGACCCCGGGACCGCCCTTCATCATGGATGAAACATCCATGATTACAGCGGATTGTCAGTTGTCCGGATCAAGGGGCATGGGCAAAACGAGGCCGCTGCCGGAAACGCAAAGAAAGCCCGATGAGGGCAGATGGATCGCAGAAGTCACGATCCGGCCAAAAGACTTCACATGGCAATGGCATCTTGAAAATCATTCTTGCACACGCACCTCCACTGACCAGATGTCTTCAGTTACCCATAAAGACGAAGGAATATCCCGTGGGATGGCTTCTGCTGCTGGCCCCCATATTGCAAGATAGAATGCACCGAGACCTGGAGGATAACCGGATGAAAAGAGCCCCCTTTCGATGCCTCATCCTGCTCGCCATTGCTTTACTCCTGATGGTTGCAGGTCCTGTCGGCGCCCAGAAGATTGACGACCTGGTGAAGGCCAACAAGGTCGAGTACAACGCCTGCAAATACAAACTGGCCCAGATGCGCGACGAGATCCGGCACTATGACCGGGTGAAGGCCGATCTGCCCGGGATGGAAAAGCAGGCCTCCGATCTCCAGGCAAAGCTCGATGCCCTGAATCTGAAGTACCAGCGGTACAATGCACTGACGGAAGAGCAGAAGACCCTCAGCAGCGAGCTGCCCACGGTGCAGCAGGAGTGCCAGGGGGCCTGGATCTCCTCGTTGTCGAGCGCATGCAAGCGGCGCGATCAAATCAACAAAAGGCTCGGCGAGGAGATCAACCCCGAGCTGGCTCGCCTGAGTGCCGAGATGCCCTCTCTCGAAGAGGAGCGGAAAAAGGTCGGGGACCCACTGACCGTGATCAAGATGAACCTGCAGTCCCGTCAGAACTACCTGGCCCGGACAAGCCGCCCCACCGATCAGCAGATCGCAGAACAGGATCGGCAGTGCCAGCTGCTGGAGCTCTCGATGGGCAGCGATCCCGCGGCGTCGAAGTCTGCAGTGACCATTGCCGCATCGGCGTCCGTGGGGAACGTCGGGGATGAGATCTCGCTGCGGGCATCGCTTGCCCCCGTCGATCCCGGTGCGCGATATGGTTTCGTGTGGAGCATCAACAGCCAGGTTATCGGCGGCAACGGCGATCTGGTGAAAACCAACATTGCCAGCGAGGGCGGCAACACGGTCCGGGTCGTCGCCTGGAGGTGGACGGGAAAGCTGTGGACCAAGACCGCAGAGGCATCCCGGGACATCACCGGGAAGCCCCGCGTGCAGCAGGCGGTTTGCATCACGGGCCCTGCCGGCGTGATGCTCCAGGGCAAGCCTGTCATCGTGACCTTCGAGGCCCGGATCGCGCCCGAGATCCCGAGCGAGCAATACGGCTTCACCTGGGGCGTCTCGGGGGGACCGAGAGGTCCCGTGACCTTCGACAGCTACACGAGCAGGCAGAGCCTGTCGGCCTCCACACCGGGCAGATACGACATCCTGGTTCATGCCTGGAAGCTGGTCAACGGCAAGTGGCTCTTCATCGGCAGGGCCTCTCTTCCGTTCACGGTCGAATAACCCTCCATGCAGGGGAGACGAAAAAATCGTTGCAACAGCTCGGCCGAACACGGAATCACCGGATAAACGCGTCAAGGCCCCTGCACAATCACCCTCGTAAAATCCGATCTGCCGTTCTAGAATAGGATAAACTTCGAACCGGCGGCGATTTCCCGCAAGAGGAGGGATCTGGGCGTGGGCATTGCAGCTTGTCGTCCCTCGCGAGCCGCATTCCGCACATGGCTCCGGGTGGTGATCTTTTCCGCAGCCTTCGCCTATGTCGAAAGCGCCGTTGTCGTCTACCTGCGTGAGATCTACTTCGACGGCGCCTTCGAGTTCCCCATCGTCACGGTATGGGAAAACGGGCGGCACGTGCTGGATCGACTCATCCTGGTGGAGATGGGGCGGGAAGCAGCGACCGTCATCATGCTCGCCCTCATCGGCGTCATTGCCGGGTGCAGCGCCCTGCAGCGGTTCTGCTTCTTTATGATCGCCTTCGGCGTCTGGGATATCTTCTACTATGTCTGGCTGCGTGTGATCCTCGGCTGGCCCGACAGCCTGATGACGTGGGACCTGCTGTTCTACATCCCGCTTCCCTGGGTGGGGCCTGTGATCGCGCCTGTCCTGATTGCGGCCACGATGGTGGCGGCCGGCACCGCCCTGATCTGCATCGTCGAGAAGGGGTTCACGATCCGCTGGCATTGGGCGGACTGGGCGATTGAGATGGGCTGCGGGTTTCTCCTCATTGTCGCCTTCTGCTGGGACTGGAGAAATATCCTGCGCGTCCCCGACGGCAACCCCTACAGCGGAATCCCCAATCCCTTTGCATGGTGGCTTTTCCTGCCGGCCTATCTTTTTGCGCTCGTCTATTTTGCGGTGCGGGTCGGCCGGACGATCCGGGCCGGGGCGGGATCTCGATGAGACCGGGCGGCTGACCGGGGAAAAGAGATAGGCTTTTCACCCCGTTAAAAATCCGGTATAGTTCCCGCGAGACTCGTCAGGCGAGGTGTAACGTGGCACGCCGGCCGGCAGAAGTCCTGTCTGATCAGAACCCCTGCATGCGTTGTGGGGCCTGCTGCATCGGCTACCGGGCATCTTTCTACTGGGCCGAAGGGGACGATGCCACAGAGGGGGGCGTTCCCGTCGGCATGACCGTTCGGGCAGATGCCTTCCGAAGGGCCATGCGCAGGGACCGGCGCCGGCGGTGCATCGCGCTGCGGGGGACACCGGGGCGCAGGGTTTATTGCACAATCTACGAACGTCGGCCCTCCGTGTGCCGGAGCTTCGAGCCCGCATGGGAAAAGGGATCGCAAAATACCCGCTGTGTCGAGGCGAGAACACGTCTCGGGCTTTCGCCATTTTTTCGGTGAGCGGGAGAGATACAGAGCGGCCCGCCCGTGGAAAGCAGTCAGGAGGGAATCGTTTCGCCGTCCAGTAAAATAAGCAGATGACGACAGACATCACAGGAGGGAGAGCAACATGAGAGACAAGACGATCATCACCGCCGCCATCACCGGGAGCATCCACACGCCCACCATGTCACCCTATCTGCCCATCACGCCTCAACAGATCGCCGATGAGGCCGTGGCGGCAGCAGAGGCCGGCGCGGCCGTCGTCCACGTTCACGGGCGAAACCCCGAGACGGGCATGCCTTCGTCGGACCTGGAGATCATGCGGGAGATCATCCGCAAGATCAAGAGCCGCTCCAATGTCGTTATCTGCATCACCACGGGGGGCGGCCTCGGCATGACGGTAGAGCAGCGCGTGGCCCCCGTGACCCTCTACCGGCCGGAGATGGCTTCCCTCAATGGCGGCTCCATCAACTTTGCCCTCTTCCCCGCCCTTGACAAGTTCAAGGAGTTCAAGCACGAGTGGGAGCCCCAGTACCTGGCCATGACGGAGGACTTCATCTTCCCGAACACCTTCAAGTCCATCCGGGAGTTCAGCCGGATCTTCACCCTCAATGAAACGAAGCCGGAGTTCGAGGTCTACGACGCGGGCATGGTGAACAACCTCGCCGTCATGATTCAGCGCGGCCACATCAAGAAGCCTGTCTACCTCCAGTTCGTCATGGGGGTGCTGGGCGGGATCACGCCCAGCTCCGAGAACCTGCTGTTCCTCATCGACTATGCGAAGAGGATGATCGGCGAGTTCGAATTCTCCGTCTGTGTCGCCGGTCGGGCCCAGTTCGCCATCTGCACCCAGTCGATCCTCATGGAGGGACACTGCCGGGTGGGTCTCGAGGACAACGTGTTCATCGGGAAGGGGCAGTTCGCAAAGAGCAATGCCGAACAGGTTGCCAAGATGGCCCGGATCATCCGGGAGCTGGGCAGCGAGCCGGCCACGCCCGACGAGGCCAGGCAGATCCTGGGGCTCAAGGGGTTGGGCCGGGTCAATTTCTAGGCGAAAGAAAGGCCCTTTCGACCCGATGACCGGCGGTTTGAAGCTCCCCGCTCACAGGGCGGGGCTTCCCGGCAAGGAAAGAACCAGACATGATTGCGCGCCCTAACCCCGCCTGCAAGGGCGGGGCTTGCGGGACGCGCCCCCGGTCATCATTGCCTCGCTCGAGAAGATGATGGAGAACTGCCGGAGTTCCTTCCCTTTTCCACGAAAATCGAATCGCCGTTAAAAAACCCTTGACAGAATGCCCTGTGCGCGCTTAATAAGTTTCCCGTTAGGATACATTTTGTTTCATCCTGTTTGTTCTATAAATCAACATGTTACACAAACATTGTCCTCGGATATACAAAGAAAGTATACCGGCATGAAACAAGAGCAGGCGATCGTCGAGGCCGAAATCGGCAAGAGGATCAATGCCTTCCGGGCGCAGAAACGGATCACCCTCGAGCAACTGGCGAAGCAGACCGGCTTCACCAAGGGCTACCTCTCGAAGGTCGAAACATCGAAAAAGTCCCCGCCTGTCTCCACGCTCGGGATCATCGCCCGGGCCCTCGGCGTGACGATCTCGGCTCTTCTGGGCGAGGAGGCGCCCCGCAGCTCTTTCTGCCTTGTCCGCAGGGACGAACGGCCTCTCATCGCCCGGGACGGCAGCGCCTTCGGGTATTCCTACGAGGCCATGGCCTACAAGTACCCGAACAAGATCATGGAGCCCTTCATTCTCACCCTCCCCGTCAAACCGAAGAAGCGAACCCTCTACCAGCACGAAGGCGAAGAGATCCTCTTCGTCATCCAGGGAACCATGAAGTTCCTCCACGGCAACGAGGAGTATGTCGTCAACGAGGGGGATTGCATCTATTTCGATTCGAGCCTCCCCCATTGGGGGGAGTCCGCCGGCCCCAAAGAGGTCAAGTGTTTCATGGTCATCTGCAATCCCACAAACGGCAAGGAAAGGACTTGAGTCTCATGATGCTTCATGACATCAAGCATGTCGGTATCCTCGGCGCAGGCCTCATGGGCCATGGCATCGCCCAGGTATTTGCCTCGGCGGGCTACAAGGTCAACCTCTATGACGTGGACGATGCAACGCTCAAGGCGGCCAAGGATCGCATTGCCTCGAACTTCAAGGTCTTCATCGCGCTCAACCTCGCGAAACCCGGTGACGTGCGGGACTGCCTCGACCGCATCACTCTCAGTCCCTCTGTTAAGGGGCTCTGCGAAGGGCCGCAGTTCATCATCGAAGCCATCGTGGAGGACCTGAAGGTCAAGAGGAACTCCTTCGCGGAGATCGAGCGCTTTGCATCGCCCGAGGCCATCCTTTCCAGCAACACCTCCGCAATCAGCATCACCGAGATCAGCGGGGCCCTGGCGCGCAAGGGCCGCTTCCTGGGAACCCATTTCTGGAACCCACCCCAGGTGCTGCCCTGCGTGGAGGTCATCAAGGGGGCCTGCACCGACGAGACGATCTTCGAGACGGTGTACACCCTCATGGAAAAGGTCGGCAAGGTCCCCGTCCGGGTCCTCAAGGACGTGCCGGGCTTTATCGGCAACCGTCTCCAGCACGCCATGTGGCGCGAGGCGATCTCGCTGTGCGACAAGGGGGTCGCGAGCGCCGAGGACATCGACAAGGTCGTCAAGTACGGCTTCGGCGCCCGGATGCCCTTCATCGGCCCCATGGAGACGGCAGACCTGGCCGGTCTTGTCCTCACTCGCGACATCCACCGGTATCTCTTCCCTTATCTCGAGTCGGCGACAAAGCCTGCTGCTGTCCTGGAAGGGCTCATCTCCGAGGGAGCGACCGGCGTAAAGACCGGGCGGGGATTCTACGAGTGGACGCCCGAGAAAATCCAGCAGATTATCCAGCAGCGCGACACGGTGCTGCTGAGGATCCTCCACGAGATCATCGGGGCAGTGAAGCACGGCTGACGGAAAGCGGTTCATGCGAACGCGGTGTCGGGTAAAACAGAGAGGTTGATCCCATGAGCGAATTCCCGGTTTTCTTTCTCCACGGGCTGGCCTACGCGGGCCTTCTGTTCCTCGTCTCGGCAGGCCTGACCCTGGTCTTCGGGATGATGAACGTCCTGAACTTCGCCCACGCGGCCATGTACATGCTGGGCGCCTACTTTTCCTACACGATTCTCCAGGCGACGGACCAGTTCTGGCTCTCCCTGATGGTCTGCCCCGTTCTGCTGTTCGCCATAGGCGCTCTCATCGAGAGGTTCCTGCTTCGCCGCGTCCACGTTTACGGGCATCTGCACGAGCTGCTTCTGACCTTCGGGCTTGCCTACATCATTACGGAAGTGGTGAAGTGGGCCTGGGGCAACTTCCCGCTTGCTGTGAACATCGGGGGCTTCCTGGGCGACACCGTCGAGATCATCGGCATCACCTACCCCGTCTACCGGATCTTCATCTTCGTCTGCGCCGTCTTCGTGGGGACCCTGATGGCACTCATCCTCTACAAGACCCGCCTCGGAATCATCCTCCGGGCGGCCGTCAACGACAGCGAAATGGTGAATGCCCTCGGGTTCAACGTCCCGCTCGTCTTCATGGGCGTCTTCGCCTTCGGCGCGGCCCTGTCGGGCTTTGCGGGCGTCATCGCGGGGCCGCTGCTCTCGACCTACCCGGGCATGGCCCACGAGATCCTCATCGATGCCTTCGTCGTCATCGTCGTCGGCGGCTTCGGGAGCCTCGGGGGCGCCGTGATCGCCTCGCTGCTCATCGGCGAGCTGCAGTCCTTCGGGGTCCTGCTCTTCCCGAAACTCTCCGTGGCCCTGGTCTACCTGCTCATGGCTGTCGTCCTGATCGTCAAACCCTCCGGACTCTTTGGTGAAAAGCAATGATGACACGGAAAAACGCACCCTATCTCCTCATCGCCGTCCTTTTCGTCCTCGGGGCCTTGATGCCGCTCGTGCTCAAGCAGTATCACCTGAACATGCTGACGGAGATCATCGTGTTTGCCCTCTATGCCGTCAGCTACAACCTGCTGCTCGGCTATGCGGGCCTGCTCTCTTTCGGTCACGCCATGTTTTTCGGCATGGGGGCCTTCACCGTCGCCGTTTCCCTGATCCACATCCCGGGCCTGTCCATGTGGGGCGCCATCGGGCTTGCGCTCGCCATGACGACGGCAGTCGGCTTCATCGCGGGGGGCCTTCTGCTGCGGCACAAGGGCTCCTACTTCGCACTTCTCACCCTGGCCTTCAACTCGCTCTTCTATGCGGTGGCGACGAAGTGGCACAGCGTGACGGGCGGCGATGACGGCCTGAGCATCACGCGGCCCGATCTGGCCCTGGGGTTCGCCACGTTCAACATGGCGGGGATCGAGAGTTTCTACTACTTCACCCTCGTCATCGTCGGGGCGGCCATCGTGTTCTGCTGGTACTTCACGCAGACGGCCATGGGGCAGACGGTGCTGATGATGCGCGAAAACGAGGAGCGCATGAAATTCCTGGGATACAACACCAACATCAGCCGGCTCATCCTCTTCACCTTCACGGGGGCCGTGGCGGGGCTCGCCGGCGCATTCTTCACGCTGCATTTCCAGTTCTGCTCCCAGTCGGCCATCAGCGTCGACATGACGACGACGGTGCTGCTCATGACCTTCGTGGGCGGGACGGTAACCTTCTGGGGGCCGATGCTGGGGGCACTCGTCTACGTCATCCTCCAGAACTACCTGAGCGACATCACGGACCGCTGGCCCCTGTTCATGGGCCTGATCTTCGTCTTCATGGTTCTCTTCATCCCCGGCGGTCTCACGCAGATCATCCAGTCCGTCAAGACCCTGTTTGCCGGCAAGCGCGGCACGGGCAAACCCATTGCGGCCAAGGAAGTTTCATCATGAGCGAATACCTGCACATCAAGGACATCCACAAGGACTTCTCTGGGCTCAAGGTCCTCACCGGCGTCGATTTCACCGTGAGGGAAAAGGAGCGCCACGCCGTCATCGGCCCCAACGGGGCGGGCAAGACGACTCTCTTCAACATCATCAGCGGGAATTTCAAGGCCAGCTCGGGCGCGATCCTGTTCAAGGGCCGCGACGTCACCGGTAAGCCCGCCCACGTCCTCAACCGCGAAGGGCTGTCGCGATCGTTCCAGATCACCAACGTCTTCCAGGAACTCTCCGTCTTCGACAACATCCGCTCCGGCGTGCGCTCCCGATACGGGCTGCGGTACAATTTCTTCCGCAGGCCCGAGCACAGCCGCGAGATCAACGAGCGGACGCAGGCCCTCGTCGAGGAGGTCG
>DASRZY010000087.1:0-2703 GCA_035685905.1 Syntrophales bacterium
TTCCTTCACCCCGATCGTTTGGGGCACCTTGCTGGCAATCGGCCTGCTCGCCACCATCGCCCAGCTGCAGATGACCCATGCCTATAAATTCATCGGCGCGACGGAGGGGTCGCTGCTCTGCATGCTGACCCCGGTGATCAACGTCCTGTTGGGCATGATCTTTTTTCATGAACCGGTGACCCTGCGCGCGCTTTTCGGCTGCGTCATCGTTCTCGCGAGCTGCACCTATGCGGCCGTGTCCCAACACATCCCCGAAGGGGAATCCGCGGTTTGAAACACAGGTTCCAGGCGGGGACGTTCCCGCCCCAGTTTCGTGAGAGGAGAGATGCGACCGATGCTTCCCGATCCCATCATTGATTTTCACGTGCATCTGTTTCCGGACGGGTTTTTCAACGCGATCTGGCGCTATTTCGAAGAAAAGCTGGCTGTGAAGATCCGGTACAAGCTTCACTATCGGGAATCGGTCGCCTACCTGAGAGAGCGTGGGGTCGGGCATATCGTCTATTCCAACTACGCGCACAGAAAAGGGGTTGCACGGGTTCTGAACGACTGGAACCTTCGGGTCCTCGACGAAATCCCGGATCTGTACTGTTTTGCCGCCTATCACCCGGACGATGACGATGCGCCGGCAGCGGCAGCGAGGCTGCTTGATCACTCGAAGATCCTCGGGTTCAAGCTGCAGCTGGTTGTCCAGCAGTTGTCCCCTTGCGATAATCGGCTTTTTCCACTCTACGAGATGTTGATTGAAAGAAAGAAGAGACTCCTGCTGCATGTCGGGACAGGGCCCGTACGGGCAAGCGCTCTGGTCGGGGCTGAACACTTCAAGAGACTCCTGGATCGCTATCCCGACCTTCCGGCCAACATCCCGCACATGGGAGGGCTTGAATTCGAAGCGTTTCTCGGGCTGCTCGACCGTCACCCGGGACTTTACCTGGACACGTCCTATTCTTTCGTGCCGCAGACACCATACAGATTCAATCTTGGCAACGACTGTCTCGAGCGGTACAAGGACAGGATCCTCTATGGCTCGGATTTTCCCAACCTGATTCACACCCGCGAGGATGAGATAGAGCATCTTCTTCACCTCGATCTCTCCGGCGATTTTTACGCGAACGTGTTCCGGGACAATGGCTGCAGATTGATCCGCAACATCACTCGAGGCGCCTGAGAATCGGCGATTCCCCATCCTGATCGGGCCATTGGATAACGGGCACTCGCCAGGGCCGTTGTCATTCCCGCCGCCTGCGGCCGCGCCGGATTGACTATGGGAAAAGGGTGTGTTAATCAGTTGCGACTCGAGACGCACCCGAACATCCTGTACCTGACCTGCAAGGGATAAACCCCTTTCTGACACACTCCCTGTTTCGTTCCCATGCGTCCAGCCGCCAGCCGCTCCACTGCTGCGATGCTCTCAAGGGCAGATCCGTCGTCTGCCCGGCTGTTGTGCCGCGGGCGGCACCCGATTGAATAAATACACGGGTAAAAGGAAAATAATGATCGACTTGAAAAAACAGCTCAACGCCGCCCAGCATGAGGCGGTCACAAGCATAAACGGGCCCGTCCTGGTGATTGCCGGGGCCGGTTCGGGCAAGACGCGGGTGATCGAGTACCGGGTCCTCCATCTCGTCCAGAGCGGCATAACCCCCAACTCGATCCTCCTTCTGACCTTCACCCGCAAGGCGGCAAAGGAGATGCTCTCCCGCGCGGCGCGGCACGACCCGAGGTGCAAGAACGTCGATGGCGGGACCTTCCACTCCTTTGCCTACAGGCAGCTCAGGAAATACGGCCATGTCATCGGGCTTGCCGATTCCTTTTCCGTGCTCGACGAGGGGGATGCCGAGGAGGCCATCCACCGCTGCTGCACGCAGCTGGGCATCTTCGAGAAGGAAAAGCGCTTCCCCAGGAAGGACACCTTGAAGGCCATCATCAGCATGTCCATCAACAAGCATGTCCCCATCGGTGAGATCCTGAAAAAAGAATACCCCCATTTCCTCGAGTTCTCCGAAGCCATAGAAGAGATCCGCCGCCAGTACACCCGGTACAAGCTGGCCAAGAACTACCTGGACTACGATGATCTGCTGCTCTACCTGAGGATTCTCCTGGACCAGGAGACGATCCGGGAGCGGCTCTCCGACAAGTACCGCTACATCATGGTCGACGAGTACCAGGACACCAACCGCCTCCAGGGCGAGATCGCCTTCCTGCTGGCCGAACGTCACCGGAACATCATGATCGTGGGGGATGACGCCCAGAGCATTTACGGCTTCCGCGGGGGCTCCCATCGCAACATCATGGAATTTCCCGTCCGGTTCCCCGAGTACAGGCTGATCAAGCTCGAGGAGAACTACCGGAGCACGCAGGCCATACTGGACGTGGCCAACACGGTCATGGAAAATATGAAGGAGAAATACTCCAAGTGCCTGACGTCGGCGAGAAAGTACAGCGGCAACAAGCCGACCGTTCTGTTTTTCAGGGACATCCACGAAGAGGCCGAGTGGGTGGCTCGGATGATCAAAGAGTTCCGTGACGAAGGAGTGGACCTGGGGCACCAGGCTGTCTTGTTCCGCTCAGCCTATCTTTCCATCCCGCTTCAGGCCGAACTGGCCCGGCGCAATATCCCCTACCAGGTGTTCGGGGGGATGAAGTTCTACGAAACGGCCCATGTCAAGGACGTCATGGCCCATCTCAAGCTGCTCGTCAACC